>CAIMWS010000198.1 GCA_903845125.1 uncultured Verrucomicrobiota bacterium
CCCAGCAGCATTTCAATACCTTCCGCGAGCGCCTGGCCGATTATCCCATCTGCGTGGAGCTGCTCTCCCGCTTCCGCTCCCGCCGCGAGCAGCAGGCCGTCGTCCACGGCCTGGCCGCCGGCTCGGTCGATATCGTGATCGGCACCCACCGCCTCGTCCAGGCGGACATCGCCTTCAAGGAGCTGGGCCTGGTCGTGATCGACGAGGAGCAGCGGTTCGGCGTTATGCACAAGGAGAAGTTCAAGCGCCTCCGCCGCCTCGTCGATGTCCTCACCTTGAGCGCCACCCCCATCCCGCGCACCCTTTACCTGGCGCTCACCGGCGCCCGGGACATGAGCACCATCGAGACTCCGCCCCAGGACCGCCTGCCCGTGGAAACCATCGTGGCCGCCTATGACGAGCGCCTCATCCGGGACGCCATCCAGCGCGAGCTGAACCGCCAGGGCCAGGTTTTTTTCCTCCACAACCGCGTCGAAACCATCGAGGTCATGGCGCAGAAGCTCAAAACCCTCCTGCCCCAGGCGCGCCTCGTCGTCGGCCACGGCCAGATGGACAGCGACGACCTGGAGGAGGTCATGACCCGGTTCATCAACGGCGAGGCGGACGTCCTGCTTTCCACCACCATCATCGAAAGCGGCCTGGACATCCCCAACGCCAACACCATCATCATTGACCGCGCCGACCGCTTCGGCTTGAGCGATCTCTATCAGCTGCGCGGCCGGGTGGGCCGCTACAAGCACCAGGCCTATGCCATCCTGCTGCTGCCGCGCCACGCGGGCATCCTCAGCGACGCCCGCAAGCGGCTCAGCGCCATCAAGCAATACTCCAGCCTGGGCAGCGGCTTCAAAATCGCCATGCGCGACCTGGAGCTCCGCGGCGCCGGCAACCTCCTCGGTTCCGAGCAAAGCGGCCACATCACCGCCGTCGGGTTCGACCTTTACTGCAAATTGCTCAAGAAAAGCGTCGGCGCGCTCAAGGGCGAGCCCGCCCCCCCCACCATCGAGGTGGATCTGCGGATCGATTTCCTGGCCTTCAACCCCGAGGAAGCCGAGTCTGCCTCCACCGGCCCCGAGCTTTTTGAGGAGCACGAAGTCCGGAAAGCACCCGCCTTCATCCCGCTCAAATACATCGCCGACGCCCACCAACGCATCGAGTTCTATCGCAAGCTGGCCCAGGTGGCCGACAGCGGGGCTCTCGCCCTCCTGGCGCAGGAAATGAAAGACCGCTTCGGCCCGCCGCCCCGGGCCGTGGACCTCCTGTGCGAAGTCACCTCGCTCCGGCTGCTGGCCGCCTCCAAATCCGTCACCGAGGTCCGCATCCGCCAGGACAAGATCATGCTGCTCCGCGGCGGCAATTATCTCACCCTCTCGGGCAAATTCCCGCGCCTCACCAAAAAGGAGGCCAAAGCGCGTCTCCGGGAGATCCGCAAATTGCTGGCGGTGCTTTGACCGTTTTCCGCCCGGCCGATCCTTCGGCCAACGCCACCGGAGCAGGGGAGATCCGTATCCAATTTATGCCTGCCTCCCGCAGGTTTATGTTGAGGGGACGCCTCATCGGTTCAGCCGTTCAAACCGCCCTGGCCAGGCGCTGGGCGCGGGTGCCGTCGCGCCATAATTACTGCTCGACGGATCCGGCAAAAAACCGCACTTTTGCCGGGCGGTGCCGCAGGACCTGGCACCCACCAGAAAGGATATTCATGAAACCGCTGAAAGCCTTTGGAATCGCGGGACCGGCCGGCTCGCTCGCCGCCGCCCTGTTGTGCCTCCACGCAGCCCTCTCCCCGGCCCGCTCCGCCGACCCCGCCGGGCCGGTGACCTTTCCCGACCTCGTGGCCCCGGCCCTGCCGCAGTTGCGCTGGCAAAGCCTGTGGGACGGCCAGTCTTGGCAGGGATGGCATCGTATCGGCAAGGGGGATTGGACCATTGAGGGGGGCGCCATCGTTGGCCGCCATGCCCAGTCGGAAGGTGAGTTCAGCCACCTGGTCAGCGACCGGGCCTACAAGGATTTTGCGGTCCGCCTGAAATTCAAGGCCGTGCGGGGCAACAGCGGTTTGTATTTCCGGGTGGCGGAAACCGGCTTCAGCGGCGTCACCGGGTTCCAGGCGGAAATTGACGCCAGCCGCGACGTGGGCGGGCTGTATGAAACCAACGGCCGGGGCTGGGTGGTCCAGCCGCAGCCCGAGGCGGTGGCCACCTGGTTCAGGCCGGGCGAATGGAACGAAATGGTGGTCATCGCCTTTGGCGACAGCGTGAACGTGCTGGTGAACGGCAAATTGTCCGCCCGGCTGGCCGGCGATCCCGGGCGCCCGGCGGGCTGTTTTGCCCTGCAGGCCCATGGCGGGCAGGAGGTCGAAGTCCAGTTCAAGGATCTCGAGGTGGCCACCCCGGTGGAGCTGCTGCCGGGGCCCAACCTGGAAACGTGGCGCAGCCCGGTTGGGGAATGGCAAATGGCGGGATCGGTGGCGCTGGATGCCGCCCGGCCCGGCAAGCTCGCCGCCAGCTCCGGCCTCGGGACCCTTTACAACGGCCCGCGCGGCAGCACCCGCAATTTGTTCACCGGTCTGGAGCACGGTGATGTCCTGGCCCATGTGGAGTTCATGATCCCCGAAAAATCCAATTCCGGGGTCTATTTCATGGGCCGCTACGAGATCCAGGTGTACGATAGCTGCGGCGTGGCCAAGGACCAATACCCCGGCATCGAGTGCGGCGGCATTTATCCCCGGTGGGTCAATAACCACGAACTGGAGGGGCATTCCCCCGCGGTCAATGTTTCCCGCCCTCCCGGCCAATGGCAGACGTTCGATGTCGCCTTCCGCGCACCCCGTTTCCAGGACGGCCGCAAAACCGCTCCTGCCTGCTTCACCCGGGTGGTGCACAACGGCGCCGTGATCCACGAGCGCGTGGCGGTCTCCGGGCCCACCCGGGCGGCCGCCTTTGAGGATGAAAAACCGCTTGGCCCCCTGTTTTTGCAGGGGGACCATGGCCCGGTGGCCTATCGCAACCTTTGGCTGCTGCCCCTGGCCGATTAAAACGGCCGCCAGGGATCTCCCGGAACTTGAAACCACCGATGAATAATCCTTCCGTTATGGAAACCCCCAAAACCTTGCAGGTTTCCTGTGTGCAGCTGCACTGGGCCAAGCCGATCGAATACAACCTGGACCGGACGTTGCACTATATCCAGGCTGCCGCCGCCGCCGGCAGCCGCGTGGTGCTGCTGCCCGAGGCGGGGTTGACGAGCTACTACTTCCCTTACGTGCTCGGGCTCGATCCCGCGCGGGTCCAGGCGGCGCTGGATCGCACCTGCCAGGCCGCCGCGGAGCACCGCCTCTGGGTCATCGCCGGCACCCTGCGCCAAACGCCCGACCGCTACTTGAACCTGGCCCACGTCATCAACCCGGAAGGCCGGGTGGTGCACGAATACGCCAAGGTCCACCTGGCCGGGCGCGACGAACAAAAATACTGCCGGGGCGGCAACAAGCTCTCCTTGTTCCAGGTGGATGGCATCTGGTGCACCCTGGTGATCTGCCGGGACGGGCGCCACCCGGAGCTCTACCGCCTGCCCGCCATGGCCGGCGCCCAAATCCTGTTCCACCCCTCCTGCAGCTCGGACGAAATCGAGGCGGTGATCTGGAAGCGCGTCTCCGGCCGGGCCCAGCAGCCCGTCGGGCCCAACTCCAAAATCTTCCATTGCGTCGCCAATACCATCGGCCAGCCGCCCGATGGCCGCCAGACCTCCAGCGGCGGCTCCTTCATCCGCGAGCCCAACGGCATGCCCCTGGCCGAAGCCGGCCCCTGCCAGGAGGAAATGATCACGGCCGTGCTGGACCTGGAGCGGGCCGACCGCTCCTACATCCTCGACAGCCTTAAAAACCCTCCCTTCCTGGCCGGGCACTGGGAACGCATGGTGGCCGAAACCCGAGCCCGGGCCGATTTAAAGCCGGAGTGACCGGGTCATTTCACCTGCAGATCCCGCAAATCCTTGTGGGCCGGCCGGGCGTAAACCGGCACCCGCAGGTTCAGCGTGTCGAAGCCGAGGAAATAACCCTTGGCATCCCGGCCTTTGCCCGTGCCTTCAAACCGCAGGACGTGCTTGCCTGCTTTCAGTTCCTGCTGGCCCAGGCGGTGCGGCTTCGGGTTTAGATTTGCGTCATACAAGTCCAGCACCGCCAGTTCCCGGCCGTTGAGCAGGATTTTATAAATGCCGTAATCCTTGGCGTGCAGGAACCGGGCCGAGAGATCGCCCACCACATCCTGCTCCACCGCAAACTCCACCTCCACCCAGGCGCCGGGGCCGCCGGGCGTGAAAAACAGCTGTTTGTTATCGGTCACGCCGCCCACGGACTGCACCTCGATGGGGTGGTCGGAATGGCGCGCGGCCGCCACGCTCCGGTGGCCCACCGCCAGCACCCGCTCCCGGTAGGGCAGCCGGTCCGGCCCGGCCGGCAGCGCCGGCCAGGGTTTGTGCGGCTCCAGCTGGTACCACAGGGCCACCGAGGACATCAGGTCGTCCCGCTCGATGAACCCATTGCCTTTGCCATCCGGGAAGGTCTGCGAGCCTTTGTGCTCGATCTCCACCCGCAGCGATTTGCTGAACGGCACCGGGTCCGGTATGTGGAACCGGTAGGCCGTGCTGCGGTCCCCCGTGCCGTAGCCTTCCCACAGCGGCGTGCCATAGAATGGCCCATCCTGCTGCCGGAATCCCCAGGCGTCGCAGAAATAATCCTCCGTGCCGGTGCCCCGCAGCCGGGGCTCCGTTTCGCCGTCGATGAAAAAGAAATCGTCCCCCTCGCCATACCAGCCGGGCGAAACGTGGTAAACGCTCTGGATCGTGCCCACGTAATGGCCGCGCCCGGCCAGGTCCGCCAGGAGGTAGTTGCGCCCCATCACGCACGGGTGCTCCTGCCGGTACATGGCGTGGAAATAGGCGCTATCCTCCGGCAGCGCGGGATGCTTCTGCCAATCCACGTAATAATAAAACGCCTGGCACCGCTGCCCGCTCTCATTTTCCACCGTGATCCGCGCCGACCTCCGGAACGGCATGGGCCAGTAGCAGTTCCGCGCCCGCCCTTCCGACGACACCCGGATGGGCAGCGAGATGAACGACTGGTCCACTCCGTGGCCGATGCCGAAGAAATCCCCGATCGGGCACTCCACGCTCGGCTGTTCCTCTCCGTCCCAATAGATCCGCAAGGTCAGCAGCCGGGAATAATTGGGCGCTTCGTGGGCGATAGTGAACCAGAGGTGCGTGATCACCCCCGGCCCCTGCAGTTCGGCCAGCGTCAGCGTCCCGTGCGGGGCGATCGGCCGGGCGTCCGCGTTGCCGTTTTTCCAGTTGGGGTCCGAGGAGGAAGCCCGCATGGCTTCAAACGGCTTCAGCTTTTCCAGACCGGATAGCGGATCGCCCGGTGAGGATTGGGCAGGGGAGGCCGGCGCCAGCCCGGCCCACAAACAGGCCAGCAACAGTGCGTGATTCGTTTTCATAGCGTCTCCGCAGTATATCCCCCGGCGCCCGCCCAGCCAGCCAATTTTAACCTCCCCCGCCCCCGCACCAGGAAGCCCACCTCCCGGCCACCCGCAATTCCAAACGGGCCGCAACCTTAACGCGCCGGATGCGAGCCCGCCCACGAAGCGCGTGCGAGCTTTTGGTTTGCGGTACCGCCGCGCCACTTTGGATTCCGGCCCTGGTGCTGGCCATGGGCCACCCGCTGGATTACCTCCACGGTTTAAATTCCCCCTTGGGTCGAGGCAGAGACACCCGTTGTAGCTCCTCCCTGGCGGCCAAAGCGCCGCCGCTGGTTACCATGGGCGGACCCGGCTCCCGGTAGTCAGGATGCGCTCCGTGTGATCCGTATGATCCGTTTAATCCGTGGTTTATCCCTCTTTTTTGTACCCTTTCACGGTACCGCTTCCGTGGCCGGCGGTTTTTCCCCAAAGACCCAGCCACGCTTGCGATTGATCTCCCGCCGGCTGCGGTTGAGGTAATCGCGCAGCTCCTCCAGGCCGTATTGTTTGGCCAGCACCCGGGCGCTCACCCCCGGCTTCGTGGCCGTGAGCACAAACCACTGCTCCCGGTCCAGCCACTTCTCCTGCTTCACCTCCCGGCCGTGCTCCTTCAGCAATTGGTCGCGGCGCTCCAGGTTGAAGTTCGTGTGGTAAATGCCCCGGTCCAGGTCCAGCGTGATCCGCGCCACGTTGAGGCCGGGGCTTTTCGAGTAGTGGATCTCCTCCCCGGTGAGGTCGTAAACGAGGCAGTCGCGCGTCCAGGTGGAGGTGACAATATAGTAATGGTGGTTCAGCGCGTGGGCCTGCAGGGAGGCGCCGGCCGAATACGCGCTGGGCCACACCACCAGCTCCGCCCCCTGATCCGCCAACTGCTGCCAGACCTCGGGGAAATTGACGTCGAAACAAATGGCCAACCCCACCTTCCCGAAATCCGTCTGGATCACCAACGCCTGGCGGCCCAGGTTCACCGGCTGCCGGTGGTCGTATTCGCCCCAGTAGGGGAACACCTTGTCGTAACTTCCCGCCACCTGGCCCTGGCGGTCGAGCAGCACCGCCGTGTTGAAACGCTGGGCCCCCGCCCGCCGGTCGATGGGGCAGACGAGGTAGGTGTGGTGCTTTTTGGCCAGCGCCGCGAACCGCTGGATGGTGGGGCCGTCCAGGCTCTCCTGGCTGTGGTCGTTCTGCCCGGTCCAGGTCTCGGGGAGGATCACCAGGTCCACCCCGGCGGCGGACTCGCGATCCACCGCCGCCACCACCTGGTCCGCCGTTTGCCCCGCAAAACTCAGGCTCAAAACGCGCACCGGCCGGCCGGCCGCTTCAGCCGCGGCGGCGTTGTCCACACCGCCCACCAGCCCCACCCAGCCCGCTAATGCCAGCCAGCCGGCCAGGAACAATTGGCAACGCCCCGCCGCCGCCCGGCGGTTCCCGCGCCGGGTTTCACGCCATGATGACGGGAGATGTGTCATAATCAGGTTCCGCTTAAAGGTTCCTATTAAAGGTCCCCGGCTATTTCACCGGCCGCAGCGTGCTGGTGATATACACCGGCGCCCCTTGCTTGAGCTCGATTTCCAGGCGGGCCGGCGATTTCCCGGCGTCGGAGAGGAGCACCAGCGGCCGCGTCTCACCCATGGCATTCCACACGGTGATGAATTCGCCCTCCATCGGCACGGTGACTTTCCCGTCCGCGGCGGGATTCCACACCGCGATGGTCTGCTCCCCGGAGCGGAGGTTCACAAAGCGGTGTGCGAAGACCGGGTTCCCGAGGTTGATGGGGGCGCCCAGCGCTTTGCCTTTGAGCAGGCGGGTGAGCGTGGCGTAGGCCTGGCCGGCGGGCTTGGGCCGGAAATCCCGGTAAACGATCCCCATGTTGTGCTCGAAATAGAGCGGATCCTCGCCGTCGTTGCGGAAGTCATACCAAAACGTGCGCGGCTCCACGCCGGACACGATGGAGCAGAGGTAGGAACGGGCGATCAAGGTGGCCTGGGTGCGGAGCGAGTTGGGCTGGAAATCCTGCTTCAGCGTGTTGTGCGGCGTGAAGGTGGCCCAGCCCATCTCCGTGAGCCACACCGGCCGGCGCGCGCCGGAGGGCAGCCGCACCAGGTCGGACACTTTTTTCAGATCGGCGATGAATTCCCGGTCCACCAGCGTCTGCCGGTAGGGGTGGATGGTCAGGATGTCGAAGGGCGTTTTCAGCGCGAGCATCTGGCTGATGAACTGGTAATCGATCCCGGCCGTGGAGAGGCCGAGCACCTGCGCCTCCGGGTCCACCTCCTTGATGGCCGCATGGCTTTTGGTCAGCAGGGTGGCGTATAATTCCCGGGGGCCCTGCCAGAAGAAGATGTTCGGCTCGTTCCAGATCTCCCAGTACTTGAGCTCCTTCTTATAGCGGGCCACCATGACCTTCAGGAAGCGGGCGTAATCCTCCACCCCGGCCGCCGTGTAGGCCTGCGTCCAGCCCGGCCAGCCCATGATGATCGGGTAAATGGTGATGCCGTGGCGCCGGGCGCAATCCAGCAGGCCGTCTGTGAACGTCCAGTCATACTCCCCTTTCCGCGGCTCCAGCCGGGCCCAGGAGACATCCTCGCGCGACCACTTCACCCCCGCCGCCTGGGCCGCCTGGGCCACCCGTTCCCGGTCCTCCCCGCCGAACCGGCCGAGGTAGATCCCCATGCCGAAGGGGGACTCGGGCAAAAGCTGCGCGTCCCCGTGCGGCTCCGGCGCCGCGAGCCAGCAGGCCTGGGCGGGGGCGGTCTCCTGGCCGGGCAGCTCCCAGCGGAACTCGGTCTCGATGAACTTCCTGCCGGGCGCCGCCGGCGCGGGGATCCACACCGTGGCCGGCTCCGCCCGGGGCGGCACGGTCACTTCCTGCTGCCCGGCGCCCAACTCCCGGCCGTCCCAATCGCGGGCCAGCCATTTGAGAGTGCCTTTGGCGGCGGTATCGCCCAGGCCCCGGAGGCTGGCCTCAAAGCCGGTTTTGCCTTCCCGCTCCCGCGCCCCGGCCACCAGCACAAACCGTTTGGCAGGCGGGCAATGGACCTCCGCCAGGAGGCTGATGCATTCCAGCGTGCAGCGGTCTTTGGCGCGGCCGGCCTCCACGCGGATTTCCGCCACCCGCAGGGGGCCGTGGAGCTTGCCGTCGTTCTCCCCGCCGGACCATTCCCAGCCCGGGCCGGGCGGCGCCTCCACCACCAGCTCCTGCTCCCCTTCGCCGGCGAATTCGCCGAGGACTTTGTGGAACGTCATGAAATGGGTGTGCAGCCGCAGCTGCACCGGGTGGCCCTTGGCCGCGCCGCGCACGCGCAGGCGGATTTTGTCCACCGTCCCCAGCAGGCAGCGGTCCGGGGGGCGCAGGGCGATCCAGGTGGCTCCCTGGGTAAAATCCAGCTCCCATTTTTTCCCCTCCAGCTTCGCGGCGCCCAACGGCCCGGCGCCGGCCATGTGCCAACCTTCCTCCGGGGCGAACTGCCAGGCGGTATAGGCCGCGTTCACCCGCGCTTCCGGTGCGGCTGGCGCCGCCGGGAGGTTTTGGGCCGGGAGGCAGCCCGCCGCCACCACCACCCACAACCAAGCCGGCAAACCCCGGCCCACAATCCGATTGATGGAATCACTCTTGAGCATATGAATGCCTCTTCGATAGCCGGTTCCCGGGTGGATGTAAAACACAAAGCCGCTGGACCGACGATGGCGCCAGTCCGTAGCCAGCCCACCGCCAGCGCCGTGCCTCCGCTGGCGCAAAAACCTGCCCGGCAGCCGCCTCCATCCCCCCTTGGGGGAACGCCCGCCCGCCACCTCCAGGCCGTCCTCTGGCGGGCCGGCAGACCGCCGGTTCAGGCGCAGCGCCGGGCATGAAATCTGCTCCTTGAAATGTGATAACAGTAGTTTATTATGACTTTAACGAAGGTTAAATTCGCATGCCGCCGGTAAACAAAGAGGCCCAGGCCCACGCTGATAATCCCCATCCAGGAACGGGATTCGGCGCCCGCTTCGTTGGTTCCGGCCGGGCTTCCCGGCCCGTCGCCTTCACCCTGCTGGAACTGCTGGTGGTGATCGCCGTCATCGTCATCCTGGTCAGTTTGCTGCTCCCTTCGCTCACCCGCGCGAAGGACCAGGCGCGCACCGCCAGTTGCAAAAACAACCTCCGGCAGATGGGGATCGCCCTCACCGTTTACGTCTCTGAGTTCCGCCATTACCCCATGTATATCCCGGGCTACGCTTATGTGGAGACGTTCGGCAAGCCGGAGCAATACATCTGGGCGGATCTCCTGCTGCCCCTCGTGGCCAGCAACCGGCTGATCTTCAATTGCCCGTCCAATCCCGAAAAATACCGGTGGACCAATTCCCCCATGGGATTCTTTGTGAACGTCATCACCAACGGCTTCAGCTATGGCTACAACGAGGGTGGCGGCGGCATCGTCAAGGGCAACCCTTACAGCCTGGGCTTGGGCTGGGGCGGCAACCAGCTCGTCAGCATGACCCCGCTGGCTGAATCCCGGGTGATGCGGCCGGCCAACATGATCGCCATCGGCGACAGCACCTCGGATTTTTACTGGGATATCAGCATGTCACCCCAGCACAGTTTCCCGCGCCTTTGGCCGGGCAAACGCCATAGCCAGGGCGCCAACGTCGCCTTTTGCGACGGCCATGTCGAATTCTTCAAGCAGGATGTCCTGGTGGATGAAAATGACGACATGCGGCGGCGCTGGAACAACGACCACGAGCCGCACCCCGAAACCTGGCGTTTTCCGTGGTGAGCCCGCGGCGGGCGCGTTGGTTTCCTCCGTTTTCCCTTTCCATATCATCCGCGTGATCCGTGGTTGATTTCCTTTTTGCCCCGGTTGGTGGATCCTCCCCGCTCCCTGGCTGCCCGCGGCTGCGCCCCATTCCGCGGCGCCAACATTTCCCTCCCCACTGCATGAACACGGCTTATGCCGCGGATGAAGCCGGCTTTTTTATGCTTTATTTTTTGGGGGCAGGCTGGAAAAGTGGGCACGCTTGCGCCGGTCTGCGCACCGGCTCTGGGCGGATGGGGAGCCCAGGGTTTTTAACAACGCGCAAACCAAGCCTGCGCCAGGCGATATTGCTATGACAGGATCACACAATTTATTTGACTCACTCGTCCCACTGGATTTGGGCAACGGGAAAACCGGCCGCATCTACTCGCTGCCGGCGCTGGAAAAAGCCGGCCTGGGGGCCATCTCCCGCCTGCCGGTGTCGCTGCGGATCGTGCTGGAATCCGTGCTGCGCAACTGCGACGGCCGGAAGGTGACGGAAAAGAATGTCCGCAGCCTGGCCGCCTGGCAACCCAAGGCCGCCCGCACGGAGGAGATCCCGTTCGTGGTGTCGCGCATCGTGCTGCAGGATTTCACGGGAGTGCCGCTGCTGGTGGACTTGGCGGCGATGCGCTCGGCGGTCACGCGCCTGGGCAAAAATCCGAAGGTTATCGAGCCGCTGGTGCCGGTGGACCTGGTGGTGGATCATTCCGTGCAGGTGGATTACGCGGGCACGAGCGATGCCTACCGGAAAAACCTGGAGCTGGAATTCCAGCGCAACCGGGAGCGCTACCAACTGCTCAAGTGGGGCATGCAGGCGTTTGAGACCTTCCGCGTGGTGCCGCCGGGCATCGGCATCATCCACCAGGTCAACCTGGAGTTCCTCGCCAAGGGGGTGCTGGAGAAGGGGGGCATCTGGTATCCCGATTCCCTGGTGGGGACCGATTCCCACACCACCATGATCAACGGCCTCGGCATCGTGGGCTGGGGCGTCGGCGGGATCGAGGCGGAGGCGGGCATGCTCGGCCAACCGGTCTATTTCCTGACGCCCGATGTGGTCGGCGTGCACCTGACGGGCGCCCTGCGCGAGGGCGTGACCGCCACGGACGCGGCGCTGACCGTGACGCAGCTGCTCCGCAAAGCCAAAGTGGTGGGTAAATTCGTGGAGTTCTATGGGCCCGGCGCGGCGGCGCTGCCGCTGGTGGACCGGTCCACCATCGCGAACATGGGGCCGGAATACGGCGCCACCATGGGCTTCTTCCCGATCGACCAGGAATGCGTGAATTTCCTGGCCGCCACCGGCCGCACCGCGGAGCAGTGCCGGATCTACGAGAATTACTACCGGGCCCAGGGCCTCTTCGGCATGCCGCAGAAGGGCCAGCTCGATTACTCCGTGGAATTGGAGCTGGACCTGGCCTCCGTGGCGCCCAGCGTGGCGGGGCCGAAACGCCCGCAGGACCGCATCGAGCTCTCCCAGCTCAAGCAGGATTTCCAGGCCACCTTCACCAAGCCGGTGGCGGAAAACGGCTTCGGGCGCAGCGCGGCCGACCTCCAGGCGGCCAAAGTCCCGGTGGCCGCCGGCAGCGGCACGGCGAGCCTGGGCCACGGCAGCGTGGTCATCGCCGCCATCACCAGCTGCACGAACACGTCCAACCCCACGGTGATGCTCGCGGCCGGCCTGCTCGCCCGGAAGGCGGTGGAAGCGGGCCTGCGGCCCAACCCGGCGGTGAAGGCCTCCCTCGCGCCCGGATCCCGCGTGGTCAGCGACTACTTGCAACAGACCGGCCTGCAGCCCTACCTGGACCAGCTCGGCTTCAACCTGGTGGGCTACGGCTGCACCACCTGCATCGGCAATGCGGGCCCGCTCCCGCCGGCGATCGATGACGCCATCGTCAAGAACGACCTCGTGACCGCGGCGGTGCTGTCCGGCAACCGCAACTTCGAGGCCCGCATCCACGCCAACGTCAAAGCCAATTTCCTGATGTCTCCCCCGCTGGTGGTGGCTTTCGCGCTGGCGGGCCGCGTCGATATCGACCTGGCGAGCGAACCGCTCGGCACCGGAAGCAGCGGCCAGCCCGTTTACCTCCGGCAGATCTGGCCCACCCAGGCCGAAATCCAGCAGCTGATGAAGACGGCGCTGCAGCCGGCGGTCTACCAGAAGCTCTACCAGGATTTCGCCAACCAAAACCCGATGTGGAACGAGATCCCCGGCAAAACCGGCCCGGTCTATGGCTGGGACGAGCAAAGCACTTACATCCAGGAGCCGCCGTTCTTCCAGGATTTCTCGCTGTCGCCGCAACCCATCCAGGGCATCCGCGGCGCCCGCGCGCTCGGCATCTTTGGGGACAGTGTCACCACCGACCACATTTCCCCGGCCGGCTCCATCAAGAAGGACTCCCCGGCCGGCAAATTCCTGCTCGCCAGCCAGGTCGCCAGGGAGGATTTCAACAGCTACGGCGCCCGCCGGGGCAACGACCGCGTGATGACGCGCGGCACGTTCGCCAACGTGCGCATCAAGAACCTCATGGTCCCCGGCGTGGAAGGCGGGGTCACCCGCTTCCAGCCCGCCGGAGAGGTGCTGAGCATCTTTGACGCCGCCCGGAAATACCAGGAGGCCAAAACCCCGCTTGTGATCCTCGCGGGCCAGGAATACGGCACCGGCAGCTCCCGCGATTGGGCCGCCAAAGGGACCTTCCTGCTCGGCGTCAAAGCCGTGGTGGCCCAGAGCTTCGAGCGCATCCACCGGTCCAACCTGGTGGGCATGGGCGTGCTGCCGCTGCAGTTCAAGGAGGGCGTCAGCGCCCAGACGCTGAAGCTCACCGGCGAGGAGGTCTATGAGATCGCCGGCCTGGATGACCAGCTGAAGCCCCAGCAGGATCTGACCCTGCGCATCACCCGCGCCGGGGGCCAGGTCGAGGAAGTGCCGGTCCGGTGCCGGATCGATACCGCGATCGAAATCGACTATTACCGGCACGGCGGGATTTTGCCGTTTGTCCTGCGCCAGTTGGTCGCTTAAGCGCAGCTTTCCCGGGCCGCCCTCCGTGTTTCCGGGTCGGAGGGCGGCCTTTTTCTTTTCCCGGATCCGGGGGGTTGCGTCGGGCGGCTGGCCCAAATGGCTTGCCACCCGGCGCCGCTGATCCCAAAGTCTGGCCTGTATGACGCAACGCATAATGAACTTGGCCGCCGCGATCGTCCGCCAATCCTCCCGCGAGCAACCCGCCGACCGCCAGTTGCGGTGGACGCTGAAGGACCGCCCGGAATTGGACCCGGCCGAGCTGCGCCAGGTGGCCCGGACCGTCTTCGCCTATTACCGGTGGCTGGGCTGGCTCAATGCCAATGTGCCCCTCCCGCGCCAGGTCCGCGAGGCCGCCGAGCACCAGGAACGCTTTAATAAAAATCCCGCCCTCTTCCCGCCCAAAAAGCTGGAGCAGCTGGCCATCCCGGAGTGGGTCCGGGACCATTTGGAGGTGACCCCCGCCTGGCTGCGCAGCCTCCAGACTGAACCCCGCCTCTGGCTGCGGGCCCGGCCCGGCCACGCCGACAACGTCTGCTTCCGCCTGGTGAACTGCGAGCCTTTCAATCCCAAGCTCCTGCCCGACACCCTGCTCTTTACCGGGGAGCAGGATCTGTTCAAAACCCCGGAGTTCCAGGCCGGGGAATTCGAGCTGCAGGATCTCAATTCCCAGCTCGTCGGCCTCATCTGCAACCCGGCCCCGGGCCAGAAATGGTGGGATGCCTGCGCCGGCGAGGGCGGCAAGCTGATGCACCTCTCCGACCTCATGAAAAACCAGGGTCTGATCTGGGCGAGCGACCGCTCCGTGAGCCGGCTGGAAAAACTCAAACAGCGCGCCGCCCGCGGCCGGGTGTACAATTACCAGGTGGCCGCCTGGGACGGTGGCCTCAAGCTGCCCACGCGCACCCATTTCGATGGGGTGTTGATCGACGCCCCTTGCAGCGGCGTCGGCACCTGGCACCGGAATCCCCAGGCCCGCTGGACCACCACCCCCCAGGACGTCCAGGAATTGTCCGCCATCCAGATCCGGTTGCTGATGCACTCGGCGCGGGCCGTGAAGCCGGGCGGCCGGCTTGTTTACGCGGTCTGCACCTTGACGCGGGCGGAAACCAACGACGTGGTGGCGGCGTTCAACCGCCAAATGCCCGAATTCCGGCCGCTGCCCTTGGCCAATCCCCTGACGCCAGAAAAACCGCCCAACTCGGTCCACTGGCTCTGGCCCCAAAAACATGGGTCCAACGGCATGTTCATCGCCTCCTGGACGCGCACCAAGCCCGCGGCCCAGCCCGCCGTCCAGCCTGGCCTGTAGAAAATCATCCTGATTCGCGCGCGAAGGCCCCGGCAGAGGAACGCCGGGGCCGCCGGACGCCCCCCGCCCGCGGGACCCAGGGATCCGCCGCCGTCGCCAGGCATCCAAACCGGTTTGGGCCTGAAGCTGAAACCGGCCGCCGCCTTATTCAGACGAAAGCAGCGGCCGGGAACCGGTCCCCGCCCAGGCAGTCCCCCCTGGCCCATTGGCCAGGCCATCCAGGGGTTCATCGGCCAACCGCTGGAAAACCAATGACGCATTTTGTCCGCCGAAGCCGAAGGAGTTGGAGAGGACGGTCCGGCCCGCAAATTCCCGCGCTTGGCCGGCCACATAATCCAGGTCGCACAGCGGATCGGGATGCTGGAGGTTGATGGTGGGTGGGATCCGGCCGGTGTAAAGGGAAAGGCACGCGGCCGCCGCCTCCACCGCCCCGCTGGCGGCAATCATGTGGCCGGTCATGGATTTGATGGCATAGACCGGAATCCGCCGGGCGTGCTCCCCGAACACCTGTTTGATGGCCTGGGTTTCCGTGAGGTCGTTTTTGGGCGTTCCGGTGCCATGGGCATTGATGCTGTCGATGGCTTCCGGTGCCAGGCCGGCATCGGCCAGGGCTTGGCTCATGCAGCGGACAGCGCCCCGGCCCGATGGCTCCGGGTCCGAGACGCGGTAAGCGTCCAACGAGGTGGCGTAGCCGGTGATTTCCGCGTAGATCCGCGCGCCCCGCTGCCGCGCCCGGGCCTCGGTTTCCAGCACCAGGAATGCCGCCCCTTCGGACAAAACCGTCCCCTGCCGGGTGGCGTCAAAAGGGCGGCAGGCCGCCTGGGGACGGTCGTTTTCCTGGGCCAGGATGCGCAGCAGGCTGAAACCGCCCAGGCCCAGCGGGTTCAAAGTGCTGTCGGCGGCCCCCGCCAGGGCCAGTTCGGCCTCCCCTTCCCGCAGGCGCTGGAAGGCTTCGCCCACCGCCTGGGCGCCGGCCGCACACGCGGAGCAGTTGGTGGACCACCCGCGCCGGAAGCGGTAATGCTTCCCGAGTTGCTGCGTCAGAAAATCCAAAGGGATCTGCAGCGGTGGCCCGCCCGCTCCCGCCTGCCATTGCCGGGCCAGGGCCTGGATCATGTCCGCCGCTCCCGCCACCGGGGCCACCCTTTCGAGGGAGAAGAATTCCAAGCAGACCCCCACGCTCAGCAGGCCCGGCTCCAGGTTGGCCTCCGCCAGGCCGGCATCGCCTAGGGCCAGCCGGGCGGCCGCCAATCCCAGCCGAACCTTGCGGTCATCCCCCGGCTCCGCCTCCGGAAAGGCCGGGAGGTCCAGTCCCTTCACCTCGCCTCCGATGCGCACCGGCAAGGCGCCGGCCGCGAACCGCGTGATGGGCCCGATGCCGGAGCGGCCTGCCAGCAGGTTCGGCCAGAAATCCCCCGGCCCGCTGCCCACCGGGGTGCACAAGCCCAGGCCGGTGACCACAATCCGCCGCCTCATGGCGCCTCCAGTCTAAAGGCCGCCTGCTCGCTGCCGTGGCCGAAACAGTGGGCTTGCACACGGCCATGCTCCTGCCCGGCCAGCCAGGCGCCCAGCCCCACCTGGAACGCGGCCGCCGCGGCGAACAAGTTGCCAGCCTGGCACTTGGGGCGGATGATTTTTTCCGCTGGGGGGCCCGGCTGGCTGGCCAGGGCGAACACCTCAGCCTGTTCGGTGGCTGCGTTGCCATCCGCCGCCGAAATGAGGATCCGGGCAGCGGCCGGCGGGGTTCCCAGCCCCTGGCGCAAGACCGCCGCGCAGGCCTCTGTCAGGCTTTCACCCGGGAACCGGGTGGCGAATCCCTGCCCCGCCAGGCGTGCGTGGCAGCGTGCACCGCGCGCCCGGGCCTGTGCCTCTGCCTCCAGCACCAGGAACACCGCCCCTTCCCCCGGCACCGGGCCAATCTGCCCCTGCTTCCAAGGCTCGAACCAGCCTTGCTGCTCCAGGGTGAGGAACGCCTGGTCATGGGTTTTCACATCGCACCCGCCCACCAGGGCACAAGGGACTTCCCCCCGGAGGATGGCCCGCCGGCCGGCATCGATGGCCTGGGCCCCCTGGCCTTCCCAGGGCGTATAAATCGCGTTGGGCCCCTGGATATTCTCGCTGATCGAAACGAAACAGACCGGCATGTTGCTCAGGATTTTGAAGGAAAGCAGCGGGTTGATGGCCCGCAGCCCCTCCTGGCCAAACCGCATCGGGTCGAACTGGCCAGTGGGCGAAACCGAACTCCGGATCAGGCCGCCGATCTCCCCCAGCGGCATGCCAGCGGTCCCGGTGGCGCCGAACAGGGCCACCGCCTCGGGCGGGTAATCGACGCCGATCCGCAGTTCGGCATCCGCCAGCGCCAGGTGCGCCGCCGCCACCGCCAGCTGGGAGTCCCGGTTCATCAGGCGGAGCATTTTGGGCTCCCGCGTGTAAAGCTCCGGCTGGAAATCTTTCACCTCCGCGCACCAGGGGCAGGCAAAGGCGGCGGCGTCAAAGCTGCCCGGCGGGGCGTGTGCCGTCTCGCCCCGGGCCAGCTTCGCCCACACTTCGGGAGCGGTTTTCCCCAGCGGGGTGATCATTCCGATGCCCGTGATGGCGACCGCGCGGCTCATGACGGGCAGCGCCACAGCGCCAGCAGCTTGCTCCGGATGGCATCCAGTTGCGGATCCTCCAGGTATTTAAAGGCGAACACCATGGCGGTGGCCGCCAGCAAGGTCTCTCCCCGGTGGGCGGTCACCCGGGCCTTGCCCCCGTTTTCATTCAGCGAAAGCACTTCCGCCCGGTAGTGGAGCGAATCCCCCGGTTTGGACAGGCTGTGGAACTCGGTCCGCTCCAGGACCGTCAACACGGCTTTGGCGCTCTGGCCATATTTCTTTGCCAGCCCCGCCTCCACCAACAGCCCCGCCAGCTGCGCCATCCCCTCCAGGATCAATACCCCCGGCATCACGGGTCTATGCGGGAAAGGGTCGTCGAAGAAATCCTCGCTCAACGCCACGTTTTTCACCGCTTCCGCGGCCATCCCCGGCTCCCACCGGGTAATCCGGTCGATCAAAAAAAAACGCATATGCCAACGCCCCGATCCTACGCCGCCTGCGCCCCGGAATCCACCGGATTCGGCGTTGGATTTTCAGGCTCGGCGGAACCTGGGGAATCCCGGGCAGGGACCAGCCACGGCGCCCGCCTTCGGCGATGAGGGCGGCCAATGCCGGCCGGCCCGGGCCGGATCACAGCCATGGGTATAGCTGGGTGCGCAGGATCTGGCGGGCCCGGTAGAGGCGGGATTCCACCGCTTTGGGCGTGGCTTTCAAAAGGGCCGCCGCCCCGGCGATGGATAGCTCCTGCCACTCGCAAAGGATGACCGCCTCCCGCAGGTCCGGGGCCAGACCGTCCACCGCCGCGCGGACCGCCGCCGCGCGCTCGGCCTTAAGGGCCGCTTCGCTGGGGGTAACCCCGGCCGCGGGAATTGTCTCGCCCAGGCTTTGGTCCGTGCCTTCCGCCCCGGCCTCCAGCGGGAGCGTGGGGTGGCGCGAGCGCCAGCGGTGGTGGTTCCGGGCCAGGTTGCCGGCGATGGTGAACAGCCAGCTCGTGAACCGGGCCTGGAGGTTGAACCGGGCGCGGTTTTGGTACACCCGCACAAAAGTTTCCTGGGCCAGGTCGCGGGCATCCTCCTCGTGGCCGAGCATGCGGAAGAGGAAGTTGTAAACCGCCGCCGCATGGCGGTCCATGAGCCGGTTGAGGGCGGCCTCCCCGCCCGCCGCCAGCTCCTGCATGTCCGCCTGGTCGGATGCCTCCGCGTCAAGGGTGCGCATGGGGGGATGCAGGATCAGCGGCCATTTCTTGCTCGAAACGCTCGTGGAATCCCAGCGTGAGCCGCCGCATCTCGGCCAGGTAGCGCTGCCCCTGCCCGGGTGGCATCGCCTGGCTGACCTCCAGGAAATGCTGGAGCATGGCGGCCTGGCATTGGGCCCGCAGGGTGCCGATGGCTATCAGTTTCGCCTCAATCACCTGGGCCGCCTGGCCTCCGCTTTCCAGCAGCGCCCACAGTTCCCCCTGGCGCTGGCCGATGCGCTGGCAGTAATCGCGGCACCGGGGCAGATAGCCCGCGTGCAGGACGCGGATGGCTCCCAGTTCGGCCTCGCTGAGCCGGAATTCGCGCCGGAGCCAGGCCAGGTCATCGCCCGGTTGGGCCAGGTATTGGGCCCAGACCCTCCGGGCCAGCAGGCTCGTGAGGCCGGCCGTGGCCGATCCGGCCAGCAGCACCATCAGCAGAATAAACAACGAACGCCTCATAACCACCTCACCGGGAAGTCATGGGGCTTACCGCCGCCAGGTATTGCTGCCGGGCCAGGTCGCTGGCCAGCCGGTCCCCCTGGACCACCCCCACGGCAATCCCCACCAGGACCATGGCCACCGCGCCTGCCGCCGCCAGCCGGGGCCGCAGAAAAAGGGCGGCGAGACGGTCCAGGAAATCCGCCAGCCCGGTGTCAAAACCGGTGCCGGAATCGCGTTCCAGGCGGCGCCAGACCGCCTCGTTGAACCCCGGCGGCAAGGCCCGCTCGGGCCGGGCCGCGCGCAGCAGGGCGCTCAATTTCAAATCCTCCATCGGAGGGACCGGTTTGCTCATAGCTTATCAGTTGCCAATAACTGGACCATCCATCGCCCTATCCTTCAGGCGGAGTTGCCAGCCCGCCACGCCTCCGCGTGCCAGTCCGATAGCCTATCATGCCATCATCCCTTATCCAGCTTACACCATGGCCCGCGGAATCCCCCACTAAACCGCCAGTCAGGCTGATGCTGCTCGCCGCCGCCAGACGAAACGGGTTGCCTATCAGCCACGGCTATCCCCCGCCCCGCTCCCAAACCGGCTCCCAAACCGGCGATTGACAGTCCGCCAGCGGGCGGTAGCCTTCTGCTTAGCCCTGACGAAACGCCCTTTGGCGATGAAAAGCGAAAACGATCAGTACGACAGTCCCTGGAAGGAAGCGCTGGAGAAATATCTGCAGCCCCTGCTGGAGTTTTGTTTTCCGCCAGTCGCCGACGCCATCGACTGGCGCACCAACCCGGAATTTTTGGACAAGGAATTGCAGGAAGTGGTGCGCGATGCGGCCCTGGGGAAACGGCGGGTGGACAAGCTGATCAAGGTCCAACTCTTGGACGGTAGCCAGGGCTGGTTGCTGATCCATGTGGAAGTGCAGCACCGGCCGGACCAAAACCTGCCTTTGCGGCTCTACCAATACCACCGGCGTTTGAACGATTACCACGGGGAAAACGTGTTGACCCTGGCCA
>CAIMWS010000199.1 GCA_903845125.1 uncultured Verrucomicrobiota bacterium
ACGGTCAACCAATTCAGCCTCACGCAAGCCGATTTGCCATCCCATTGGTATAATATTTTGGCGGATTTTCCCGAGCCGATGCCCCCCCCGCTTCATCCCGGCACCAAGCAGCCCGTGACCTTGCAGGACATGGTCGCTATTTTCCCGGAGAACATCGTCCGCCAGGAAATGAGCGCGGAGCGTTGGATTGAGATCCCCGATCCCGTCCGCGAAATCTACAGCCTTTGGCGCCCGACGCCGCTGATGCGGGCGGTGCGCCTGGAACGTGCTCTGCAAACCCCGGCTCACATTTATTATAAGTATGAGGGCGGCAGCCCGGCCGGCAGCCACAAGCCCAACACGGCGGTGGCTCAGGCCTATTACAATAAGGAGGCCGGAGTTAGGAGCCTATCCACGGAAACCGGTGCCGGCCAATGGGGATCTAGCCTATCCATGGCCTGCCAGTTATTTGGATTGGAATGTACCGTGTTCATGGTGAAAGTCAGCTACCAGCACAAGCCTTACCGGCGCATGCTGATGCACACATGGGGCGCCAAGGTGCATGCCAGCCCCAGCCATGAAACCGAATATGGCCGGAAAGTTCTCGCCCAGGATCCCGAATGCCCCGGTAGTTTGGGGATCGCCATCAGTGAAGCCATCGAGGCCGCGGTCCGCACGCCTAACACCAAATACTCGCTCGGCAGCGTCCTCAACCACGTTTGCCTGCATCAAACGGTCATCGGCCAGGAAGCTATCAAGCAAATGGAAATGGCTGGTGAAGAACCGGATGTCATCCTGGGCTGCGTTGGCGGCGGAAGTAATTTTTCGGGGCTTACCTTCCCCTTTATCCGCAAAAAGATCACCGAGAAAAAGAATTACAAGATCGTCGCGGTGGAACCTTCCGCCTGCCCGTCCCTCACCGGCGGCGAATTGAAGTACGATTTCGGCGACACCGCCCAAATGACCCCGTTGCTGATGATGCACACCTTGGGCCACGATTTCATGCCGCCCAAGATCCACGCCGGTGGCCTTCGCTACCATGGCATGGCACCCACGGTCAGCCACAGCAAAAAACTCGGCCTGATCGACGCCGTGGCGCTCCACCAAACCAAGGTGTTTGAAAGCGCCGTCCAGTTCGCCCGCACCGAAGGTATTGTGCCCGCTCCTGAATCCGCCCACGCCGTTGCCGCCGCCATCCAGGAAGCGGTCCAAGCCCGGGAATCCGGCCAGAAGCGCGTGATTTTGTTCAACCTCAGTGGCCATGGTCTGCTGGATCTCAGCGCTTACGAAACTTACTTCAGCGGCCACATGGCTGATGCCTGACCGCCGAACGATCAACTGACCGCCGTGGGGATTCAGCGGTGGTTGGTTGAACCCCTGGTTTTGCCAGGCATGTAAAGGGGCCGCCATCCGCAGATATGGCGGCCTTTTTTCTATCATTATCTGCCCTCCCCATTCGCACCCGGTCGGCGATTTGCCATTTACCCGCAATTCTGGGGTGATAGAATGTTCGATGTAATGAGCCCAATCACCCATTTTTTCGCCGGCTGGCTGGTGGCGAACTTGGATGATCTGAACCGGCGTGACCGCCTCCTGGTAACGCTGGCGGGGATTGTACCGGATTTGGACGGGCTGGGGATCGTGCCGGACTTCTTGACCCGCCACTCGGCCCAGCCTTTGAACTGGTGGTCAGATTACCATCACCTTTTCGGGCACAATCTGCTTTTCGGTCTCGCCGCAGCTTCATTGGGTTTTGCCGTGGCCACCAAGCGCCCTCTGGCATCCCTGCTGATCCTGCTCACCTTTCATCTGCATTTGCTGGGGGATGTGGTTGGTGGCCGGGGACCGGACGGTTATTCATGGCCCATCCCTTATGGCTGGCCTTTCACTGCGGCTTGGACTTGGCAATGGAGCGGCCAGTGGGCGCTGAATGCCTCGCCTAATTTTGTCATCACCGCCTTCGCCATTGGTTTGACGCTTTTCCTTGCCGTGAAGCGTGGTTTTTCGCCATTGGAGATGGTCTCGCCAAAAGCAGACGCGGTGGTGGTCGCAACTCTCCGGCGGCGTTTTTCAAAAACCGGCGGATCATCCAACCCATAGCGATGAATCCCATATCAAACCAAAGGTGTTTCATGAAAGTCGGCCTGTTATTCGGTATTTTATACCTGGCTTGGAATGGCAGCCTTGGGGCTGACGAAATCGACGGTGCACCCTTCGCGAAATTTGCCAGCCTTCCACGCTGGGGTGTGAACCAACAGGAACAGGCCAATTATTTCAACGCGGAACGCCAGCGCCTGGGGCCGCGCTTCCAGGACGCGCTCCTGAAATATGTGGGTGAGGATTGCCAAAAGCATTATTGGTGCGCCAATTTCCTTTCCAGCGACTCCTACCTCCAGGGCCAGCCCGCCATGCCGGAACTAGCGCTTTTGCTGCTGCATCAAGGCATTTCTATTTGCCAGGAAGGACCCGGGGACGAGGAGGGGCAATACCAACTCGTGTCTTTCAATGTATTAGCGGCCAATCTGTGCCAGCGCATGGGATTGCTGCGTCAGGCCCAGCATTTTAAGGGGATCGTGAGGCAACTGCTGGCCAGGAATCCGGATTTGGCTGGGGGATGGCCCGCTATGGACGAAACCGATCAGCGCTTATACGTGAGCATCGCCGTCAGAAATTCAAAGGGACAAAGCCAGGCGTATGGCACTCCGGATAATCGTGCGCCAGGAGATGCAATGATTCAAGACTACCTGCGCGTGGAAACCGAAAAACTGGAAGCGCAATTCCTTGAACCAGGCCTCACAGCCGAAGGCTGGACCAAGGCCCGCCCTCAATTTCTACAGGAATATCTTTACATGCTCGGATTATCGCCGCTGCCGCCCCGGACCGACCTGGCCGCAGCCACCACTTCCCAAATCAAAGGCGAGGGCTATGTGGTGGAGATGCTCCACTTCCAAAGCCGGCCGCATTTATATGTCACCGCCAACCTCTACCGACCGGCTGCTCAAACACCGGGTGAAACATTCCCGGCGGTATTGTATTTATGCGGCCATGCCGGCCGCGGCCGCAATGGCAACAAAACCGCCTTTCAATCACACGGGATCTGGTTTGCCCGACATGGGTACGTCTGCCTGGTGGTGGACACCCTGCAACTGGGCGAAATCGCCGGCATACACCATGGCACCTACCGCGAAAACCGTTGGTCGTGGCATTCGCGAGGCTACACGCCTGCGGGTGTCGAATGCTGGAATGGCATCCGGGCCTTGGATTACCTGGTGAGCCGGCCGGAGGTGGATGCTGATCGGTTGGCGATTACCGGCATCAGCGGCGGTGGCGCGGCGACTTTTTGGATTGCAGCGGCGGATTCGCGCATCAAGGTGGCGGTGCCCGTCAGCGGCATGGCGGATCTCCAGTCCTACGTGCCCAACCAGGTCATCAACGGCCACTGCGACTGCATGTTCCTCTACAACGCCGTTGGCTGGCCCTGGACGCGCATCGCGGGCTTGATCGCCCCCCGCCCATTGTTGTTCATCAATAGCGACCAGGATGCCATTTTCCCCATGGACGCCAACGAGCGGGTCAGCAACCGACTGGAGCATCTTTACAGCCTGTTCGGCGCCAGTGATCGCATGGACACCGTGGTGAGCGTGGGTGGCCACGCCTATCGGCAAGATATTCGGCAGGCTGCATTCCGTTTCCTCAATACCTACCTGAAAAACGATCCGCGCCCGGTGCTGGACAGTGAACTGGATCTGGTGATTGAAGATGGCCAACAGCCATTCCACCCCCTTGATCCTGAAAAATTGCGCGTTTTCCCCACCGATGCGGACCTGCCCCGCGACCAGGTCAATTCGCGCATTGACGAAACTTTTGTGCCCGTGGCGGAAGTTCAAGTTCCAACCTGCGAACAATACCCCGATTGGCGAAAATCCCTGCTGGAGGAACTGCACCGCGTTACGTTCCGTCATTTTCCAGTACGCATCCCCCCGGCGAAATCCATCGGCCAATCGGCGCCCCGGGTTGAAAAATTGGCCACCGAAGGAGGAATCGAGATCCGTCTGAGGCTGCCAGAGCCTGGCGCAGTCCCAGTTCCCAAACGGATATGGCTGGTGGTCTCCACCAAACCGGGGGATGCCTGTGAGTGGCTGAAGCCGCAACTGGAAACGAACGATAGCCTTTATATCTGTGAACCGAGGGGCATCGGGGAGACCCGCTGGACAGTTAAAAATCCGCCGAATTACGTGGAACGGGCCCATGCTTTGTTGGGGAGAACCGTCGACACCGGCCGGGTTTGGGACGTGATCGCTGCCGTGCGATATCTTAATGAAAAATCGGCTGGTAAGGTTCCGGTATGGGTGGCCGGCGAAGATGGCGCAGCACTATTGGCGGCCGGCGCCGCTTTATGGGAACCGGAGATCGCGGGAGTGGCCCTGCATCAGCCCCCGGCCAGCCTTCAGGATTCATTAGCTCCACAGTTCCTTAACCTGTTGCGGGTATGCGATGTGCCCGAGGTATTGGGCATGCTGGCGCCCCGCCCGCTCACCATCACCGGCCATAACCAGGAGGAGTTCGCCAAAGTGTGCCAGATTTACCGCGCCGCCGGTGCTGAGCCACAACTGACCTTCCGCTAATCCCCGATACAACGCCATGATATCGAATATTTCAGGCAAAAACTCCGGCCAAGCCTGCGGCACCAAAACGCCGTTTACGCCGCCGTGGTCAAAAGCTTGGACGATTGCGTAGGCGAGGTCATGGCATATTTGGAAAAACAGCGGCGCGCCAGCCATACCATGGTCCTTTTCGCCAGCGACTATGGTGGCTTCATTGGCACTGATCGGCGCAGCGGCCAAACGGTCCCGGTTACCAGCAATGCCCCTCTACGCTCCGGCAAAGGATTACTCTATGAAGGAGGCATCCGCTTTCCTTGGATCGTCAAGTGGCCTGGACAACAGTGGCAGGAATATTCAGGCGCTTCACGCGTGGCAGAAAAATGTGGGCGCGCCCCTGCCAACGCCGAATCTGCCATCGGCACCATCCTAGAAGGCTGATTCCTTGCGCTCTCCCAGGAAATGGGTTTTGGGTGACCCATGATTTATCTCACGTTTTATTGATTTTTGGAATTTGATTCCCGTAGATTTGCAAGGCATGTCTGATTCGGCAAAAGAAATGGCCCGGCCCGCGCTGGGTGAAACACACCAACTCACCATTACGGATTTGGCTTTTGGGGGAGAGGGCGTCGCCCGCATTGGGGACTTCGTGGTGTTTGTCCCGTTTGTCCTGGTGAACGAGGTGGTGGAAGCGGAACTTATCGAAGTGAAAAAACACTTTGCCCGGGCCCGGCTGAAACGCGTGCTCCAAAGCTCCCCCCACCGTGTCCAACCGGGCTGCCCCTATTTTGGCGAGTGCGGCGGATGCCAGTATCAGCACTTGGAATACCCCCTGCAATTGGAACTTAAGGGCAAGCAAATCCGCGACATCCTGGAACGGATTGGAGGTTTTAGTGGCGGTTTGGTGGCGCCGGTGGTCCCCTGCCCCAGTCCTTACGCCTATCGCAACCGGATCATGATCCGCAGCCAGTGGAACAAGCCGAAGCAGGGGCTGAACATCGGCTTCTTGATGGCGGACAGCGGGTTGGTGGTAGATGTCGAGGAGTGCAAAATTGTGGAGCCTGGCCTCAACGATCAGCTTCGTCACGTGCGGGCCAATCCCCCCCCCAAGGGCGGGATCAAGGTGGTTCTGCGGGTG
>CAIMWS010000200.1 GCA_903845125.1 uncultured Verrucomicrobiota bacterium
AACTGTTCCCAAGCCGCCACCTAGAACTTTGCCTCTGCCTGAACCTAATAAACCAATTCTCCTACCCATCCCTCCAATACCAACTGAAAAGCCGCCATGTCCGACTTTTTACCATTATTCGCAGTCGCCACCTGAAAACTTTCGTGTAAATGGATTGGTGCCGCCTGCCTGGGTAACAACCTTGTCTGGCCTAGATTCGAAATCTGCAATGTTCGGTTTCGCGATTAAACCTCCGACCTATGAATACCAATTCAGAATTAATCCTACAATACTTGGTTCTCCGAATATTCGAACACCAGGCGGATGGTCATATGTGCAATATGAATAATTGGCACCCTCAGGTCCAGGTTCCATGATTGGGTGAATATTTGTTCCACAAGCCCATATTAAAAATGACTAATATATTGAAATAGTGTAATATTATGCCATTTTCCAAAGAGTGCAATATATATATCGGGCAAAATCTCCTCGTGTTGCCCTATTATGGATACGGTTGGGCCAATGAAAATCCAAAGGCACTTACTCCTACGCCAACAGATGAGATTGGGCCGGATCCATTCGATTTGAGCGTCGTCGAATTATTTTATCTTGAGCATGATATTGTAGGAGCAGGAGGTCTGATAATAACTAAGGAGCATACAATGGCGGATTGCTGGTGCGTTTTTGGTTTGCGAGAAGTCGGCGAATTCAATTTTTCGACTCAGCCAGGTCACTGCATGGTATGGATTAATAGAACTAGACCAATCGTGCAGCCGGTTCGTGAAAAGGCTTTGTATGAATGGGTGACTATTGATAAACAGTATATTAGCCTTTGTGGATATGGAATTGTTGCCGAAAAGTCAGACTGGATACGCGACCTTTACGAGAGAACATTTGCAACGCGAAAACTCGTAATGGGAAAAAGACCCTAAATTTAAATGTTCAGGGTATAATATAGTTTTGTTATGTATTTGACATTGGCTACCAAACTCGTGACGATTGCCCCATGCCACGCCATTTGCGCACTGAATATCATGGGACCATTTACCACGCCATGAGGCGTGGCGATCGCCGCGAAAAAATCCTGATCGACGACGGGGATCGCCAGGATTTTCTTACGACGCTGACCGAGTGGGGAATGGGCGAGCGGCAAGTTGGGGCCAGAGCCTGGAAAAAGCCGGGCGGAGCGGATCCTTGCCGGTGGGGTTGGACGGAGGAAGAACTGGGTCGTGCACGCCAGAAAGCCCCAGGGGAAATGACCATCGCCGCCCGGTTGCGGCGAGCAACGAATCTGACCCGTAAATGGATTGCGGTGCGCATCGGCTTGGGGACGTCCCAGAGTGCCAAGGCGAGGGACCACCAATGGATGAGGAACCACCCCAACCCCACGTCGGCGTCGTCCGCGCAGCTCCATCAACCATCGCCAACAATGCTTAAACAGGAAGGTGCACGAGGAAAAAACCATACCATGGCCTGACCCCTATTCCCTGAAGCAGCGCCTCCAAACCTTGCTGAGCGCAAACCCGGCCGCCACCACCGCCCAGCCGGGGCCGGCAGCGGAAGGATCCGCCGGTGCGGCCAGGGGCCGGGGAGGTTCGGGCGGGCGGCGGTTTGGATTATTTCGCCTCCGGCCGGGCGGCCACTTCATAGCACCACAGGGTGCCGTGGTCCCGAAGGTAAAGGCGGCCGCCGGCCACCACCGGGTAGGCCCACGCTTTTTCCATCGGGTTGGCATGCCCGGGCTGGCCGGGCGGGGTGAAACGCCCGTGCTCCCGGTAACCCTCCGGCGCCGGCTCCACCAGGCCCACCTCCCCGTTCTCGCCATGGAGGTACAACCAGCCGCCAGCCACACAGAGCGAGGCCGCCCCCAGCGCCCGCGCTTCCCACTTCACCTGGCCCGTGGAGAACTCGATGCACTGCAGGGACTGGGCGGTGGTGCCATAGAGGAAATCCCCCACTTTGACCACGCCCCCGATGGCCGTGGAAAGCTTGGCGCTGAAGTACAATTCCTGCGGCACGATGCCGCCGTCCCGGGCCACCAACTTCACGGCCCCGCCGCCGGTGCCGGCCGATCCCACATACACGCAGCCCCCCGCGGCGGTCGGTGACGGTATGTTGGCATTGTAACGGCTCACCGGCTTGCCGTAGCGCCACAGGAGCTTGCCGGTCCGGGCCTCCAGGCCCACCAGGCCCTTCTGCAGGAGTTGGACATACTGCCGGGGGCCCCCGATATCGACCACAATGGCGGAGGCATAAGCCGCCTCATCGGCCTCCGGCAGCGCGCATTTCCACAAGACCTCGCCGGTGCGCTTGTCCAGCGCGAGCACGGTGGCCTGGGCGCCCCCGGGGGAGCAGATCACCGCCTCCCCATCGACGAGGGGGGACTCGGCATACGCCCAGGCGCCCGGTTGGCCGCCAAAATCGGTGCGCAGATGCTTATGCCAGCGGATTTTACCATCCGCCCGGCGGAGGCAGACCAGGTCGCCATCGGAACCCAGCGCAAAGATCCAATCCCCATCGATCGTCGGGGTGGAACGGGCGGCGGGGAAATTCGGCTGCTGCTTGGGATTGCCCACGCTGCCCAGGCGGGAGGTCCAGGCTTTTTGGCCGTCCCGCACCGCCAGCGCCGCCACGAATTCATTCTGGAGACCCTCATTGGCCAGGAGATAAAGGTGATCGCCCACCACTGAAGGGGTGGAATACCCGGCGCCAATCCCGGACACCTTCCACAAAAGCCGGGGGCCTTCCTTGGGCCAGGCCTGGAGCAGGCCCGTTTCCGGGGAGATTCCGTTGCGGTTTGGCCCGCGCCACTGGGGCCAATCCGCGGCGGAAAGGGGCGCGGGGCTGGTGATGGTGGCGGCCAACAGGACGAAAGCGGCAAAATGCTGTTTCATATTTGTCTCCAATTAACGTGGGAGAGCATCCCACCCAGTGCGGGTAAAATCAACCTTATCCCGCCGCGACACCTTATCCCGTTTTGCCTCCTCTCAGATTCAGGTCCCCGGTGTCTTTTAATTTGAGTCAACTCGTGGAGGCGCATCCGGGGAGAAAAAGCTTCGACCTCGCCCGGGAAACGGTTATGTTTCCAGGCGAATGGCTGGCGACGCCCAACTGACTCCCATGATGTCGCAGTATCGCCGCATCAAAGCGGAGATACCGCGCGACGCGCTGCTTTTGTTCCGGCTGGGCGATTTCTACGAGATGTTTTTCGAGGACGCCATCGCGGGGGCCCAGATGCTGAACGTGGCGCTGACCAAGCGCGGCACCACGCCGATGTGCGGCATCCCCTACCACGCCGCCTCCGGCTATATCGGCCGCCTGCTGAAAGCGGGCAAAAAAGTGGCCATCTGCGACCAGGTGGAGGATGCCCGGCCCGGCCAGCTGGTCAAACGCGAGGTCACGCAGATCATCAGCCCGGGAACCCATTTCGACGAGCGCATCCTGCGGGCCGAACAGAATAATTTTCTCGCGGCGGTTTACGCCCCCGGGAAGGTATTCGGGGTGGCGTTTGTGGACCTCACCACCGGGGAGTTCATCACCACGGAAATCGAGGCGGAAGCGGTCCTGCTCACCGAGCTGGAGCGGCAGCGGCCGGCGGAAGTCATCATCCCCGGGGAAGCGAAAAACCTCGCCACGCTGCTGCGCCCGGCCTGCCCGCTGGTGAACCCATGCGACGATTGGGTTTTTGCCCCGGAGACGGCGACCTTCACGGTGCGGGACCAATTCCAGGTGAAATCGCTGGATGGCTTCGGGCTGCGGGACCGCCCGGCGGCGATCGGGGCGGCGGGAGCCATCCTGCATTACCTGGCGCAGCAGCTGCGGCGCGACACCCGGCACCTGCGGCAGATCTCCTTTTACCAATGCTCGGACTTCCTGGTTCTGGACGGCGCTTCGCTGCGGAACCTGGAAATCCTGGCGCCGCTGAACCGGGATGCCCGGCCGCCGGCCTCGCTCTACGGGGCGCTGAACCGCACGGTCACCCCCATGGGGGCGCGGCGGCTGCGGGAATGGCTCTCCCAGCCGCTGGCCTCCGAGGCGCAGATCACGCGCCGGCAGGAGGTGGTGCAAGCCTGGCTCGGCACCCCCCCGGGCCTGGAACAATTCCGCGGCCAACTGACGGAGGTGCGGGACCTGGAGCGCACCATCACCCGGCTCAGCGTGGGGCAAGGCAACGCCCGCGATTTGATCGCCCTGCGCTCGGCCCTGCTGCAAATCCCCGGCTTGAAGCAGACCCTGGCGCAGCTGGCCACCGCCCCGCCGCCGACTCCCCCGGCCCTGCAGGAGGAGTTTTTCCCGGCACCGGAGGAGTCCGGGGAGCCCGCCGCCGACCCGCCCACCAGCCTGGCGGCCGAGCTGGCCGGGCAAATCACCGAGCTGCCGGACCTGGTGGATTTGATCGCCCGGGCGATCCAGGAGGAACCGCCGCTGGCCCTGAAGGAGGGGGGGCTGATCCGCGACGGCTACGATGCCGGGCTGGACGAATTCCGCCGCGCCATGCGGGAGGGGAAGGATTGGATCGCCCAGCTGCAGCAAAAGGAGATCGAGCGCACGGGCATCCCCTCGTTGAAGATCCGGTTCAACTCGGTGTTTGGCTACTATATCGAGGTCACCAAAAGCCACCTGGAAAAGGTGCCGGCCGATTACCTGCGCAAGCAGACGATTGCCAACGGCGAGCGCTACATCACCCCGGAGCTCAAGGAGATGGAGGGCAAAATCCTGGGCGCGGAGGAGCGGAGCGTGAAGCTGGAATACGACCTGTTCCTCAAGGTGCGGGAGGCGGTGGTGGCCCGGTTGACCGAAATCCAGAACAGCGCGCGCGCGCTGGCCCAACTGGATGTCCTGGGCGCTTTTGCCGAAACGGCGCGGCTGCACAATTACTGCCGGCCGCAGGTGGGCAGCGAGGGGATGCTGCAAATACGGGACGGGCGCCATCCGGTGCTGGACCAGGTGCAGGGGGAGGAACGCTTTGTGCCCAACGACACCGAGCTGGATCCCGCCACGCAGACGGTGGCCTTGATCACCGGCCCCAACATGGCGGGCAAAAGCACCTACATCCGGCAGGTGGCGCTGCTGGCGCTGCTGGCGCACACCGGCTCGTATGTGCCCGCCGCCGAGGCGCGCATCGACCTCCTGGACCGCATCTTCACCCGGATCGGCGCCAGCGACGACCTCTCCCGGGGCCAGTCCACGTTCATGGTGGAAATGACCGAAACGGCGAACCTGCTCAACAACGCCACCGCGCGCAGCCTGGTCATCCTGGACGAGATTGGGCGCGGCACCAGCACGTTCGACGGCCTGAGCCTGGCCTGGTCAATCGTGGAATACCTCCACGACCACCTGGGCGCCAAAACGCTGTTCGCCACCCATTACCACGAGCTGACCGAGCTGGCCGCCAAGCTGCCCTGCCTGCGAAATTTCCAGGTGGCGGTCCGCGAATGGAACGAACAGATCATCTTCCTGCGCAAGATCATCCCGGGCGGCACGGACAAAAGCTACGGCATCCAGGTGGCCCGCCTGGCGGGCGTCCCGAAGGCGGTCCTGGAGCGGGCGCGGGTGATCCTCCGCAACCTGGAGGAGTCCGAATTGACGCCGGAAGGCAACGTGCGGGCCCCAGCCCGCCACCGGGCGGAGCGGGAGAAATTGCGCAACCTGCCGCCGCCGCCCCAGCTGGAGCTGTTCTGATGGATCCCCAGCCGGCAGGCGGCCGCGGCCGCGGCCGGGGCGCCAGTTACAACCCGCCCCACCGGTTCGAGGCAGCCCACCGGGAGCCGGAGGAGGATTGGGATCCAGCCTGGGATTCCCGGCCGGCCACCCAGTTCCTCACGGACGCCTCGCAATCGATCATCACCCGCAACGACAGCCCGGATATCCCGTTCCACTGCAGCCTCAACCCCTACCGCGGCTGCGAGCACGGGTGCATCTATTGCTACGCCCGGCCCACCCACGAGTTCCTGGGCTTTTCCTCCGGGCTCGATTTTGAAACCCGCATCCTCGTCAAGGAAAACGCCCCGGCCCTCCTGCGGGCCCGGCTGGAAAGCCCGCACTGGCGGCCGGAGCCGCTGGCCATGTGCGGCGTGACTGATCCCTATCAACCGGCGGAACGGCGCCTGCGGATCACCCGCCGCTGCCTGGAGGTGCTGGCGGCATTCCGCAACCCGGTGATGATCGCCACCAAGAACCACCTGGTCACCCGCGATATCGACCTCCTGGCCGAACTGGCCCGCCACCAGGCCGCCTCCGTGGCCATCAGCCTATCTTCCCTGGACACCGGGCTCGTCCGCCAGCTGGAGCCCCGCACCTCCCTGCCTGCGCACCGGCTGGCCGCCATGGAGCAACTGGCGGCGGCGGGCATCCCGGTGACCGTGCTGGTGGCCCCCGTCATCCCGGCCCTGAACCTCCACGAGCTGCCGGCCGTAATGGCGGCTGCCGCCCAAGCGGGGGCCACGGGAGCCCATTACGAAATCCTCCGCCTCCCGCACTCCGTCAGCAGCCTGTTCCTGGATTGGCTGGACCGCCACCATCCGGGCAAAAAGAGCGCCGTCCTGGCGGGCCTCCGCTCCCTCCGCGATGGCCGACTCAACGACGTCCGGTTTGGCAGCCGCATGAGCGGCGAGGGCTTCCTGGCCAGCCAGATCTCCCAGTTATTCGCCGTCCAATGCCACCGGCTCGGTTTCAACCAATCCCCGGCGGAACTCTCCACCGCCGCCTTCCGCCGCCCCGCAGGCACCCAACTGGAATTGGAGTTGTGAAGGCTTGGGCACGAGGGGGGGGCGGTGGCACTCCCTGCGCCGCCTCCGGCTTCGGCAGCGCAGTCCAATCCCACGGCTGGCCGATGGGGAAGTCCAACCGCACCCGGCAGCCGAACCGCTGCCGCTCGTAATAGTCCGGGCACCAGCCGGGGTCGCCATTGGGCAAGCCGGCCAGGGGCCAGACGTTTTCCCCGTGGTAGTCGTTGAGCCAACGGTGGTTATTGGCAGAGCCGCCAAGGCAGGTTTCGGTTTGGCCGGTACTGCCCTTTCACGGGGCTCGCAACCAGCCCTGGGTGCCGGCCAGGAGCTGGACCTTGTTTAGCTCAGGAACCAGGCGAACTGCTGGCCGTTATTTATTGCGTGGTAACATTTTAGGTGGGGAATTGAGCGGGCACCGGCATTATTTAACCGGCTAATCGTTATCAACGCCTTTACTATTGGTGAAATTGGCACAGATGCCGAACAACTCCCTTTATTAGGATTTTAATTTAAGCAGGCATCTGCAACATAACCGCATCCATGGAATTGGATTGGTTATTTTTGCGGGTCATTGTGTGCCAAACCCAATAATTTTAGCCCAGGTGGTGGTTATTTTAATTCAAACCCAACCAACTAAATAGCGTTTGACATTAACAGGACGATCCCTAGTTTGGTAGCTTAACTAAAAAGAAAGACCAAAAAATGCTCGATAATGAAAAATCTGGCACCCAAAATGGGGGCGGTTCCGAAACTCAAGACAACGCGGAAGTATCTCAACTGGAGAACGTTATAAGGCCCAACGCCGTAAACCCGGCGGTGAACTCCATTATTTATGAGGTAACAAACAGGATTCGGGCTCTGAAAGACAAGGAAAGCGAACTGAGCAATCTTGAAGCCAGGATCAATCAATTGCGTGAGGAAATCTCCACGTTGCGAAGCGATCTGGAGAACGATCCCAATGCCAACGCTATTTTAAGCATCACCGGGGCGGTGATTGCGCCGCGGCCAACCGTGCAGGTTCCGGGTATTGTGCGGAGAGGAAAAACCATCATGGAAGTCACTGCGTTCATGGCCGAGGCTGGGGGCACCATGTCCGTGCGTGCCTTCAAGGCCAAATTTAAAGAAAAGGAACTGGGCCAGCCCAGCGCGTTCATTTTCCAGCAAAAGGATAAGCTGCTGCAAATTAATCCGGATGACACCATCAGCCTGAGGAAATAATCAATCGCACAGGCTGATCCTGCCCGGAAAATAACGAAGTCCGACCGGACCTTTGATGAATGCAGCGCACGAGCTGATTTTCGGGCACCTCGCCGGGCGGGGCGAGCGAACGGCCGTGATCCACGGGTCAACCCGCCTCACCTACCTGGAGCTGGCGCGGAACATCAACCGGTTTGGCCGGTTGCTGCTCGGCCTGGGGCTGCAGCCGCGGGAGCGGGTGGCCATCCAGCTCCCGGACCAGCCCGAATGCGTGTATGCGTTCCTGGGCTGCATCCAGGCGGGGCTCTGGCCGGTGCTGCTGAGCCCGGACTTGGGGCTGGAAGCCAGCCAATTCATTTTGCGCGATGCCCAGGCCTCGGCACTGGTGACGGCGCTGCCGCCCGCCGCGGCCAGGCCTGGCAGCCCTTCGTTGCGCCTGCGGCTGGATGTGAACGATGCCGGGTGCCAGGCCGCCTGGGCGGCTGCCTCGCCGGAATTGGACCCGCATCCGACCCACGCGGACGACATCGCCTTCCTGCTCTACAGCTCGGGCAGCACCGGCCAGCCCAAGGGGGTTCCGCACCGTCACCGGGACATGCTCTTTTGCGCCGACACCTATGGGGCCGGGGTGCTGGGTATCACCGACCAGGACATTCATTACTCGGCCAGCAAGCTCTATTTCGCCTATGGCCTGGGCAACAGCCTGTTTCTCCCCTTCCGATTCGGGGCGGCCACGGTGTTGTTCCCGGCCAAACCGACACCGGCGGATATCTTCCACATCATCGCCACTCAGCGGCCCACGGTGTTCTTCGGCGTGCCCGCGCTTTATAACATGCTGGTGAAGACCTTCGATGCTGCGGCCAATTTGGATTCGCTCCGGCTCTGTGTCTCGGCCGGGGAATCGCTGCCGGCGGCGGTCAGCCAGGAATGGCGCCGGCTGACCGGACTGGACATCCTCGATGGCATCGGCTCAACGGAGGCGCTGCATATCTTCATTTCCAACCGGCCGGGCCAGGTGCGCCCGGGCACCTCGGGGTGCGTGGTCCCCTCCTACGAGGCCAGGATTGTCACCGAGGCGGGGCAACCTGCGGCGGCAGGCCAGCCGGGCAGCCTGTGGATCCGCGGCGCCAGCACGGCGCCGTACTATTGGAACCGACCGGATAAAACCGCCGACACCATGCTGGCGGACGCCTGGCTCAAGACCGGCGATATCTACGTGGAGCAGGAGGGCATTTTCACTTACCAGGGCCGCGGGGATGACATGTTCAAAGTGGACGCCCGGTGGGTGTCGCCAGTCCAGGTCGAGGATGCGTTGCGGGAGCATCCGGCGGTGCGGGAATGCGGTGTCACCTGGCGCCGGCTCGAGAGCCTGGTCAAGCCCGTGGCCCATGTGGTGCTCAACCCGGGCCATGCCGCCAGCTTGGACCTCGAAAAAGAGCTGCGGCGGTTCGCGCGGGCGCGGCTTCCCGATCATGCCTGCCCGGTCCAGGTCCGTTTTCAGGAGGCGCTGCCCAGGACTGACACGGGCAAGATCCAGCGTTTCCGCCTGCGCGAAAGCGACCCCTCCGCAGCAGCGGAGGCAGGAGCCACGGGCCGGGCCAGCCACGAAGCGCCAGAGCAAGGCCAGCCGGTGAAAACCACCACCGCCGGGATGCTGGAAGTCTTCCAGCAGGCCGGCATCGGGCAGCAGGTGATTGACCGGCTCAAACCGGACGAACCCCTGCTCCTCCAGGGATTGGACTCCATGGACCTGCCGGCGATCGCGGCCGCGACCGAGCAACGGTTCAAAATCGACCTCTCAGAAGCCGATGGCAAGGATCTGAAGACGATCGACGACTACGTCCAGTTTGTAAACAAAAAACTGGGGTGAACCGGAGGTCTTCACCGGTGAGTTAAATCCCAGTCCTGGCGGACCAACTGCAACAAGCCGCGGCACCGTTCCGAATACAGCTTGAGGGAGTCGAAGGCGGGCCGGGTGTTCGTCTTCTGCATCAGGAGGCCGTCCGTGCCGAACCAGCGCGGGAGGTATCCGCCCAGGCAATAGCCCTTCGCCCGCAAGCGATCCACCACGGCTCCCACCCCGGGCTGGCTCAAGTCGATAAAGAGCTGGAGCAGGACCGCCTTTTCCCGCGCGGCCTGGTCCTCAAGTTGGCCCAACACCTCCTCGAAATCCGCCCCCAGGGTCATCACATTGGCGCGCCCCACGCCGGCGTGGGGGAAAAACCGGCTCTCCAGGTGGGTGCGCACCCCGGCCGGAGGCTCGCCGGCGGCGGCCACATACTGGCGATCCAAATCCAAGCCGGCGGCGAGGAACTCGATCGCCTGGGCATAGACCGCGGGCACCTGGACCTGTTGCGGCAAGTCCTGGACTGACCGGAAATGGAGCACGCAGGAGATGCGTTGCGTGGTGCCGGCATCTTTTTCGTAGGATTCCGCCGGCATCAGGTCCAACTCGAGGGCCACCTCCTTCGCGCCGGCCTTGAGGCTGGCTTTTTGGGTGATGGTGTGGTGGGTGACCGCTTCGCTGAAGAATCCACACATCGGAACCCGGCGGACCATTCCCTCGGTGATGAACTTGCTGATCTTGTACGCGGCGAAGGAGGTCCGATACGACTTGAGCACCAGGTACTGGCCAAACTCGTAAAGCTCCGGATTGGGGGGCGAACTGCGGTAAACGGCGCCGTGGCCAATGACGTCGCCCTTGGCGGTGCGGGCCACGACGGTGTGGATGTTGCCCTTGGCGTTTTCGGCGATGATCCGCTCCGGGATGTAATAAGTTTCGAAGGGATATTCGGCGCCGTAAATGGAATAGAACAGGCTGGCCACACCCACGGCATCCTCCGGCCGGAACACATCCACCACAAAGGATTGGCCGGGATCCACCGGCAGCTCATGATCGATCTTCGTATTCATAAGTTCATTACGGGGAGCCAACAACTCTCAACCGGGTTCCGGTGGGCGCAAGGCACGGTCCAACAACCGCCCCTGCAGCCAGAGGCACAAACCGCCCGCGATCCAGGTCGAAAGGGGCAGGCTCCAAAAGGCCCCTTTCACGCCGTAGAAAGCGGAGAACACCGCCACCAGGGGAACCCGCAGCAACAACTGGCGGAAACCGGCCGCCAGGAGGGCATAGGCGGGCCGCTTCAGCCCCAGGGCGGCGCCTTGCAGGGTCAGTTCCAGAGGCACCGCCAGATACCCCAGGGCGGAGCATTGCAGCGCATACTGGGCCAGGTTCAGAACCTCCTCGGAAGGTTTGAAAATGGTAAACAGGGGACGGGCACACAAAAGAAAAACCACCATGACGGGCGCGATGACCAGCCAGCCCAGCCGGAGGGAAGCACGGACGCCTTCCCGGATGCGCCGCGGCTCCCCCCGGCCGAGGTTGAACGCGATCAAGGGCGCCAGGGCATTGCTGAGGCCGACCAGCGGCACGACCACCATGAATTCCAGGCGCATGACCAGGCTCAAGGCCGCCACGCCCGCCAGTTCCAGGCGGGCGAGGAGGATATTGATCAACCCCAGGGCCAGCGGACCGATGAACACCCCCAGCGCCGTCTGGCTGCCCAAGCCGGCAATTCCTGGCCAGTGCGCGAGCATCCCGCGGTCGAACCCCAACGCCGGCATCGGCCTGCCTTGCCGGGCCAACTGCCAGCCGAGGCAGGCCGCGGACACCGTCCAGCCAGCCAGGCTGCCCAGGGACGAACCGGCCACGCCCAGGCCCCAATGGCAAATGAACAGGTATTTCAAGCCGACGCTGACGAGGTTGCCCAGCAAAAGGCTTTTCATGGGTGTCGCGCTATCGCCATGGCTCAGGCAAACCGCTTCGCCCACCATGAAGAAGCCCATGACCGGAAAGCTCCCGACCAGCCAGAACAGGTACCGGGTCCCTTCCCGCAAAACCTCCGGTTGCTCCCGCGCCCCCAGCCACGACAGCACCGCAGTACACGGCCCCTCCCCGGTCAACACCAGCCACGGCAGCATCACCAGCAGCATCAAGGGGAAGGCGGAACGGACGATGCTCCGACCCCGCTCCGCCCGGCCCGCACCCAGGCTTTGACTGAGCAGGACCACGGTGCCCACGCTGACCCCTTTGGCGAGCGCAAACGCGGTATAGAACAGCGGCAGGCTCAGGGACAAAGCGGCCAAGGGCTGCGTCCCCAGCCAGGAGACGAACAGCGTATCCACGAGGTAAAACAGGCTCTCGAAAAACAGGGAGAGCATGATCGGCGAAGCCAGTCTGAACAGCACGGATGGCACCCGCCCCGAACCCAGATCGATGCCCGTTGGCCCTTCTTTTTTAGACATATTACAGCACCGGTTTCAACTCCTCCGCCAAACCTTCCACAAACTGCTCCAGGACTTCCCGGCCCACGACCGTCACGCGGATCCAATTCGGGAAGCGAAAGCCGGACATCGTGCGGATCATCAGGCCCCGCTTCATCAACCGGCGGTAAAGCAGCGTGTCGCTGACCGGCACCTTGACCATCACGTAACTGCCTTCGTGGCACAGAAACGGCAAGCCGAGCGAACCGAGCGCCTCCCGCAGGAACGCTTTGCCGGCGTGCATCAGCGCCCGGGTGGCCTGCACATGTTCGCCGCCCTGTTCCACCGCCGCCCGCGCGGCCGCCTGGGCGAGCGAATTGACCGAGTAGACCACATACGCGCGGCGGATCAGATCGACCACCGACAGCGATCCCACGAGGTAACCGATGCGCAGGCCGGCCAGGCCGTACATCTTGGAGAAGGTCCGGAACACGACCAGATTTGGATACCGGTCCAGCAAAGCCACCCCGTCGGGGGCATTGGCCTGCTCCACATATTCAATGTAAGCCTCATCCAGCACCACCACGCAGCGGCCGTCCACCCGGTCCAGGAAACGGATCAACTGTTCAAGCGGCCAACAGGTGCCGGTGGGATTGTTCGGATTGCAGATGAAGACCACTTTCGTTTTCCCGTCAATCCGGGCCAGCAGCCCCTCATCGTCGAAGGCAAAATCCTTCAGCGGCACCAAGTGCCGGCCGACGCCCGAGAATTCGGCCACCCATTCATACACCGCAAAGGTCCGGTCGGCGGTTACGATATTGTCACCCTGCTCGCAGAAGGCCTTGATCACCGCCGTGATGACTTCGGTCGATCCATTCCCCACCAAAAACTGGCCGGGCTCTTTGCCGAATCGCTCCGCCAGCGCCAGCCGCAGGGAATAAGAGTCGCCGCTGGGATAGAGCGCCGAGCGGGCGGGGGGGAACTGGCGGATGACCTCGCGGGCGGCCGGCGGGGGGCCGAGCGGGTTTTCATTGTTGTTCAACCGATGGAGCACCGGGCAGCCGAAGAGCCGCTTGAGTTCCTCATCCGGCTTGCTGGGCACATAGGCCTGGAACTGTTTGATGTAGCTGGGGACCAGTCGTTCAAGATCCATGGCGCGCGCCCCCTCAAGCCTTCTGGAAAACCACGGCATCCCCCTGGCCGGAGCCAGGCACGATCATCCGCGGCACAAACCCGTTCTCGAGCAGCGCGGGCACAAAGGCGGACTGCCAGGAAACCCCCAGGTCCAGCTCGAACAGGATGGCCGGCGGGTTCTGCTTCGCGAACAAGACCAGGTGTTCGCGCAATTGCTCGGCGGCGTCCGGGCCGAAGCAAAGGCCTTTGAGCAACACCTCCCGGCGGCCCCGGTCCGTTTCAGCGGTCAGCACGGTCGGTTCCGGCCGGCCCGTTCCGTGGAAGGGGATCACCCGCAACTCCCGGGGCAGGGCCAGGCGGTCGTATTCCACGCGCAGGAACGATTCCAGCCGCGGATGGCAATAGACGGTGGAACCTTCATCCTCACGCAACTGGCGGAATCCGCAGGATTCATCCGCCGGCGGACCGCAGACCCCGCCCAGCAGATCGAATCCCATGGGCATTGGCTGGCCGGCCCGGCGCCGGCAGAGGATGCCAGCAGCGGGGGTCTTGGCGGCCCATTCCACCAAGTGCTCCAGCAACGCCTCGGGCAAGGCCGCGGGCTGGGTTGGCGGAAACGTGAAGGGGCCGAGCATCTCGAGCATGCGGTGGCCAGCCCACCGCCAGAGGATGCCGCCACAAACCGCCCCGCTCCCGGCCACGGCCAACGCGCCCTTTAGATCGCCCGCCACGAACATGTCCGCCGCGCGGCCCGGAAAATCCAGGAAGTCCGGGTAATCGCCTGGAGGATAATGAGCCTTCACGAGGGCGGCAAAAAACTGGATGGATTCCCGATCGGCGGGTTGGATGCGCCAGGATTCGACCGACTGGGCCGGGCCAGGGCTGGGGACCGTTTCCCCGGCGTAGCGCCGGTCCACCACCACCGCCAGGCAGGCACGCCCGTCCTTCTCGCTGGTGAGCTTCACCGCGTCCACGAGGCGGGCCACCAGGAACAAGCCCAAATCCTCCAGATCCTCGCCCGGTTCGAGCGGCGCCTTCACGGTGAGGTTCAAGACGCGCAGGTTCAACGGGCTGGGCTTGAACAGAAAGCGGAGGGCCAGGCGGTAGATATCGTTGCGGACGCAGATTTCCACCTTTTCCGCCGACCCGAGCGCGCGGCACAGCCAGGTGAACACCTCCTCCGCGGCCAGCTCCAGGCTGGTGAGTTCCTGGCCGCCAAAGCCATAGGCCTCGGCCGCGCCCCGGGCGAAGGAAACCGCCAAGGGCAGGAATGAGGTCTCACTGTAAACGCGCAACGAAATATCGGCTTGAGTTTGATGGGTCATGCAGTTTGCGGTTCCTCCAACAATTTCAATAACAAGTTCCCGGCCACCTGCCTCCGGTAGGAGGCGCTGGCCCGCACATCATCGATGGGTTTCACCAGGGATGCCACCCGGCCGGCCAGGCGCTTTAACGTCTCCAGCGACCAGCGCTGTCCTTCCAGGGCCGATTCGATTTCGGGAAAAACCAGGACCGTCGGGCCAACGCTACCCCAGGCCAGCCGGACCTGGTCGATCGTCCCGTCCGGCCGCTGGCGCCAGGCCGCCGCCAGGCTGGCGACGGCGATGGCCATCGCCTGGCGGCGCCCCACCTTGAAATACGCGCCCTGCATCCCCGTAGCGGGCAGCGGAACGCGCACCGACCAGAGGATCTCGCCCGACTGAAGCTCGTTCTTTCCGGGGCCGGTGATGAATCCGGCGAGCGGCAGCACCCGCCGCTGGTGAAGCGAGCGCAGTTCCACCCTGGCCCCGAGCACCTGCAGCGCCGGCCAGGAATCGGCCGCCGGCGAAGCGGTGCAGAGGTTGCCGCCCAAGGTGGCCATATGCCGGATGGGCGGCGAGCCGAGCACGGCGATGGCCCGCAGTAGCAAGGGCAGATGTTGCCGGACCGGGGCCGCCTGCACGATCTGCTCCAGCGTGGCCGCGGCCCCAATCACCAACTCATCCCCCGCGGCCGAAATGGCTTTGAGTTCCGGCACCCGCTCCAGCCCGATCCACACCCGCGGCGAGGGACTGCTTCCGCGGCCTGCCACGAATAAATCCGTCCCCCCGGCCAGCAACCGGGCGCTGCCGGTGGTGCCGGCCAGCTCCAGCAATTCCCGGGCGGTCGCGGGCAGCAGCACTTCCGCTTCCCCAGGATCGCCGGCCGACGGTGGAGACGAATCCCGGGCCGGGCTTTCGGGAGCGACCAGCCCGCCAGGCTGGGGGGCCACTCCGGGCGGCAGGGCGCGGCCAACTTCAGCGGCCGCCGCCACCGCATCCACAATCTTCTGGTAACCGGTGCAACGACAGAGATTGCCGCTGAGCGCCACGCGGATCTCGCTGCGCGACGGCTGGGGCTGGCGGCGCAGCAAATCCACCGCCGAAATGACCATGCCCGGAGAACAGTAGCCACATTGCACCGCCCCATGCTGCACAAAGGCGGCGAGCAATCCCGCGTGGGTGGGGTCGGCGGCCACGCCCTCGATGGTGGTCACCTGGCGGCCCGCCAGCTGCGCGGCTACCATCAGGCAGGATAAGCGGCTCTCGCCATCCACCAGGATGCTGCAGGCGCCGCACTCCCCCGAGCGGCAGCTTTCCTTGGTGCCCGTCAGCCGCAGATCGGCCCGCAACAGATCCACCACGCGCCGGCTGGCCGGCGCCTCCAGGCTCCGGGGCTGCCCATTGAGAGTGAATTCGATTTTCATGTGCTGCTCCTCGAGGCCAGGGCCGCCAATATGTGTTCCGGAGTGAGCGGGCCTTGGGGGATCCGCGTGGAGACCGCGTCCGCCACTGCGTTGGCGGTGGCCGCATAAACCGGATCAATCACGATTTCACCGACGCCCTTCAGGCCATAGGGACCGAGCATTTCCGGCTGCTCCACAGGCAGCGAATCCACCTCGGGGGCGTCCAGCGCCGTCGGGATCAGGTAGGTGGCAAAATTCCGGGTCTGCATCGCCTCCGGATCCATCCTGAACTCCTCCATCAACGCGTAGCCCAAGCCCTGCACCACCCCGCCCTGCACCTGCTGTTCATAGGCCTGCGGATTGATGATGCGCCCGGCATCGGTGCTCGCCAGGTAGCGGCAGACGGCGGTTTCCCCGGTCAGCTCGTCGATCTCCACCAACGCCAGGTGCGCCGCGAAGGAAAAAATCCGGTGTGGCAGCCCCCACTGGCGGAGTTGCAGGCTGGAGCCGGCGATTTCCCGCGTGGTGGGGGCCGTGTAGCTCCACGTGCAGCAGCGCTCCGCGGCCTCCATGCTGTGCGCGATCGCCGCCAAAGTGAACGTCCGGCCGGACGCCAGTTCCCGGACGCCATCCGGCAGCAGGACCAGATCGGCTTCCTGGATCTCCTTGAACAGCGTCATCTTCGCCAGCAGCAGGGCCCGCTCCAAGATCCGGCGTTTCAGCAACTCGGCGGCCGGGATCAAGGCGTTACCATAGGTAAACGTCGTGCGGCTGGCCGAGGAGGAACCGGAAGGGAGCGTTCGCGCCGTATCCGGCAGCACGGCCAGGAGGCAGCCGGGCCGCTGGTTCAACACCGCCCCGGCGATCTGGAGAAACGTGGAAACGTTGCCCTGCCCCATATCCGACACCCCGGCATAAACGGTGATCCGCCCGTCCAGCCCCAGCTCAATTTTCGCGGCCGCATGGTCGGGAACCACCGGGCCGTAGCCCATCCCATGGGCTGCACAGGCCAGGCCCACCCCCCGGCGCTTGAACCGGGGCGCGGAAGCCGCCCAGGCCTGGCGCCCCCGCCACAGTTCATGCCGGCGGATGGTCTCGAGACAGGCGGTGATGGCCACCGATTCGGTCAGATGCGCGCCGCACGCGGTGCAGTCGCCTTTGGCCAGCGCGTTGCGCAGGCGGAACTCCAGCGGGTCCAGGCCCACCTGCCGCGCCAGGTCATCGATGAGCTGCTCCAACCCCGCCGTGACCTGGGGTACCCCAAAACCGCGGAAGGCGCCACCCACCGGGTTGTTCGTATAGACCAGGATGCCTTCGATGCTGGCGTGCGGAATGCGGTAAACCCCGCCGGCATGCTCCATGGCCAGCGCCAGCACCGCCGTGCCGAGGCAGTTATACGGCCCGGTATCGAATAGCAGACGGCAGTTCAGGGCGTGGAGGGCGCCATCCTTCAGGCAGCCAAGCTCATACTGGATCCGGGCCGCATGGCGCTTGGTCGAGGAAAGGAAACTCTCCTCGCGGCTGTTCACCAGCTTCACGGGCCGGCCACCGGAGTGCAAGGCTCCCAGCCCCAGCAGCGCCTGCACCGTGATGCCGTCCTTGCCCCCAAACCCGCCGCCCAAAGGCGGGGCGATGACGCGCACGAGGTCCGGTTTCAAGCCGAGGCTCGAGGCCACCTCAAAGCGGTCCCGGAATGGTGTTTGGGTGGATGCCACCACCACCAGGACGCCGTCCTTATCGATCCAGGCCACGCCACACTCGGTCTCCAGACAGGCATGCTCCTGGCACGGCAGCGAAAAACTGCCGCGCACCAGGAAATCGCACTCCGCCAACGCCGCGGCGCCGCGGCCCGTCCCGATTTGGCCGCTCAACAGCACATTACCTTGCGGGTGTTTCTCGTGGACCCGGGGTGATTCCGGCCGCAGGGCCAGCTCCGGATCGGTTACCGCCTCCAGGACTTCATAGTCCACCTGGATCAGCGCCTGCGCTTGGGCGATGGCCGCCGGCGATTCAGCCAGGATCAACGCCACCGCATCGCCGCGGTGGCGGATCTTCTCATCGCACAAGACAGGCTCATCGAACTCCGGCACCCCCACCCGGTTCGAGCCCTGGACCGCCCGGTGGGTCAGGACGGCAACCACCCCCGGCACTTGGGCCGCCGCGGTGGTGTCGATCCCCCGCAGGCGGGCATGCCTCTGGCCCGAGCGCTTCACCCCCAGCCAGAGGAAATGCTCCGGGAAATAATCGGAGGCGTACTGCTCATGGCCGGCGGCCTTGGCCCAGGCATCATGCCGCGCTTGCGCCTGGCCGATCGCTGAGGACTCCTTCCCCAAGCCACTCGTGCCCGACTCGGAACCGGGGGCCATGCAAACGCCAGCACCGGAACCTGGCCTGGTGGCAGCAGGCCCCCCAGAAAGAGCCTGCGGCGACGGCCTGGTGGCTTCGTTCAACGGCATAGCACTACTCTATGGCAACCTATTTGCAGTGGCAAGCCCACGCAGCAAGCAGTGGTGGATGGCCTTGACCGTGGCGGTTTACGGGCTCCTGGAGGATTCAGAAAAACCGAAATCAGTGCTGGAGCCTGCGGACACCCAAACCGCTCCGCGACTGCCGGGCCGGGGGCTCCGAATCGCTGATTTCTTCGAACAGCAAGGCCATCAAAGGCCCGCCGTTGAGGCATCAGCCTTCACCCCAAGGCCCAGCGCCAGGCTGGTATCGCGGGCAATCATCCATTCCTCCCGGGTGCGCAGAACCAGGATGCGCGCGGGGGATCCGGGCCGGGAAACATCAGTATCCGGCACGCACCGGCCATTACGGTCGGGGTCGATTTCCACTCCCAGGAATTCCAGGCCCGCCGTGATGGAGGCGCGCAGGCCGGGATCGTTTTCGCCGATGCGGTCCGTGAATACCAGGACATCCAACCCGCCCAGGTTCGTAGCCAGGGCGCCGATGGCGGAGCGGACCCGGTCGGCGAAGATGTCCAAGGCCAGCCGCGCCCGGGGATTCCCCGCGGCGGCGGCGGTGGCGAGGCGGGCTGGATCGGACGACACCCCGGAGAGGCCGAGCAAGCCGGACCGGTGGTTGAGGCCGGCATCCAGTTCCTCCAGGCTCAGGCCGCATTCGCGCTGCAGATAAATCAACAGCCCCGGATCCACCGAACCGCAACGGGTGCCCATGATGAGCCCCTCCAGAGGGGAAAAACCCATGGTGGTGGCCACCGGCTGGCCGCCCAACAACGCAGCCGCGGAACAGCCGCCGCCGAGGTGGCAGGTGATCTGGCGCAGGGGACGCGGCCGGACACCGAGGATCTCCGCCGCGCGCAAGGCACAGTAGGCATGGCTGATGCCGTGGAAACCGATCCGTTTCAGCCCCCATTTCTCCACCCACTCGCCCGGCAGCGCGTAGAGGCTGGCGCGGGGGCTCAAACCGGCGAAAAAGGCGGTGTCAAAAACCGCCGCTTGCGGCACCCCGGGCAGCAACTCCTCGACCGCCTCGATGACCGCCAGGGCTGGCGGATTATGGAGCGGGACCAGTCGGCTGAGCCGGGAGATGGCGGCTTTGACCGGGCCATCGAGGCGGCAACTGGCCGAGAACTCATGCCCCCCATGGACAACCCGGTGGCCCACTGCCGCCATATCATGGTCCTGGGGGAGGGAGCCGAGGGCCAGTTCCACTGCGGCGCGGCTGTCCGGGACAGCCACCGTCTGGCGGAGCGCTTCCCGGCCACCGATGGCCAGCGCCAGGGTGGCCTGCTGGCGATTCCCATCCGCCCAATCCAAGGAGCCGCCCGCCACGGGGGCCAGCGCGGCTGGGTCGAACAAGCCAAACTTCAAGCTCGTGGAACCGGCATTGAAAACAAGGATGCGCATCCCAAAAGTGCGGGCAACGGGAAACCCGGGAAGGCCCGAACCTAAAATTCAACCGGCCGGGGACTAATCGTGCTTGGGCCGCAACTGCGGGAACAGGATGACATCGCGGATGCTGTCCTGCCCGAGGAGCATCATGCAGAGGCGGTCGATGCCGATGCCGACCCCGCCGGCCGGGGGCATGCCGTGCTCCAGCGAAACGAGGAAATCCTCGTCCAGCTTCTGCTGTTCGCCGCCGGCCTGGTGTTCGAGCCGCTCGCGCTGCTCGAGGGGATCGTTCTGCTCGGAATAAGCAGGAGCGATCTCCTGGCCGTTGATGCAGCATTCAAAGACCTCCACGGTGGTGGGATCCTCGGCGGAGGTCTTGGCCAGCGGCACCAATTCCTTGGTGAGGTGGGTGACAAAGGTGGGCTGGATCAAGGTGGGTTCGATGAGCTTCTCGAAAATGGCGCCGGTGACCTCAAAATCCTCGTATTCCTTGCCGATCTCGGCGCCGAGATCGTGGGCGCGCTGGCGGCGTTCCTGCGGGGTGCATTCAAACCAGTCGGCGCCGGCTTTTTCGCGGATGAGATCCTTGTATTTAGCCCGGCGCCAGGGGGGGGTGAGGTCGATGGTGCGGGTGACCTCCCCGGCCTCGTTGCGGTGTTCGATCACGAGCGTACCGAGGACTTTTTGGGCCAGGTGGCAGACGAGCGATTGCACCAGCTCCATCATGGTTTCGTAATTCCCGTAGGCCTGGTAGGCCTCGAGCATGGTGAACTCAGGATTATGCCGGGGCGACAAGCCCTCATTGCGGAAATTGCGGCCGATTTCGAACACCCGGTCCAGGCCACCCACCAGCAGGCGTTTGAGGTAAAGCTCAATGGCGATGCGCAGGAAGAAATTGCAGCCCAGGCTCTGGTGGAAGGTGATGAACGGCTGGGCCGCGGCGCCGCCGGGAATCGGCTGCATGATCGGCGTTTCGAATTCCAGGTAGCCGCGCTCCTGCAGGAAGTTCCGGATCTCGCGCAGGATCAGGCTGCGCTTGATGAACAGATCCCGCACATGGTCGCCGCTCATCAGGTCCAGGTAACGCTGCCGGTAGCGGATCTCCTTTTCCACCAGCCCGTGCCATTTTTCCGGCGGCGGGCGCAGGGCCTTGGCCAGGATCGTGAAGCGCTCAATCTTGACGGAGGTCTCCCCGGTTTTGGTGATGAACATCGACCCGTTGACGCCGATGAAATCGCCCAGGTCCAGGTGCTTGAAAATGTCGAATTGGTCGTCGCCCAAAGCCTGCTTATGGGCGTAGAGCTGGATGCGGCCGCTCTGATCTTTGATGTCCACAAACTGGCTTTTGCCCATGTCGCGGTGGGCGGAAATGCGGCCGGCCAGGGCCACCGCGCGGCCCTCCTGGTAATTCGCCCGCGCCTGGGCACAGCTTTCGGTGGGCGCGAAATGATTTGCGAACGGATTAATGCCCCGGCTGCGCAAGGCGGCCAGCTTGGCTTTGCGCTGCTCGATCAAGGAATTCGTTTCAACCATAATAATCTCCCCGCCATGAAACACTGTCCGGACGGTTTTGTCCATCGCGGAACGCCCGTGCGCCTGGCTCCGCCAGGGGCCACCGCCGGGCGGCACTCTCCCGGGAGCCAGCCCGGCCGGGAGCCATCAAACCGGTGGATTGGCGGGTGCAGCGGAGCTCTCCTGGCCCTTGGTTTTCAGCAAGGAGTCATGGTCGGTGATGAAGGCCTTGATGGCATCGGCCATGTCCAGCAACTTCAACCACTGTTCCTTATACAGCGTGACCGGGAACCGGCCCATGCCGTAGATGGAAAGCGCGCCTTTTTCGCTGATCTTCATGGAGATGCCCTTGGTGGTGGCTTTTTTCAGCATGGCGTTTTCCGCTCGCAGACGTTCCAACTCGGAATTGATGTCAGGATTTTCACTCATAATTGGATTTGTTTTTCAGGTTGGGATCGCAACCGGGCATGCAGACCATCATTCTGGTCTGCAACCCCCCAAATAAAAAGGAACCGGCAAGTTTTGTCGATCCTAATCCGGGATCCAAGGGCGGCCCGATTCGAGGTGGCCGGCCAATTCCCGGTAAACAGCGTGGAGCCGGACACGGGAGGGGCTGGCTCCCAGGGCGCTTTGGATCCGGCGGGCCAGGCAGCCGCGGTTCAGAATCACTTCCAGGGCGGAAAGCCAGGGCTGGCTGGCGGCCTCCACCGCGGGCGAAACCCGTTCGGCCAGGCTTTCCCACACGGCACGCACGGTCCGGACGCCGGGAGGCAGGCCAAACGCCTGGAGCAGCCGCGGCTGATCCACCCCAGCCTGCCCGGCGTGCTGAATGGTTTGGTCGAGGATGGGCGCCAGCTCGTCCTCAGTGAAAGATTGCTGGAACTCCAGGGAACTCCATTCCCCAGCCACCAACCGGCGCAACACCCGCAGAATGAGTTCGGCGATGGCCAGGTCCGCTGCGGGGCATTCCTGGATGTCCAGCAGCCGGATTTCGATGGATTGCCGCCCGAACCGGGCGATGGCGCCGCGGGCATTGAGCCATTCGTCCTGGAGGATCCCCTCGGGATCGTGGGGGGCGATATCGGCGTAGATACGCTCCAGGATGTTCCGCTCATAATCGGCACGGCTGAAAACCGCCTCCGGGATGACCCGGCCGGTGATGGCGGGAACCCGAACGCAATTGGTGCGGTAAACCGCCAGGCGGTTGTCGAGGGTTCCGGTGAGCCGTCCATCCATCACCGGGGAGCTGGCCGCCAGGGCGGGCAGCAGCGGCAGCACCAGCCGGATGGCCGCATGCAGGCGGGCGAACTCGGCATCGTCGGCAAAAGGGAAATTCAAATGCATGCTCTGGAGGTTGGACCAGCCGTGGCCCTGGCACCCGAAAACACGGTTGAACGCCTGGTAAACCTCGCCGTATTCGTGGGGCCAGAGGTGGGTTTCGGTCCGGGGATCCATCCAGGGATGCATGGCGGTGGGCAGCAGACAAGCACCGGCGGCCTGGAGCCGGCGGTTGATTTCGCGCACATCCTGGTGGGCCTGGCCGGCCACCTCCGGCAGGGAGGTTGCAGGCCGCTTGGTTTTGAGTTCGATGACGTGGGCCACCAACTCGTTGGACCACCCCATTTGCCCGACCTCCAGCGAGCCGCACGGCGTGCCGTCCGCATCCCGGAGGATGACATCGGCCAACGGCAGCACCGCCAGCGTTTGGGCATCCACGATCATGTATTCCAACTCCACCCCCACGCCCTCAAAAAGTGCCAGGGGGCGGCCGGACTGCTCTTCGGCCAGGGCCGGAGCGGTGGAATCTGCGGCTGGGAGGTCGGAATTCATGCGGGATTCATGAGGGATTCAAAGGGCCAGGACCAGGGGAATACCCGTCTTAACGGGTGAGCCCCTGCCGGCGCCGCTCCAGGCGCTGGAGGAACACCTCCATGATCCGCCGGTAAAGCTCATCCTTGAGCACCATATCCTCGGAGCCGGATTGGATGGTGGGATTGTCATTGATCTCAATGACGTAAACCTGGCGCCCTATTTTTTTCAGATCCACCCCGTAAAGCCCGTCACCAATGAGGTTCGCCGCCTTGAGCGCGGTGCGCACCACGGTGGTGGGAGCCAGCTCGACCGGCAGGGTTTTGACGCGGCCGTAATTCTCCTCCTGGTTCTCATCGCGGTTCACAATCTGCCAGTGCTTGGCGGCCATGAAGTACTGACAGGCATACAACGGCTTGCGGTCGAAGATCCCCACCCGCCAGTCGAAGCTGGTGGGGAGGAATTCCTGGGCAATGAACAGGTCGGTCTTTTCCAGCAAGGCTTCCGCGTGGCGCTCGACATCGGCGGGCTCGTCCACCTTGATCACCCCCTGGGAAAAAGAGGAGTCAGGTTTTTTCAGGACGCAGGGCAGCCCGAGCGTGGGGATGATCTCCGACACGTTGTCGCGGTGGACGATCATCGTTTTCGGGGTCAGGATCTTGTGATGATCCAGCAACTCGGCCAGGTAAACCTTGTTGGCGCATTTGACGATGGACTCGGGGTCGTCCACCACTACCAAGCCTTCTGCCTGGGCACGGCGGGAGAAGCGGTAGGTATGATGGTTCACGCCGGTGGTCTCGCGGAGGAACAGGGCGTCAAACTCAGCCACCCGGTTGTAATCCTCCTTGGTGATGATCTCCGTGCCGATGCCCAGCTGGTTGGCGGCCTTGGCGAATTTTTTGATCGCGCCATCGTCCGAGGCCTGGTTTTTGTCAGCCGGCTCGTAAAGTATGGCCAGATCGTAGCGGTCGAAGGTTTTGCGCTGGATGGAGAAGCGGCGCTGGCCGAAGAACTCGGTGGTGACATCGATCACAAACGGGCGGTGAGGCGCGGGGATTTCCATGGCGGAAATCGGCCCGATGCTGCGCAAGTCCCAATGGTCGTTACGCACAAACTGCGCGCGCAGAAACGGCGCCTGGACCTGCTTGAACAACTCCTGGCTGAGGCGGTCGTATTTGCGGGCCAGGTTTTTGCCGAAATAGATGCTCAGGGTGAACTTATTGGAGCGGATGCCGGCCAGGCTTTCCTGGATGAGTTCCTCCAATTCATCGGACATGAGGCGGATCATGGTGGGGGACTTCATGTCCTGGATGGTGGTGATGTTCGGGAACGGCTTGTGCCCCCGGGCGGCCGCCAGCAGGCTCACGTAATAGCCGATGCTTTGGTAACGGTAAGAGCGGCAGAAATTGAAAACCTTGGCGCTGTCCAAATCCCCGTATTGGGCCTCGGTGAGATACGATTTCGCCGCCGTCACGGTGACCCCCGGCACTTCCAAAGGCCACTCCTGGGGATTGTTCACTACGATCAAAATGGGCATAAATGAATCTGGCGCAAAGGACAACCCACTCAGTTCTGAAGGTTGAATCCGGCCGCCGCCATTATTTTATACAACGCGCGAATGCGGGAGCATCAGATCCAAAGCGGTGAGGGTCAACCCCGTATCCGGGCAGGGTGGTACCCTGGTGAAAGAAATCCCGAAAGCCCGGGTAGGGCCAGGCTCGTCTTCCAGACTCGTAGCAGCATCAATGTTCATGGCGTGGAACGCAAAGCGTCGATTCGCAAGGGAGGTATAACACAAACCGGGCCGAAGGCAATAGTCCTGTGGAAACGCTTGAAAAAAGAGCATATCCTTTTTATGGCCAGCAGTTTGCATCCAATCTCCCCGGTTCGCCACAGGCAAAATTCGAAAAAAACTTAAAACGGCACATCGACGGGAAACACCTTTTCCATGATGGCCGCCATGGCCAGGGCGGTCTGGGCAGCCTCCAGGCCGCGATTATGTTCCTGGCCGAGGCACCGGACCTTGGCCTGCTCCTCGTTATCGAGCAGCAAGACGCCGTGGATCACGGGCAGATGGAAGCTGACTTGCAGACCGGCCAGGGCATGGGTGACCCCCTCCGCAACCAGTTGGGCATGGGCCGTCTCCCCCCGAATCACCACGCCCAGGCAAATGATGGCCGCCAGATCGTCGCGGTTCTGGCACGCCACGGAACTGGCCACCGCGGGAATTTCAAAAGCGCCGGGCACCCGGAGGGTCTGAACCCGGGTCACACCGGCTTCCTTCAGTGCCCCCTGGGCCGCCCGCAGCATGGCGTCCACATACCGGGCATTGTATTGAGAAGCGATGATGTAAAATTCGCCCTGCGGGGCGCGCAGTTTCTTTTTGCGGACGGGTTTCAACATAGGGGGTGCTCCATGGTTCTTTATAGCAAATGGCCCAGTTTCTGGCGCTTGGTTTCCAGGTAGCGGGCGTTATGGGGATTCGGTTTCACGCGGATGGGCAACTGCTCGACGATCTCGATCCCGTAGCCCTGCAACCCCACCAACTTCTTGGGATTGTTGGTCAGCAGCCGGATTTTTTTCAAGCCCAAATCCGCCAGGATTTGGGCGCCCAAGCCGTATTCGCGCAAATCCGTCGCGAAGCCGAGCTTGAGGTTGGCCTCAACGGTATCCAGCCCGCGTTCCTGCAATTTATAGGCCTGGATTTTGGGTGTCAGCCCGATGCCCCGGCCCTCCTGGCGCATGTAAACCAGCACCCCCTTGCCCGCCTGGGAAATCTGCTTCATAGCCTGGTGCAGTTGGGGGCCGCAATCGCAGCGCTGGGATCCGAACACGTCGCCGGTCAGGCACTCACTATGCACCCGCACCAGGACGGGTTCATGCTTGCCGATCCTGCCCAGGACCAGCGCCACATGCGGCTGGCCGTCGATTTTGGACCGGTATAAATGCAGCTCGAAATTGCCGTATTCCGTGGGCAACTGCACCACCTCGACCCGCTCCACCAGGATTTCGCAGCGGCGGCGGTATTGGATCAGCGCCTCGATGGAACAGATCTTCAGCCGGTGTTTTTTGGCGAACCGCCGCAACTCCGGCAGGCGGGCCATGGTGCCGTCGTCGCTCATGATTTCACAGATGATGCCCATGGGGCGACACCCCGCGAGCCGGACCAGATCGACGGCGGCCTCGGTATGGCCGGCCCGCTGCAGCACGCCACCCGACTTGGCGCGCAAGGGGAAAACGTGGCCCGGCTGGACCAGATCCTGCGGCATGGTGCGGGCATCGGCCATGAGTTGGATGGTGCGGGCGCGGTCCGCCGCGCTGATGCCGGTGGTGATGCCCTGGGCGGCATCCACCGTCACCTGGAAATCCGTTTTGAAGCTTTCCCGGTTCTGGTTGACCATCTCGGGGATGCCCAACTGCTGGAGACGCTCCCCCGTGGTGGGCACGCAGACCAAACCGCGGCCGAACCGGGCCATGAAATTAATGGCTTCGGGCGTCGCATGTTCAGCGGCCATGATCAAGTCCCCTTCATTTTCGCGGTCCTCGTCATCCACCACCACCACCAACCGGCCGTGCTTGATGTCTTCAATGACTGACTCAATCGAGTCCAAATGGCTCTTCATACTTAAAACCGCGAGGAAGCTAAACCATCGCCGGGCGGAATTCAGCAATAAAAACAGGCGGGGGTATCCCCGCCCGCCGCCAACCCTGGGACCGGAGGTCAGCCAAAGGCCTGCTGGAGGATCCCCATCCCTCAACCGGGCGGCTGTGCAACAACCTCCGCCGCAGCTATTTGGGGCATGTCGGCGGCGAGGATCCCGGATATTTCGCTGAAGATCTGGTCGTCCTCAAACAAATTTTGTTTGATGGACCCCGAAGGGCAGGAGGCCACGCAGGTGCCGCAGCCTTTGCAGAGGGCCTCGTTGATGTGGGCGGTCTTCTTTTCCGACTCGAAAGAGATGGCGCTGTAGGGGCACAAGGGCATGCAGGATTTGCAGCCGGAGCATTCATCCTCCCGCACATAGGCGGTGTTCGGCTCCATTTCCACGTGGCCTTTATCGATGAGGGCAAAAGCCTCCGCGGCGGCGGCGCCCGCCTGGGCCACGGAATCAGGGATATCCTTCGGCCCCTGGCAGCAGCCGGCCAGGAAAATGCCATCGGTGAAGGTGCTCACCGGCGCCAACTTGGGATGACGTTCCAGGAAGAAACCCTCGTTGCTGCAGCTCATGTTGAACATGCGCCGGATATTCTGGGCGTCCGGATTGGCCTCCAATCCCACCGCCAGCACCACCATGTCCACGGAGTTCCTGGAGATCGCGTTCATCAGCGTATCCTCGGCCTGCACGATCAGCCGGCCTTCAGCCTCGGGCGCCGGGTCCGGGTAAACATCGGCCACGCGGCCGCGGATCAGGTTCACCCCCTCCTCGCAGATGCGGTTGTAGAACTCCTCCATGTGTTTGCCGGGGGTGCGGATATCGAGGTAATAGTTATAAATCGCCGCGCCGGTCTGCTCGTGGATCAAGTGGGCCAGCTTCAGCGAATACAGGCAGCACACCCGCGAGCACCAGCGGTTGGTGTTCTCGTCGCGCGAGCCGACGCAATGGACGATGGCCACCTTTTTGGGCCTCCGGCCGTCGCGCAAAACAATCTCCCCGCCCGTGGGGCCGGAGGCATTGACCAAGCGCTCCACTTCCAGGCTGGTATAGACATTGGGATAAGCGCCATAGCCGTAATATGGCACTTTCCGGGGATCGAAGGTTTGGAATCCAGTGGCCACGATGACGGTCCCGACCACGACGTCACGGATTTCCTCCTTTTGCTTTAAGTCGATGGCCTGGCGGTCGGCACAGGCTTCCACACAGGTCTTCTTGCATTTGCCGGTTTTCAGCTCGATGCACGTTTCAGGATCGATGGTTGCCACGGCGGGAATGGCTTGCGGGAAGGGAAGGTAAATCGGTTTGCGCTTGCCCAGGCCCAGGTTGAATTCATCCGGGAACCTGGGCTCCTTGTAGATGCAGGCGTTGATACATTCCAGGCAGCCGGTGCAAAGATCCTCCAGCACGTAGCGCGGTTTGCGCCGGACGGTGACCTTGTAGTTGCCCACGCTGCCATCCACCTTGATCACGTCGGAATAGGTCCACAGCGTAATATTGCGATGCGAACCAGCAGCAGCCATCTTGGGCGAAAGCACACAGGCGGCACAATCCAGCGTGGGGAAGGTTTTGTCGAACTTGGCCATGTGGCCGCCGATGGTGGCCCCCCGCTCCACGAGGTAAACGTGCTTGCCCCCGTTGGCCAGGGTCAGCGCAGCGTGGATGCCCGCGATGCCCCCCCCCACGACCAGGACATTGGGGGCGATGGCCACATGCTTCACATCCAGCGGCTTGTGCCATGGCACACGCTGCACGGCGGCCCTGGCCAGGGCGGTGGCTTTCCGGGTGGCCTCCCCGCGATCCGTATGCACCCAGGCATTGTGTTCCCGGATATTGACCATTTGGAAGTAATAAGGATTAAGCCCACCTTTGGCCACGGCTTCCCGAAACGTGTGTTCGTGCAGGAGCGGCGAGCAGGCGGCGACGATCACCCGGTTCAACCGCTGGTCGCGGATGTCCTGCTGGATCAATTCCTGGCCCGGGTCGGAGCACATGTATTTATAGGTCCGCGAAACCGCCACCCCCGGCAGGGTGGCAGCCTGCCTGGCCACCTGTTCGACATCGACCACGCTGGCAATATTCGTCCCGCATTGGCAGATAAAAAAACCGATGCGGACCGGCTCTTTTTTTTGGCTTACCATAAGATGCTTGCGGTTAAGGTTTAGAGTTGCTCCATCCCAGGAACAAGCCGGGCAAGTTCAATCCCCCAGCGCCTCGGCCATCAGTTCGACCACATCCCGCACCACCATGGGGTGCTCATGCGGGATGACCTTCAGGGCGTCCTCGAACCGGTAGATTTCATAGGGACAGGATACGGCCAGCACATCCGCCCCGGTGCGGATGGC
>CAIMWS010000201.1 GCA_903845125.1 uncultured Verrucomicrobiota bacterium
GGGGTGGCGTCCTCCTCCGACATCCCATATTGTTTGAAAACATCCAGGACTTCCTGGGTTTCAACCGCCGGTTTTTCAATGATCTCCGTTTCCTCGCGGCGCAGCTCATTGCGGTAATGCTCTGCCTCGCTTTTGGCCGCCAGGTATCCGCCCAAGCCCATGGCAATGGAGCCGGCGGCAATTTCAGCCAGGCCGGCAGCGACCACCAGGTGCGTGGAAGTCAGCGCGCCGGAAATTCCAGCCGCCAGCGCGAACGGCACCGTCAAGCCATCCGCCATGCCAATCACTACGTCCCGGACTACCTCGCCGCCCGTAAAATGTTTTTCCAGATGTTGCATAGGTGAATCAGTTAATCAGTGGTTGAGCTGGACGTTCCAAGAGCCCCCCTGGTTTTTGTCAGGTGGCTTTGGGAGCCGGTTGCGCCAAACGCTGGCTGCTCTCCAGCAGGTTTTTCACGAACTGGGGAGTCACTTCCAGGCCGCGGGAACCCATCGCCAGGGCCGCGGCCCCCAAAACGGGCGGCAACTGTGCCTGGCACAACTGGACCGGGTAGGCCTGGTTCAAATGTTTGAGCAGGCTTTCCCGGACCAGCCCGTTCTTGGTCACCACGCTGCCGTTCAAGAACAGCGGCGCGGGCCGGATTTTCAGGCCGCATAGCTGCAGGGCGGTTTGCGCCTGCCGCGCCAATTCCCGGCCCGCCCGCTGGCAGATTTGCTGAAAAACCGCATCCTCCCCGCCCTCCGCGGCAAGAAAACCGGCCAGGGCGGCGAATTTATCCTTGGAAAATTTGGATCCATAAAAGACCGGGACAATATCCGTCAGATCCTTCACCTCGAACCAGCGGCACACCAGGTCGATGAGGCTGGTCTGCGGCCCCAGGCCTTCCACCGCCGCGATGGCGGCCTTGGCGGATTCCAGCGCGATCCAATAAGCGCCGCCCGCATCGCCCAGGATGTGCCCCCAGCCACCCACCTGGGAAAATTCCCCCGCCTCATTCTGCGCCACCGTGATGGATCCCGTGCCGCCCGTGACCAGCACCCCCGGCCCCCCCAGCGTCGCCCCGTGGAAGGCGGTCAGGCAATCGCTCACCAGTCGCGTGCGGAAAACGGGCAAAATGCCCTTGCAGAGCAGCTCCTTCTGCGTTTCGGTGGCCTCGGCAAACAACGCGGCGCAGCCAATCACCACCGAAGCGAACTCATTCTGCAACGGCAGCTTTAATTCCAGAGCTTTGACCAGTTGGTTGAGGTTGCGGCGCGCCTCCACCATGCTCGACCCCAGGAAGCTCAACGACCCGGACTGGGCAAAGGCCAACACCCTGGCATTCGAATCCACCGCAATGCCATAGCTATAGGTGGCCCCGCCATCGATCCCGATCATCACCGGCAAACGGTCATGCATGCCTGCTGGTCTGCCAAGCCCCGGCGGTTTTGTCGAGGCTAACTGAAGGGAAAATCCCCAAATGCGCCACCTCCGCCGGGAACCAGGCGGGGAATTTTATGTTTGCTTAATTCCCACCTGTTTTTATAAACGAGGTGGAATACGAGGATTGGAAGCAATATCTAAAACGAGCATGTCAAAGGCCAGTTCCAGAAAGTGGATCCATGGCCGTACCCCGGCCTCGCTGCGGGGCGCGCTGTGGTGCTGGATGCTGGGGTTTTTAGGGTGTCTGGCGACGCCCGCCCGGGCGGAGTTCCAATTCGATGTGTTCATCGGGTATGACGGTGTCATCCACCAAATGAACTGGCTGCCGGTGGTGTGCGAGGTAAAGAACGACGGCCCGGGATTCAAGGGTGTTTTCGAGCTGAGCAACAGCCAGCTTGGCCAGGGCCAGGCCCGCCGGATGACGATGGATTTCCCCCCCAACACCCAGAAGCGGTTCGTGGTGCCGGTCTTCGCGGAGCGCTTCGGGAGTTGGAATGCGCGGCTGCTGGATGAGCGCGGCAAGGAGCGGGCCACCCAAACGAATCTGCGGGCCCGGCGCAGCCTTTACCACTCGAATTTCCTGCTGGGCGCCCTGCCGCGGACTTTCGGGGGGCTGCCGTCGCTGCCTGAACTGCGGCCCAACCAGGAGGAGTTCCAGCCTTCGGTGGCCCATCTGCGGGCCGAATTATTCCCGGACAACCCGATTTGCCTGGAGGGCCTGAACGCCCTGTATCTGAATACCGAGAAGGCCCTGGACCTGAAGGCGCCCCAGGCCGGCGCGATCGTGGCCTGGCTCCACGCAGGCGGCCACCTCATCGTGGGCCTCGAACAGCCTGGCGACCTCAACGGCGCCCCATGGTTGAAGGGGCTGATTCCCGCGGAGTTCCAGCAAACCACCAGCCTCGGCGTGCCGGGGGCCGTCCAGGAGTGGCTGTCAGGCAAAAACGATCCCTTCTTCGCCAATCTCGCGGATTTGCCCCAAACGGCCGGCCGCCGCCCAAACCAGGCGCAAAAGGTGCCCGAAAATTCGAATCCCTTCGCCAATCTGACGGCGGATCCGACCTTTGAGCAGGGCACCGTGAACCTGTCCACCGGCGAATGGCGGGAAGGGACCAAAGACCTCGCCGTGGGCGGGGTGCCCCTGGTGGTGCGCATCCCCCGCGGGCGGGGCCTGTTGACAGTGTTGAGCTTCAGCCCGGAGCGGGAGCCCTTCCGCAGCTGGAAAAACCGCTCCTGGTTCTGGGCGCGCCTGGCCCAGGTGCCGATCAGCCTGCTCGGCCAGGGCAATATCAACCCGCCGGGCGGCTACAGCCTGGATGGCGTTTTCGGTTCCATGATTGAAAGCCGGCAAATCCGCAAGCTGCCGATCAGCTGGCTGCTGCTGCTGCTGGTGGTTTACCTGGCCGTGATCGGCCCGGTGGATTACCTGGTGCTGAAGCGGCTGAACAAAACCATGCTCACCTGGATCACCTTCCCCTGCTACGTGGCCTTTTTCTCCTTCCTGATCTACTTCATCGGCTACAAGCTGCGCGCTGGAGAAACGGAATGCAACGAACTGAGCATCGTGGACCTGTTCCCGCGGGCCACGGGCGCTGAAATGCGCGGGCGCACCTACCTGTCGATTTATTCGCCCGCCAACTCCCGTTTCGCGCTGTCCAGCGAGCAAACCCATACCGCGCTGCGCGGCGAAACCCGCATGGTGTGGGGGGGCGACGAGAATTCGCGGATCAGCATCGAACACCATAGCGGCGGTTTCCAGGCCAGCGTGTTCGTGCCCGTCTGGACCAGCCAATTATATGTCCACGATTGGTGGCAGACGGCGGGCGGGATGCTCAGCGCCCGGTTCGCCCGCCAAGGCAACGGCTGGCAGATGACCGTCACCAACCAACTGGACCATGCGCTCGATCCGCTCTTCCTGACCTACAAGGACCGGGTCTACAAGCTGGGTTCCCTGCCCGCCAAAAGCAGCCTGACTTTCGACTCGGCCACGTTCAAGGGCGAGCCCCTGGTCGATTTCATCCAGCGGGCTTCTCCCCTGTTCGGCAGCGCCGTCCAGGCGCGCCAGCAGGCGTTCGGCAACGATCCCCACCAAATCCGATGGGATCCCCCCGCCAACACTTGCGCGGCCAGTTATATTTCCCAAGCCAGCGCGACTTTCGCCGGCCCGCAATGGGGCAATCAGGGCCATAATTGGAGCTTCAATTTTGCCGCGCCCAACGGCATGGATCTCACCGCCGTGAACCTGCGGGGCGAGCCAATGCTGATGGCTTGGGATCCGGGGCATCTGCCCGTCCGTTCGCTGCGCCAGTTCGAGGCGCGCCGCAAAGATAGCCAGACTTTATTCCGGCTGCAGATGCCGGTCGCGGATAAATGAGAGATGACCTATGGCTGAGAATGTGAATCCTCCTGCGGTGGCGGTCCAAACCGACAGCTTGACCCGGTCCTACGGCAACCTGCTGGCCTTAAGCGGCCTGAACCTGACGGTCAACAAGGGCGACCTTTTCGGCTTCATCGGGTCCAATGGCGCCGGCAAAACCACCACCTTGCGCATCCTCGCCACCTTCCTGACTCCCTCGGCGGGCCAGGCCCAAATCTTCGGCCACGACGTGGTCCGGGAAGCCGACGCCGTCCGGCGGATCATCGGCTACATGCCCGACTTTTTCGGCGTTTACAAGGACATGGAAGTGACCGAATACCTCGATTTCTTCGGGGCCTGTTACAAGATCCCCTCCGCCAAACGGGAAAAAACCGTCAACGATGTGCTCGAATTGGTGGGGCTCAGCGAAAAACGGGGCACGTTGATTGGCGCCTTGAGCCGGGGCAAGCAGCAGCGCCTGGGCCTGGCCCGGGTTTTGATCCACGATCCCCAGCTCCTGCTGCTGGATGAACCAGCCAGCGGCCTGGATCCCCGCGCCCGGATCGAAGTGATGGCCATTTTGCAGGAGCTACAGCGGCTGGGCAAAACCATCATCATTTCCTCCCACATCCTCAGCGAATTGCAGAACCTCTGCAACCGCGTGGCGATCATTGAAAAAGGCCAGCTGATTTATAGCGGGCCGGTCCAGGGGGTGCGCGACCAGTTCGCGGCCGGCCGGGTATTCCTCGTCAAGGTGGCCACCGGTGTTGAGGATGCCATGGCCTTGCTGAAAACGGGTCTGGAAGCCAGTGAAGTCGTTTATAAAGACGGCCGGATCCGGGTGGTGCTCAAGGACCACGAAACCGATCCGGGCAGCGTGGCGGAAACCCTCGTCAAAGGCGGCTTCAAGCTCATCGGCTTGGAGGAGGAGGAACTGGGCCTGGAGGAAGTCTTCCTCCGGGTGACCCGCGGCGATACTCAATAAAAGGAGGCGCCGGGCCGCGGCTTCAGTTTTGAACCATGCCAGACAAGGTTACAGTCCAACCCCCGGTGGTGCTGCCGGACCTGGAAAAAAAACAGGCCACGGATGCCAAAATCACCCATGAGCCAGGCTTTTTGGTGGTCTGCTGGAACGACCCGGTCAACC
>CAIMWS010000202.1 GCA_903845125.1 uncultured Verrucomicrobiota bacterium
CCCCGGCCACATTGGTCACCCCGGCCACATTGGTCACCCCGGCCACATTGGTCACCCCGGCCACATTGGTCACCCCGGCCACATTGGTCACCCCGGCCACATTGGTCACCCCGGCCACAACGGCAGCGCTGGAAGCATTGGTGCCTTTTTCGGATTCCGGAGACTTCAGGAGGAAACGCCGGTCTGAACGGTGAGGATTGTGGCACTCGGTGCATTCCTTCCGGTCGGTTTCGGCGTGGGCCTTGTATTGCATCACCTGCTGGGCTTCGTGGCAATCGAAACACAATTTCCGGCCGGGCATGACCAGCAGCGCTTTTTCGGTCGTCTGGTGCGGCACATGGCAGAGCAGGCACTCGCCCACGGCGGCCGGGGCGTGGGTATATTTAAACGGCCCGAAGAAGTCCTTGTGGCAGGTGAAACAGAGCTGGGGCACCGGATTTTTCAAACGCTGGGAAAAGCTGGATTCGTGGCATTCCCGGCAGCGGACCTCGGCATACGGTTTATGCACCACCATCACCAAGGCTGGCGCCGTGCCAGGGCGGTCAAGCGGGACGCTATTGGTGCCGGAATCGGCCGTGGCCGCCCCCGCCGTGGCCGCATTGGTTTTGGACCCTTCGCCGGGCACGCCGTCGAAAAAGATGGCCAGCCATTGGTGCCGGGACTTGGTCGCGCACCCGGCGCCCAAGGCAAAGCCAAAGCACACCCCCAGCAACAATCCGATGCCGCGGCGGACGGAATTCATGTTTGGTAGGCGCATTTTTCCCGGTCAGCATTCCATCAGCGCATCACGATTTTTTCTGGCCAAAACCAAAGACGCTGACTTTTCTGTCCCCCAACTGGTTGGTGACGATGACCAGGTATTCCAGCTTGAAATTCGGCGCCGCATATTTTTGGAAAAGGCGCACGTTCTGGTAATCGACAACCACTTTGGCGGGCAGGTCGAAGGCCACCGGGTTGTTCTTATCCGCTTCGCCGAAATAAAGCAGCAGTCGGCCATCCACGTCGAAGATTTGCACCACCTGGGCGGCGGCGTCCACAACATAGATGCGCCCTTCGCGGTCCACCGCGATCCCCTTGGGCCGGGCGAATTCGCCGGGCCGGTCACCCATCTGTCCCAGGGTTCGCAAATGGTTTCCTTCGGAATCGTAAACCTGCACCCGGGAGGCGCCCAGGTCGGAGGCATAGATCTTCCCTTGGCTGTCCACTGCCAGGTTCGTGGGCGAAAAGAGCTTTGCCTTGGGATCTTTGGGGTCTTTTGGCACTCTGAACAACTCCGTGCGGTTGGTTTTATCATACACCCGCAGGCAGTTGTTCTTCAGGTCTGTCAGATACAGCCGATTTTTGAAAATGGCGACATCGGTCGGCTTCATTTCGTCCATCTCGCCAATGGCGCCCTGGTATTGCTGGTCCCGGTCGAAAACCAAAACTTGGTTACGCCCCGTGTCCGCCACGTAAAGGGTTCCCTCCTCATCGACTGCGACGTTGACTGGCACCCGCAACTTGCCACCGCCAGAAGGAGTGAAATTGACGATTTTCCGCGAATCCAATTCCGTGATGGCAATGGTCCGGGCAGCGGTGTCGCAGACATAGAACCGTCCTTGGCTGGCCGCCACGCCATAAGGCTTCAGGATGGGCTTTTTCGGCGGTTCCTTGCCGGTCAGGAAGGTGACAAATTTGCCCGCGCCACCCCCCAAGTCGTTTTCGCACTGAAAACTCATCAGGAATTGGAGGCGGGGCGGGGCAGGTTCAGAGGGGAAAAAAACGAACTCCTGCGCCGGTTTTTTGGCGGTTTTGGCGGTTTTGGCGGCCGGTTTCTTGGCGCGTTCGGAAGCTGCCTGGCCGGGGTCCGTGGTGAAAGCCAACAGGCACACGACCGCCCAAATAAGTTTCGCAGATTGGTTCATCTTCGTTGGCCTTTTTCTATAAGTGCTTTGCGGGCTCTTTTCAAGACGAATGATCGCCTTTCTGAGGGGATAAACACCCGCAATTCGAAAGGTATCACACCGCACTGCGGCACCGTCCCCTCGCTCCACCCGGTCCTTAATCTTCTTTGCCGACAAATCAGGGAAGAGGCTGACTGCCAAACCTCTTCCCCGATCACCGCCCATCTCGCGGCCCAGGCCGGACCGGAAATTGGCGTCTTGAACCAGGCGGTTATTTATTGTGGCACTTCAAACACAGGGCGCTGCCGGCGTTGCTGATGCGCAGGAAGTTCCCGTAGGTGTTATCATGCACATTGTGGCAGGAGGCGCATTCAAGCTTCCCACTGAACAGCGGCACCGTTTTGGCCGCATCCACGTAACTGGTGGAATTGGGGGTCACGAGCTTGGTATCGGCCGTCGCCAGGGCGGCATCATACGTGAACGACACGGGGTGGTCGTTGCTCAGGTCCGTGCCCAGCAGGGGGATCCCGGTGATGAAGTGGGTGCCGGTTTGGGTGCCGAAGGTGTCGATGGCCACGGTGCCATCATGGCAGCTCAAGCAGGCTTTGGAGGTTCCCGCCGGCTGTCCCGGGACCGCGTTCAGCGTGGGACTGCTATACAGGGTGAAGGTGGCGGCGGTGGAGTTGCCATGGTTCCACAGCGGCACATTGGCGGTATTGCCGTTGTGAGGCGTATGGCAGAAGATGCACAACTCGGAGGAGCCCCAGCCTTTGCTCGATAAATCGTGCTTGGTGCCGGAGATACCTGCCGCTTGGATTTGATTGGACAGGGCTACCAGCAGGCTCGCGGCCAGGGCGATTTTGGCGATTTTGTGGTATTGCATTTGAACCTTTCTTGGATGTTGCTTGTTGTTTAGGGTTTTGGTTTTTGGGCGATGATGGCCGATCCTGCTTGGACGGCCTTGGTTGACAACGAAATCGGACAACGATCCGGTTGCCATAGATTCGTTGAAAGGGTTTGGGAGTGGAGGACGGCACTCATACTCGCGAGGCTCCTCCCGGGCGGCTTCCGCATACTCCAGGTTTGCACAGCGGATTTCGCTGGGCGCCGGCTTGGATCATGTCTGCCAGGGTCGTTTTCCGCAACACTTGGGTGATCCTTTTGGCGATGTCCTGCCACAAGTGCTGGGTTGGGCAGCAGTTGGTCGATTCGCATTTATCCATACCCAGCAGGCAGGGGCCGAGCCATTGATCTCCTTCGACGGCCTCCAGAATCTGCAGCAGGGTGATCGCGGCGGGCGGCCGGGACAGCACAATCCCGCCCCGGTATCCGCGCTTGGTGTCCACCAAGCCATAATGGGCCAGTTGGTTGAAAATCTTGGCCAGATAAGGTTTTCTCAAACCGGTGCGCTCGGCGATGTCCCGGATCAGGCACGGCCGCGCCTGATTGTCCTCGAGGCAGCTCAAGGCCAGTATCGCATAGCCGGTGGTTTGAGTCAGGGAAAGCATGGTTTTTAGGCGGTGGGCCGGTGCTTGCGCGAGGCGGAGGTCAACCACTCTGGCGTGCCGGTCCTCCGGATTGTTTTTACCTCGATCGACTTCATTTTCAGCATTTCTTCCACTGCCGGTTTTGCTTCACTTTGAATGGCGGTTATTGAATCATAGTGGGCCGAAAAAAACCATCATCCGCCGGATGTATTATTTTTAATCAAAATGACGAATATGAGATTTTCTAATCGAATTGCAGAGGTTCATGCCCTGGCCGCCTGGTTGTGCTGAATCATTGTTTTGAGGTGCCGTAGTGCGGGAATTTTTCCGGTTCACCAACACTCGGCAAGCCTGGATTACTTGTTGTGACACTTCAGGCACAGGGCGCTGCCCGCATTGCTCACCCGGAGGAAATACCCGTAGGTATTGTCGTGCACGCTATGGCAGGAGGCGCATTCCACCTTGGCGTTAAAGAGGGGAATGGTTTTGGCGGCATCCACAAAGGTGGCGGAGGCGGGGGTTTTTAGCCCGCCATCGGTGGAGGCCAGCGCTGAGTCGTAGGTGAAGGAGATGGGATGGTCGTTGCTCAAATCCGAACCAAGCTTGGACAATCCACCCAGAAAATGGGTGCCCGTTTGCGTGCTGAAAGTGTCGAGGGCCACGGTGCCATCATGGCAGCTCATGCAAGCTTTCGAGGTGGCCGTGGGCTGGCTGGGGACCGCGTTCAAGGTCGGGCTGGTATAAAGGGTGAAGGAGGCGGTGGCCGTGGTGCCATGGTTCCACAGTGGGGCATCGGTGGTCTTGGCGTTGTGGGGCGTGTGGCAGAAGATGCACAATTCGGAAGAACCCCAGCCGTAGTTGGACAAATCGTGCTTGGTGCCGGTGATCCCCGCAGCTTGGGAGAGGGAAGGCAGCGCCAGCACAATTCCGGCGGCCAGGGCGATTTTTATCACGTTGGTGGTTTTCATGGATGCCTTTCTCGGAGAGTTATGGTTTTGGTTTGGTTTGGCTTGGGTCGCAGTTGGGGCGTCCGCCGTGGGCGGAGAAAACGGGCGGTCAGCCAACGGCCGTTTGCCCGCCGAAATCCAGCCCGGAAACGCGGGACGGCAGATAAAGGACTCGGAGGTCATCAAAATTGACGACCTTCGCATCATCATTGGCTTTAATCCAGCCGCAATCATGTTATAAGTTTTTGTTGTAACGGTTATCACCATCACTAGTTCGATGACGCACACTAAAGCAAAACCGCGCGAAAAAGTTAATCATCCGATGGATGATTTATGGCTAATCATTTTGATTAACATGCGTGGGATGATCCCCGCTTATTTTCCCGGC
>CAIMWS010000203.1 GCA_903845125.1 uncultured Verrucomicrobiota bacterium
CATTGTCTTTCATTAAAAGCTGGAAGGAGGCGGAAAAATATCTGGCGGCCCAGCTGGGGGAGCAGGGGTTGGGGCAGTGGGGCGGATTCTGGCGTACCCGGTTCCAGGAAAACCGGGAAAAGTTCCAACGGGTGTGGAGCGAGGTGGAGGCGCGAGGCAGCTTGGAGCGGAGAGCGGAGAGCGTGGAGCAGGAGCCGAGAGCCGAGAGCCGTCCCGGATTCAAAGTGCCGGGGCTTATGCGCACGACCTATGGAAACGGTTTGTGTGAACGGCGGCCCCCCGCTTGGGGAGCCGGGGGGCCTGGGCACCAAGGACACCCAGAGAAAAAAAGGGATCCACCACGGATCACTCGGATCACTCGGATCGCATGGAAAAAAGAAATGGCGGCTGATGAAAAACGGATTGCGGAGCGAACTTTGCTGGTAGCCGTGGGTTTCAACCCACGGCAGGGAGTGGCCCGGCGCTCCGCGCCGCGGAACGGGAAGGATCGCGGGTTATTTTGGGCGTGGGCTCGGTGATGGTATTCCCATCCGCCGGATGTTTGGCAGCGGGAAACCGGTTTTTCCTTTTGAATCCGAAATGACTTTCGATCTGGATGGAAGTCCGTTATATTACCCCATAATCCACAAGCAAGAATTGGGGGTAAACGGGGGGGTGTGGAAAAACGATCAAGCAATATGAATTCATGGAGAGCGTTTTTGCGGGCGGGGGGAGTCCGGATTCCCAGTGGAAAGGGCTTCACCCTGATCGAATTATTGGTGGTGATTGCGATCATCGCGATCCTGGCCAGCATGCTTTTGCCCACTTTGAGCCGGGCCAAGCTCAAGGGACAGGACGCCGTGTGCCGCAACAACCTCAAACAGATGGGCCTGGGCTTCAAAATGTATTGCAATGACACCGGCAAAACTTTTCCGGTGGCCTACGATCCCAAGCACTTTTGGATGGCGGTGCTGCGGGCCAACAATGTGCCCTCAGACAAGATACGGCTGTGCCCCACCGCCCCGGTGCCTCCGGGGCGGACTCCCACCGCGGAGCAGTCTGGCACGGCCCTGGCGGCTTGGTACGGCCCCCTGATCACCCCCGTGCAATGGAACACCGGTTTTGAAAGCAGCTACGGCATGAACGGCTGGATGTATTCAGCCGAGGGCGATTTGGGATATGGCGATGCCAAAATGCATTTTTCCCGGGAGTCGGAGTTTGAAAAGCCGGTCAAACATGTGATTTTCGCCGATTGCGACTGGGCTGACGGCTGGCCGGTAGCCTCGGATCAGCCGGCCCGCAACCTGATGGTGGGCGGTATTGGCGGCGGCTCGATGATGGGCCGTTTTTGCATCGCCCGCCACGGCACCCGGCCAAACGCCATCCCCAAAGCCATGGCTCCCGGGGCGACGCTTCCCGGATCCATCAACGGGGTATTCGCCGACAGCCACGTGGAGAGCGTGCGCCTGGAGAGCCTCTGGGGCATTTACTGGCACCGGGGCTATGTGCCTCCGAACCAGCGGCCTAATTGAGTTTGATGCTCGTGCGATCCCGGAGCCACAGATAATCCGTCTCGGGCACCGGCACAAAGCCGCCACCGGCACCGCCCTTGACCGCTGGGCGGACCGTATTGGGAAGCCACCGATGGCGGTCCAAATGCCCATCGGCCCACGACATGTTGACGGCGCCATTGTGGTAGGAGGCGGGCAGATTGCCCCATTTGAGATCATCCCAAACGTTCATGAAATACCCGTCGTTGATGGTGTCCGGATGCTCCTCAATGAATACGTAGAAATCGGCCGGGCGGGGAAACTGGGTGATTTTCATGAATTGCAGCCAGGTGGGGTTGAAACGGTTGGGGTTGATCAAGGGATCGCCCACCAGGGAATTCATGGAAATGCTGCGCAGCCGGGGGCCATTTTCCGCCAGCGATTTATCGGCCGGACATTTGTAAACTCCCAAGTTGTTGTTCACATAAGAAGCCAGTTTTCCGCTTAAGACGTAGGCGGTATTCGTGTTTTCCTCGCTGGTTCCCCAGTCCTGGACATTGTTGACCCAACTCTGGCGGTAGGAGCGGGTGTCCGCCGTGCTGGAATTATTAACCAGCGAACCCTGGTGGTCGTCGGCGTAAACCATCCAGGCCACGTTCAATTGCCGGACGTTATTCGCGCAGGCGATCGCCTGGGAATTCATTTTGGCGTGGGACAACGCAGGTAGCATCAGGGATGCCAAAATGGCGATGATCGCAATCACCACCAGCAGTTCGATCAGCGTGAATCCGCAGGGGCCGCCGGTTTGCATGTTTTTCATTCAAATCTTGTTCTCCGGTGCCGACATTGTTTCAGGCGGCAATGGCTGTCAACGCTCAAAACAAGGCTGGATTCCCAGGCTTCGTTAACCTGCCACGGAACCTGAGGCCGCTGGCCAGCAACTGCCTCAATAAACGAGTGGCCACAAACCAGTTGTGCGCCATCGATGGGATAGGTCTGCCGCGCGGTACAATGCCGATCCTTGTACTTTAATATAATATTGCATATTATAACATGTTATTTGGGTATTGCAATTGACGATATATGAATTATGTGGTTCGCTATTCCCGGTGCGGCTCCGAGGATAATAATTGGAACCAATAAGCTGCTGAATGGAGCAAGGTCGCAGACCAAAGTAAGCTGCGTGTTTTTTTTAATGAAACGGTGGAGCAGGCAGGCTCAGGGACCCTGGCTTGGCGATCTTTCGACAAGCCTGTGCCCCTGATTTTAGAATTTTTCGATGCCTCCAGGTATGAAATCGGACGAAATCGTGGGCCGCCTGCTAACGGGTGGTAACATTGGCTTTTGGGCTTGGGAGCTGGAAACCAACCATTTCTTTTTCCCTCCCGAGCGGGAAAACCCATCCGACGGGGAGACCCCTGAAATCCCCCGCAGCTTCGCGGAATGGCAAAGCCGCATCCATCCGGAGGATTTCCCCAGGGTAATGGCGGAGGTGCAAAATTTCATTCGGGAACCCAAACCGGATCATCAGGTGGAATTCCGGCTGCGGCACAAGAATGACTCCTACCGGTGGGTTTTGTCCCAATCCAACCTTGAGTTTAATGCCCAGGGCAGGCCAGTTTGGATGCTTGGATCACTTATTGACATAACCAAACGCAAAAACGCCGAGGATGCCTTGCGGCGGCAAGGAGAAGTGGTGAAGAGTATTTTTGAGACCACTCCCGGCTTTCTGGCCTTGAAGGATCGCCAGGGTCTCTATTGGGAAGTCAATGCGGCCTTTTGCGGATTTTTAGGAAAAATGCGCGCGGAGGTCATCGGTAAAACCGACGAGGATTTATTCCCCCCGGAGGAAGCCCAAGTTTACCTGGATGGCGATGCCGAAGTCCTGAGCAGCGGCGTTCGGCAAAGCCTGGATCAGGCGGTGACGGGAGCCGCAGGAAAACAGTGGCTGCATGTGGTTAAATCGCCCGTGAAGGATGAGACCGGAGAAATTGTGGGGGTTTTATGCTCGGTTACAGATATCACAGCCCGAAAGCGGAACGAAGCCGTGATGGCGGCTCGCTTGCGGCTGCTGCAACTATCCGGTCAGCTACCACTGAACGGCCTGTTACGAGCCACTTTGGATGAGGCTGAAGCCTTGACCGGCAGTTGGGTGGGATTTTTTCACTTCGTGGACGCCAATCAAATTGACCTTTCGCTACAGGCTTGGTCCACCAATACCACGGAAAAGATGTGCGAGGCTGCGGGAGCGGGGCAGCATTACCCGGTGGACCAGGCGGGGGTGTGGGTGGACTGCATCCGGGAGCGTCGCCCCGTGGTGCATAACGATTATGCCTCCCTGCCACACCGTAAGGGATTGCCCGCCGGCCACGCCGAGGTGGTGCGCGAATTGGTGGTGCCGGTGATTCGCGGAGGGCGGATCCAGGCCATTCTTGGGGTGGGGAATAAGCGAACTGAATACGTTGCGGAAGATATTGAGGCGGCGATGTCGTTGGCTGACCTGGCATGGGATATTGCTGAGCGCAAGCGCGCCGAGGA
>CAIMWS010000204.1 GCA_903845125.1 uncultured Verrucomicrobiota bacterium
AGCTTGGAGCGGAGAGTTTGGAGCGGAGAGTTTGGACCGTGGACTATCCAGAGCGTATGGCTTGGCCGGTGCGGCGGATCCGACTCGTCCTCGGCGGCTACCGGCGCCCGGTTTGCGTAGGCAATGGGATGGTTCGACCGCCCTACGCGGGCAGCGGTCAACGTCAGGTGAACCAGATATGCCAAGCGGTGCGGCGGCGTCGCCATCCAAAACACTCCTGGTGATGAGCCGACAAAAAGGCTCGCTGAATTAGGGTGCGTATGTATAGTGTCGGGAAACTATGAAATTGCACGCAGCCGCGAGGAACCAGGCGCCGTCAGGGCGATGGGCATCCACCGGCCAGGCTTGAACCCGAGGAATCCTTATGCTTAAAGCGAGCGCCGTCTGGCACGATCTCCAGCAAATCCGGCTGGAAAGCCCCCTCGTGCACAACATTACCAATTACGTGGCGATGAATACCACCGCCAACGCCTTGCTGGCGGTGGGAGCCTCCCCGGTCATGGCCCATGCCATTGAGGAAGTGGAGGAAATGGCCGCCCTGGCGCGGGCGGTGGTCCTCAACCTGGGGACGCTCAGCCCGCCGTGGATTGACGCGATGGTCAAAGCGGGGATGAAAGCGAAACAACTGGGCCGGCCGGTCATCCTCGATCCGGTGGGATGCGGAGCCACCCGGTTCCGCACCACCAGCGCCAAAAGGCTCCTCCTGGAGGTTTCCCCCTCGATCATCCGGGGCAACGCCTCCGAAATCATGTCGCTCGTCCAGGCGGATGGAGCCCCCAAAGGGGTGGATAGCACGCACGGTTCGGAAGACGGCTTGAAGGCCGCGAAAATCCTGGCGGAGCGTTACCATTGCGTGGTGACCGTGAGCGGGGCGGTGGACCTGGTGGTCGGGCAAGGTGGCTTGGCGCGGATTAGCAACGGCCATCCCCTGATGCCGAAAGTAACCGGCCTGGGGTGCACCGCCACCGCCCTCACCGGCGCCTTCGCGGCGGTGAATCCGTCCTTAACCGCGGCGGCGGCGCACGCCATGGCGGTCATGGGCATCGCGGGGGAGTTGGCGGCGGAGCGTTCGCCCGGCCCCGGCAGCTTCCAGGTCCACTTCCTGGATGCCCTCCACCAACTGCAGGAGGCGGACGTGGTCCAACGCCTGCGCGCCAGCTGAACCACGGCAGACAAATCGGCCCAGCAAAGGATTCCCCATGCCCCCCAGAACTCTGGCCCCCCTATCGATCGTACCCGCCCTCACCGTGGGATGCTGGCTGGCCATCCACCTGGCGCAGGCCGCCCCGGGCGAACTGGCCGGCCAGCCAGCGGATTTGGCCGGCAGCGCCTACCCATTCCGCGCTGACCGCCCCGCTGCGGACAACCCGCCCGAGGCCTGGATCCTGCTCCTGCAGCAGGCCGGCCAACCCTTCGACCAACCCTTGGATGCCACCGCACCGGCGGTGAAAAAGGCTTTGTGCGGCCTGCTTTGGGAGGAGGTGAGGCCGATCCGCCGGGTTGAATTATGCTGGCCGCCGGAGGTCCGACACAAACCGGCGCCGGAGGACCTGGTGCTCACTTACTTTGACGCCACCGATGCCACCGCCCACACCTGGTGGAATCCCCGCTCCATCAAGGAAGCGCCCGCACCGGCGGCAAGCCCCGATGGCCTGGTATATGCCTACACCATTCCGGTCGATACCTGGGGGATTGTGGCCTCCCTGCGCCAGGCGCCCACGGCGGCCGGATTTGCCGTGCCCACCATCCGGGCCTTTGGCCCCGGAGTTTGGAAGCAAATGCGGGTGGAAATCGAGTGGGGATACGAGGAGGCCCGCGCGGGCCTGGCTTACGATGGGCGCCTGGAAGCCTACGATGGCCAGGTATCCGGGCTGCAACCGCTGAAAGAGGATACCGGCACCTCCGCCACCGGCCCGGCGGCCTGGCGTTCCCCGGCCGGCCGCAGCCCGCGCCGGGGCGTGGGGTTCAATTTGAATTACCTGGGCACCTCGCGGTGGCGAAAAACCTGGCCCTACCATGCGCAACCGGAGGATGTGGAGCGCACCCTCGTCACCGTTTGGACGCAATCAGGCAGTTTTTCGTTCCTGGCGGCCGACCTGGAGAACGGCCCCATCCTGGCCCCGGAATCCGGCTTTTTTGTGCGCGCCGCCAGCCCGGTTGTACCCCCCAGCGCCGGGCAGGCGCCCGCGGCGCCCCCGGCCAGGGAGTTGCTCACCCACCGCGTGCAAACCCTGCCCGGGGTGCCGCTGATGCGTGGCTGGATGGACCAGGTCATCCCCTGGTTCGCCGCCAACCCCCTCCCCAAGGAGGGCACGGCCGGCACGCTGAAGATCCCCGCCCGCAGCGTGGCGATGCATCCCCTGGCCAACCGGGAGGTGGCAGCCGGCTGGCGCAGCCCCATCACCGGCCGGGTGCGGGCGCGGGCCAAAGTGGCCATGGCGGATGCGCAGGGCGGCAATGGGATCGAGTGGCGGCTGGTGCTCGAAAACCGGGCCGGCCAGCGGCCGCTGGCCCAGGGCTGGATCGGCACCGGCGGCGCCCAGCAAATCCCCGCGCCGGCGGACCCGGGAACAAGCGGGGAATTCACGGTGGCCCCAGGCGACCAGGTGCTGCTGGTGGTGGGCGCCCGCCAAGGGGATCACACCTGCGACACCACGCTGGTGGAGCTGGCCATCACCGAGCCGGCCACCGGGAGGGAATGGGATCTGACGCGCGAGGTGGTGGATTCCATCCACGCGGGAAATCCGCATCCCGACGCCACGGGGCATCCGGGGGTGTGGGGCTTTTACTCGGTGGCGCCCCTGGCGGCCGGACCCGCTCCCGCGCAACCACCCCTGGTCCAGGCCAGCGCCGCGGCGACGGCCCGGGATTACCTCGCCGAGTTGGCCCGCCGGAACCGGTCCACGATCCGCCAGCGCACCCGGGCCCACCCGGAGCAAAGCTGGATGGAAGCCGTGGCCGCCCTGCACGGCACGAATCTGCCGGCCCACCCCGTGGCGCCGGTCCTACCGGCGATGCGGGTGGAGCTGCCGTGCAGCCGGCTGACCGCGCAATGGAACCTGGGGACCTGGCACATCTTGCGGCGCTCCACCCAATCCGCGACCGGCGCCTGGCAATACAACGATTACCCATTCGGCATCCTGGCCTCGGAAACGTACATGATCCTGCGGGCGCTGGATTTGCAGGGCCGGCACCAGGAGGCTGCCGACGGCCTGGCGCAATGGCTCCGGCTGCCGCTCCAGCCGCGCGCCTCCGCCGGCACCCACGAGGCTTCCAGGCCGGACCGGCCCCTGGGGCATTTCACCGATGGCGAAGGCTGCCTGACCCATGCCACCGGCCCGGCGGGAGTGGGCGGCCACATGGACGCCGTCCACAGCATGGGCCCAGGGGCCATCCTGTTCGCCCTGGCGGGGCATTTCCAATTGACGGGCGATAGGGCCTGGCTCCAGGAGCACGCCCCGCGGATGAAGGCCAACGCGGAATGGATCCTGCGCCAGCGGCAATTCCTGGCCGGGAACCTGCCGGGTGGCGCCCGGCTCTGGAGCAAGGGCCTGCAACCGGCGCAAGTGGTCACGCCGGACAGCCTGTCGATGCACATGCAATTCTATGAGACGGAGGCCTATTATTGGCTGGGGGTCAAACTGATGGCGGAAATGCTGGGCAAAATCGATCCCGCCGAGGGCGCCCGCCTGGCCGCGCAGGCGGAAGCCTACCGCCGCGATCTGCTGGCCGCCATCGACCGCTCCATCACGCTCTCCCCGGTGGTCCCGGTGCGGGATGGAACCTACCATTCGTTCATCCCCTTCGCCCCTTATGTCCGCGGTTTTGCGGCCGGCGCCTGGGGCTGGCGCCGCTGCCAGGGCCACGTGGGCGCGATCTATTGGGACACGGTGCAATCGGCCGATCCGTTGATCAGCCCGGCGGGATTGCTGCGCGTGGAGGATCCCCGGGTGCAGGGACACCTGGATGTCCTGGAAGACCGGCTGCTGCTGGAAAACGAAAAAGTGGCGGCGCGCACGCCGGGCTTCGACGCGGAACGCGACTGGTTCGCCCACGCCAGCTGGCAATACCAATGCGGACTGGAACGTCACGCCAACCTCCACCTCGCCGGCGGGGACGCCCCAACTTCCTGCGCTCCCTGCTCAACCAGTATGCCGTGGACATCATGCCCGGTGAATACACCTTCCGGGAGCATACCACCGGCGGCCCGCCGGATAAGATCTTCGAAGAAGCCTGCTTCCTGGAGCGCCTGCGTATGATGCTGGTCATGGAGGATCAGGACCGGCTCTGGCTGGCCCGCGGCATCCCCCGCGCCTGGCTGGAGCCGGGGCAACGCGTTGCGGTGCGCCAGGCGCCAACCCATTTTGGAGTGGTGGATTACGAAATTGTTTCCGGACCGGAACCCGGCCTCGTCACGGTGCAGGTCCAGCCACCCACGCGGGAAATTCCCCGCGAAATCATCATCCAACTGCGACCTCCGCAAGGCGGCGTCATCTCCGGGGTAACGCTGGCGGGCGCTGACTATCCGCATTTCGACGCCGCCCAAGGCACCGTCACCCTGCGGGGCTGGAACCGCGCCGCCCAATTGCAGGTAAGGTTCCAGGAACCGAAAAAACGCTGACGGGAAAAATCCGCGATGGGCGGCCTATAGGCGGCCTATAGGCGGCCGATGGGTGACCTGGGTGATCTGGGTGACCTATGGGCAACCACTAAGCAGGGTGTCGGCCTTGGCGGAATCCACCCGCTCGTAGAATTGGTCGTTGATCATGAGGACGGGTCCGGAGCCGCAACTGGCCAGGCACTCCACAAATTCCACGGTGAACCGGCCATCACTCGTGGTCTGGGGGCCGTGCGCCTCCCGGTCCAGGCCCAATTTATCGCAGAGATAATCCCGCAGCGCATAGGATCCGCTCAGGGCGCAGCTCAAGGTGCGGCAGATTTTGAGATGGAACCGGCCCCGGGGCGCCGTCTGGAACATCGGATAAAAAGTGACCAATTCGAGCACGTGAATGGGTTGCAGCTCCAATTTCCGGGCGGTCCACTCCATGGCTTCGCGGGAGATGAACCCGAAATGATCCTGCAGGGCGTGCAGGATCATCAGCACCGCGCTGCGTTTCTGCGGATAATGGGAGATCAACTCCTCGATCTCGAGCACGAGTTTCTCGGGCACTTGCCAACCGGCGGCGGCGGCTTTCGTAGTTGCGGGATTCATAACCAGGACGCGGCAAACCCGGGGATCCACAAAGCACGGAGAAGCGCCCCGGGGCGCTTCCCGCTGCGGGTTGGAGGCAGTAAATAGGGGGACGGTTTCATCAGCGATCAGCGGTCGCACTCGCCCATGACAAAATCCAGCGAGCCCAGGATGGCCATGGCATCGCTGATCAGGTGGCCTTTCAGCAGCTCGGGCAGGATGCTGATGGCCACAAAGCTGGGCGACCGGATCTTCAGCCGGTTCGGGCTGCCGCCCCCTTTGCTGTGGATATAAAAACCAAGCTCGCCCTTCGGGTTTTCCACCCCGCAGTAGATTTCGCCGGGCGGGGCGGAGACGCCCTGGGTCACCAGCATGAACTGATGGATCAGCTCTTCCATGCGGGTGAGGACCTGGCGCTTTTCCGGGAGCACCACTTTGCCGTTGGCGATATTGATGGGGCCGTCCGGCAGGTGGTCCAGGCACTGGTGCAAAATCCGGATGCTCTGGCGGGTCTCCTCCAGGCGCACCAAGTAGCGATCATAGCAATCCCCGGTCGTGCCGGTGGGGATGTCGAAGGCCAGGTCCGGATAAACCAGGTAGGGATGGGCTTTGCGCAAATCGTATTCGAGGCCGCTGCCGCGCAGATTGGGGCCGGTCAAGCCGTAGCTGATGGCGGTCTCCCGGGAGATGACGCCCACCTCCTGGGTGCGGTCGATGAAAATGCGATTGCGGGTGAGCAATTGATCCACCTCCTCGACGGCGATCGCGACTTCGTGCAGGAAGGCCCGCAGCTGGCTGGTCCAATCCGGGGGCAGATCGCGGGCCAGCCCGCCGATCCGGGTATAGGAAGTGGTGAACCGGGCGCCGGTGAGCGACTCGGCGAGGTTGTAGATCTTTTCCCGCTCGGTGAAGGTATGCAGGAAGACGGTCATCGCGCCGAGATCCATGGCGAAACAGCCAACCCCCAGGAGATGGGAGGAAATGCGGGCCAACTCGCAGCAAATCACCCGGATGTACTGGCACCGGGGGGTCAGGGCCGCTTCAATGCCGAGCAGTTTTTCCACCGCCAGCACATAGGCCACGTTGTTGGCGAGCGGGGCCAGGTAATCCAGCCGGTCCGTATAGGGAATGAATTGTTGATAGGTGAGGTTTTCAGCGATCTTTTCATCCCCGCGGTGCAGGTAGCCGACATCCGGGGTGGCCTTGGTGATCAACTCGCCATCCAGCTCGAGCACAATCCGCAAAACACCATGGGTGGCGGGATGGGATGGCCCCATGTTCAAAATCATCTTTTCGCCGAGCGGGTCGCCATCGGTAAAATTCCCGCCGGGCGGGAGGGGGGCGGCCGCGCGGGCGGAAGCATCCGGAAATTCAATTTCGCGAGTGGGCATAAACTTCAATAGCTCTTTCCTGACAGGTGCAACAGGACGATGCCAGCCACCACCAGCAACACCCCCGCCACTTTGGATGAATTCAAAACCTCACCGAAATACCAGCACCCAATCCCGGCGATCAGGGCGGTCCCCAATCCCGACCAGATGGCATACGCGGTGCTGACCTCGATGGTTTTAAGGGCGAAAGTCAGGCTGGCCAGGGAACCGCCGTAGAACACCACAATCAACACCGAAGGGACCAACCGGCTGAAGCCCTGCGACAGTTTCATGCAGGTGGTTCCCGCCACTTCCAGGCAGATGGCCAACAGGAGCAGGCCGAAGCTCATCACGGCTCCTCGCGGACATTGGCCCGCGGCTCACGCGCGGTGGCATCCGGACCACCCGACTGGGTTACAAACGGGCCGCCTTCCTGGGGTGCGGCCTGGGTGAAGGCCACTTCGGGCACTTCCGTGGGCTTGCCGGCCAGTGGAAACTCCTTCCGCAGCGGATGGTGCGGATACCCCTCCCACATCAGGATGCGGCGCAGATCAGGGTGCCCCCGGAAACGGATGCCCATCAGGTCATACACTTCGCGCTCGTGCCAATTGGCGGTGGCCCACAGGGGGGTGACGGTGGGCAATTCGGGGGCTTCCTCGGGCAAGCCGGTCTTCAGGCGCAGATGACAGCGATGGGCATAGCTGTAAAGCTCGTAAACCACGAAGAAACGGGGAACTTCACCTTCAAGATCCACGCTGCAAAGATCCACCAGGTAATCAAAGCCCAACTCGCGCCGGGCAAAACCACAGATTTCGGCCACGCGCTGGGGGTCGGCAATGACCAGGGTGATTTCACCCCGGAATTCAAGCGGTTCAGAGACGGCGTCTCCGAACGCGGATTTCAATTTGCGAGCCTGGTCAATAGCGGGCATGCGTTCTTTTCCCCCAAATCCGCCTTTTAGGCGACTCTTTTCTGGGTGGCAATCACCGGTTCCCTGGCCACCTTGTCCTGCAGTTTCATCAGCGCGTCCAGCAAGGCCTCGGGGCGCGGCGGGCAACCCGCCACATAAACATCCACCGGCACCACGCGATCGACCCCTTGCAGGACCGAATAACTGCGATACATACCGCCGCTGGAGGCGCAGGCACCCATGGCCACCACATATTTGGGCACGGCCATCTGGTCGTAGATGCGCTTGAGCGCCAGGGCCATTTTATAGGTCACCGTGCCCGCCACCACCATGACATCGGATTGCCGCGGGGAAAAGCGCATGACTTCCGCGCCGAAACGCGAAATATCGTAGCGGCTGGCAGCGGTGCCCATCAGCTCGATGGCACAGCAAGCCAGGCCCATGGGCATGGGCCATAGGGAATTCTTGCGGCACCAGTTCAGCAATGCATCGACGCGGGTGACGAGGATTTCGCTCTCGTTTCTGGCATCGCAGCCCAGTTCTGTAATTGTTTTCATAGCGTCCACCGGCCAAGCGCCCAAATCCCTTTCAAACTAGCGGCTTTTTAAAGCGAGGCAAGCCGTTTGTCGCTTTTGCCATTCCCCCCGGAAAAAGTGGCGCCGTCTCGAAAGCCGAACTTGACTAACGCCACAAGTCGTTGATAATGATTGTATTATTTGCACGAAATGAGTCTGCAACGACACCGCAACACGGCCAAGATTCCGGCAAAAAATTCCCGCACCGGCATAGGGGATGCAATGGGGCCTGCCCCCCATCCGGCCCCGGCCCCGGCCGCCCCGGCGAAAGCCGAACCCAAGCCAGGCTGGCAGGCCAGCGCCCCCCCCCCGCCCAGCAAGGAAAACCAAGGCCAGCGCCGCCCGCGAAAGGCCGGGAAACGGAGCGAACCGGAGGGCCCACCCGCAGCCTTGGTTAAAACCCAGGAAGTGTCCGATCTCCCCCCCCTCAACACGGATGAGATCGTCAAAGAACTGGTGCGCCAGGCGCGGGAACAAGGCGCCCTTTCCTACAGCGATGTCAACGAACTGATCGCCAACCGCCCCCTCCAACCGGAGGACTTGGATGAGATTTATTTGAAATTGCGCAACCTGGAAATCGAACTTATCGACCAGGCGGAAGTGGACCGCGTAAAGCCGGCCAGCGGGGATGAGGACGATGAAAAAATCCGGCTGGATGCGCTGGATGATCCGGTGCGCATGTACTTGAAGCAGATGGGCCAGGTGCCGCTGCTGACCCGCGACCAGGAGATAGAAATCTCCAAACGCATCGAAAATGCGGAAAACGAGGTAAAGCGCATCATTTTCAGCCTGGGCTTTGCCGCCAAGGAGCACATAGCGCTGGCCGACAAGCTGGTGGCGGAACCGCCCAAGGAGCGCTTTGACCGGGTCATCCTGGATAAAAAAATCGAAGGCCGGGAATACCATCTGCGCGTATTGCGCCGGCTGGTAAAAGAGGTACGCAAGCTGGACCAGGAAGCGGACGAAATCTTCGCCATCTGGCTCACCGCCCACAGCCACCAGAAAAGGCGGGCGCTGATGCAATTCGAAAAGCTCAACGCCAAAATCCAAAAGATGTTCCCCCGTTTTTACTACAAGCAGCGGGTCATCGAGGAAATGGCGCTGGTGGCGGACAACGTCCATGACAAAATCCAGGCCAGCGAGCGGATCATCCGCGAATGTGAATCACAAAAGGGGAGCCTGAGCCATTCCATCATTCAATCGGAACAGCATAAGATCCGCGCGCTGGAGGAGTTTGTGCGGATGCCCGCCGCCGACTATTTCAAAGCCTACCGGCAATTGCAGCATTTCGTGGCGATGTCCCGCCAGGCCAAATCCGAAATGGTGGAGGCCAACCTGCGCCTGGTGATCTCCATCGCCAAGAAATACACCAGCCGCGGGCTGTCCTTCCTGGATCTGATCCAGGAAGGCAACATGGGCTTGATGAAAGCGGTGGAGAAATTCGAATACCGCCGTGGCTACAAATTTTCCACCTACGCCACCTGGTGGATCCGCCAGGCCATCACCCGCTCCATCGCGGACCAGGCCCGGACCATCCGCATTCCGGTGCACATGATCGAAACCATCAACAAGCTGATGCGCGTCCAAAAACAGCTGTTGCAGGATTTCGGCCGGGAGGCCTCGTGCGAGGAGATCGCCGATGAAATGCAACTGCCGGTGGAACGGGTGCGGGCGATCCTGAAAATGGCCCAGCAACCCATTTCCCTGCAATCGCCGATGGGCGACAACGACGAATCCAGCTTTGGCGACTGCATTGAAGACAAGACCGCCGAAAACCCGTCCGACCAAACCAGCTACAGCCTGCTGAAAGATCAGTTAGGCGACGTTTTAACCAGCTTGACCGACCGGGAGCGGCGGGTATTGGAACTACGGTTCGGGCTGGGGGACGGCTATTCACGCACCCTGGAGGAGGTCGGCAAACAGTTCAAGGTCACCCGCGAGCGGATCCGGCAGATTGAAGCGAAAGCGTTGCGCAAAATGCGCCACCCAACCCGCCTGCGCCATTTGCAGGGATTTCTCGAGGCGCACGCCCCGGCCCATGCGGAGTAATGGCCGGCACCCCTTGGGCAGGCTGCCGGAAGCGGGCGGCGGGCCGGGATGGAAAATCCCATGTTGAATGACACCATCGCGGCGATCGCCACCCCCCTGGGGGAAGGCGGGCTGGCGGTGGTGCGCGTATCAGGTCCGGAAGCGCTCGCCGTGGCTGGCCGCTGTTTCGCCCCCGCCGGCCGGAACAACCTGTCTCCCGCCGCCGCCGCCTCGCATACCGTGCATTTTGGCCACATCGTCCGCGACGGCCAAAAACTGGACGAGGTGCTGCTGACGGTGCTGCGCGCCCCCCGCACCATGACCCGGGAGGATGTGGTGGAGATTTCCTGCCACGGCGGTTTGCTGCCAGCCAAACTGGTGCTGGATACGCTCTTAAGCCAGGGCGCCCGGCTGGCCCACCCAGGGGAATTCACCCAGCGGGCCTTCCTGAACGGCCGCATCGACCTGACCCAGGCAGAGGCGGTCAATGACTTGATTCATTCCCGCACGGAACTGGCGTTGGCCATGGCCAGCGAGCAGCTTTCGGGAAAGCTTTCCCGGCTGATCAACCAAATGCGCGACCGGTTGCTGGGCCTCATGGCCCAGGTGGAGGCCCACATCGATTTCCCGGAGGAAGACATCGCCCCGCAAACCCGGGAGCAGTTGCTGCGGGAGCTGTCCGAAAGCACGGCGCAAATGGAGCGCCTGCTGGAAACCGCCCGGGAGGGACGGATCCTCCGGCAGGGAATCTCGGTGGCGATCATTGGCCTGCCCAACGCCGGCAAATCGAGCCTGCTGAACCAGCTCCTGGGTTTTGACCGCGCCATCATCTCCCCCCAGGCGGGGACCACCCGCGATACCATCGAGGTGTTCGCCAACCTGCGCGGCCTGCCCCTGCTCCTGACGGACACCGCCGGGCTGCGGGAAGCCGCGGACCCCATCGAACAAGAAGGGGTGCGCCGCAGCCTGGAAGCTTTGGCCAGGGCTGATTTGGTGCTGCAGGTGGTGGATGCTTCCCAAAACCGCGCCGCCAGCGCCGACCCGCCCCTGCCCGGCCTGAAAGGAAAAGCCCGGATCCGGATCCTGAACAAAATCGATCTCCCGGGCGCGCACCTTGAGTTCGAGCCGGATGGAATCCCGACGATCCCGGTCAGCTGCCAAACCGGCCAAGGCATCGAGGCGCTGAAGGAGGCCATCAAAAAGCTGGTGTGGGCCGGCGGGGTGGCGGCGGAAATGCTGGAGGTCATGATCAATTCCCGCCACCAGGAACTGTTGGCCAAAGCCCGGCAATCCGCACATGCGGCGGCCGCCGGCCTGCAGGACGCCCTCCCCTTGGAACTCGCCGCCATGGACCTGCGCCGCGCCATCAATTTCCTGGGGGAAATCGTCGGCAAAACCATCACCGAAGATCTCCTGGATTCCATCTTCTCCCAGTTTTGCATCGGCAAGTAAACGCCTTGGGTTTGCGTGAGCTGCAGCCAGCCGGATCGGCACCGCGCCGGCGCGGCAGCGATGCGGCTTGGCAAACGCAACCCAAACTGCCAAAATCGCGGGCGTATTAATTCACGATCTATGGCGAAATCCCATTTTGAAGGATGGCGGCTGACCGGGTGCCACACCCAGCCCGGGCGTGCCCGCCGGGCTGCCCCCCCGCCCCGGGCGCGAATGGGCGGATGGCTCCTGGGCGCCTGGCTGGCCACATCCCTGCTGGGGCTGGCAGAAACAGCCCCGGCAGAAAGCCAGCCGTATAACATTGCCTTGGACGCCGCCATCCAAATGCCGGAGGCGGGAAAAGCCGCCGCCAAGGAGGCCAGCCTGGCCTTCCTGGCCAGCGGTTCAGCCAAAGCCACAGCGATCAAACCAGGCCAGCCGCTGCTCCTGGAATGGCCCGAGCCGCGGGATGTCCGGAAATTGAGGCTGCACCTGGAGGGCGAACCCTTCAGCAACGAGGAACTGGTGGTCCAATGGTGGCATCGGGTTTGGCCGGACAACGGCCAGGGAGGCTGGCAGAAACTGGATGACCCGTTCAACGGGGAATGGCTGCGGGCGCGCACCACCGCCCGGACGGAGGGCAACCGGGTGGAGTGGGAAATACTGCCCCTGGACCGGACCGAAGCCCCCAACATTAAAATGGAGGGATTTGCCTTCCGCCATACTTACAAGCTGAGCCTGGCTTTTCTGAGGCCCGCCCGGCTGCGCCAGGTGGAAGTGTTTTCCGACGCGGCCCGGAAATCAGCCCGCATCCGGTTCGAGTGGAATCCGGACCGCCTCCCCGCCCGGGCGCCAGCGCCCTCGTTCCAGGCGCGGAACGCCATGATCCGCGGGATATTGAACACCAGCGCGAACGCGGCGCTGGTGGAGGTGGATTACGCCGACGCCACCAACCGGCTGAGTGCCAGCCGGGGTTTCCTGGTTTTCCGGGCGGGGGAAACCAACAGCTTCTCCGTCTTCATCGATGATGTCCTGCGCCACCAGGTGCTGCGCATCCGCGATCTGGGCGCGCTCGTCAGCGACGGCTCCCGCTTGTTTTTGCCCGGCCAGGCGAACCTGGCCGCGGCCGACAGCTGGCCCGATGGCACCGTCATGGAGCAAACCGCTCTCCGGCCGGAACAATCGTTGGCGCAGGTCCTGCGGGCCATGCCAGCCAAGCCGCCGGCGGATTGTTGGCTGGGGGTTCCTGATCTGCGGCAGGAATTCGCCCTCGCACCCAACGGCGATATCCGCCTGCTGGCCGATAGCCTGCGCTCGCCCGGGCTGGACCTGGATCGCCGCCCCTGGCGGGTTCCCGAATTGGCCTTCCGGTTCAGCAGCCAGGCCAGCCCGGTATTTGACGCCCAGGCCAAAGGGGCCGTGGTCCGGAGCCTGGAAGAGGGGTGGTTGCCCATAGTCCACCACACCTGGAAAACCGGGGACATGGAATATGAGCAAACCAGTTTCGCCACCACCCTGATGGACGGCATCGCCGGCCTGAGGACCCGCACCGGCACGGAACCGGTGGTTCTGGCCACCCGTTTCCACCTCCGCAACACCGGCCCGCAAAAAGGAACCGCCAGCCTTTGGCTGCAGGCCCGGCCCGCTGCCTGGCTCCGACTGGGCATCGACAACACCCTGGTGATGGACCTCGCCTCCGACGCCAAACGCCACCCCGGCCTGGCCGCCATCCGGGGCCGATTCAACATCCACGGGCGGGGTGCCTTGAGCCTGGAGCAAATGCCGGAAAACCACGCGGCCCAGGGGTCCACCACCCCACCCGGGCTGGCCAATCGGGCCGGGCTGCAGGAGGGGGACCTGGTTAAATACCGGATCGAGCTGGAGCCGCAGGAAACCCACCCGGTGGACTTGCTGGTTCCCTACATCGAATTGCTCGATGTCAAGGAAATGGCCGCTTTGAAGCAAATGGATTACGACCGCGCCCGCCAGGAGGTCACGGGCTTTTGGAAACAGCGGATTTCGCAAGGCATGACCTGCCAGGTGCCGGACCCCTTCCTCAACGATTTTTTCAAAGCCAACTTGTGGCACGTGTTGATTTCCACCGACCTGGATCCGGAAACCGGCCTGGCCCAGCATGGGGCAGCCACCGTCCAATACAAAAACTTCCTCAACGAAACCGTCATGGTGGCCCGCTCCCTGGAAATGCGGGGCGAGCACGCGGAAGCGTTCAAACTGCTGGAGCCGTTCCTGGCCTGCCAGGGAGTGAAAGGGCTGCCGGGCAACTTCAAGACCAAGGAGGGCGTGTTCTATGCGGCGCACCCCACCGAGCCGGATCCCTATACCGCCCAAGGCTACAATATGCACCACGGCTGGGGCTTGTGGGGGCTGGCCGAGCATTACCTCTGGACCCGGGACCCGCTTTACCTGCGCCAAAACGCGGAGGCCCTGGTCAAGGCCTGCCAGTGGATCGCCCGCGAGCGCCGGGCCACCCGCCAGCTGAATCCGGATGGATCCCGGCCGGTGGAATATGGGCTGGCCCCCGCCGGTGACCTGGAGGATGTGGAGGAGTATTTATATTACTACGCCACGGATGCCTATTACTACCTCGGCCTGCGCACCGCCGCCAGCACCCTGGCGGAGATCCACCATCCCCAGGCGGCGGAACTGGCCCGGGAGGCGGACGCTTTCCTGGCGGACCTCCGGGCCAGTGTCGCGGAAGCCACCGCCACCTCGCCGGTGGTGCCCCTGCGGGATGGGACCTTCATCCCTTACGTCCCCCACCGGGCCCATGCCTTGACCCACCGCAAAGAAGGGTGGATCCGGGAAGGCTTGTACCCCGCCCTGCACCTGCTGGGGGCGGGCGTCTATCCGTATGACCACCCTTTCGCGGACTGGATGATCCAGGATTTGGAGGACAATATATTCCTCAGCGCGGAGAGCGGTTACGGGGTGGCCAATCCCCAGGCGAATTTCTTCAACCTGGGCGGGTTCACCCTGCAGCCGAATTTACTGGACCTGGCTTTGGTTTACCTGCACCGCGACCAGACGCCCAATTTCCTGCGGGCATTTTTTAACACCGCCGGGGCCAGCCTGTATCCGGACATCCGGTGTTTCGCCGAGTGGGTTCCCAGCCTGGGCCAGGGGGGCGGGCCGCTATACAAAACCCCGGACGAATGCAAATTCATCCAATGGCTGCGGTCCATGCTCGTCCTGGAAAACAACGACGGATTGGAGCTGGGCTTGGGGATTCCCGCCGCCTGGATGGTGGATGGGAAGCAAATCAAGGTGGAGCGCGCGGCCACCTGGCACGGTTTGGTGAATATGGAAATCAACTCCACCCTCGCCACCAACACGGTGCTCGCGACGGTCAGCCTGGCGCCCAATGGGCCGCCAGTTCCGGTGTCCATCCGGTTGCGGCATCCGGAGGGGAAACGCATCCTCAACGCGCTGGTGAATGGGGTGCCGGCCGTGATCAACCATAAACGGCAATTGATCGCCCTCCCCCGCTCCGCCCGCCAGTGGCAAATCACCGCGTGGTTTTAAGCGTTCCCCACCCCCATGCCCGCCCGGGTTGAAATCAGCGGCGCGGGCGGGCGCCGGACCGGTCGGGAAGCGGGCCATAAACGCGGACCCCGTAAGGCTCGAAGGAGTCCTTGAGCCAACCGTCTTCCGGGAAGAGCAGGCGGTTCTCCCCCACCACGGTGAGGAATTCCGCGGACAGCCGCGCGATGCCGAGGCTGGGGCTCACCGGCCGGGGAGTGGTATTGACCACCAGCAGGTATTTCCCGGGCGGGATGGTGCGGTTACCTTTTCCGACCGCCAAACAGGCAATGGAAAGGCTGTTTTGGTGGATTTCATTGAAGTTATCGCGGCGATCGGCAAAGCGCTGGGAAACCGGCAGCCATTGATGGACCCCCTGGAACAACGGCAGCCGGTCATTGACCTCCCGGACCACGGTCTGCAAGTCCCGCCAGGTGGTTGGGTGCTGTTTGATCTTCCATTCCCCGCTGTCAAAAGCGAAGTAAAACAAGCCGGTGGCGCGCTCGGCCAGGGCCAGGTAGGTCATGCACCGCAGCTCGGCCAGGCTGGGGGGGCGCAGGTTGGGCTCGGGCTCGAAAACGGAAGGGTAGCAGGCCCAATCAAAGGCCTGAATGATGGCCACCAACGGCTTGCGCGGCCCCAAGGCCAGGCGCGCCTGGCGGACCTGCGTGCCGAAGAGAGCCAGCGGCTGCCAGGGGATCGGATAACTATCCACCATCAGGAAATCGGCGTCATAGGCGTAATGGATCGCTTGGGACGCGTTGTAAAGCACCAGGGTGGCCGGCTTGCGCCCCCGCAGCTTGACGGTGCGCCAGGCTTGCCGCACCTCCCGGGGTGAAACCTGGTTCAGTTCCGGCTCATCGGAGAGCATCCAGGCCCAGAGCGCGGGGTGCCGGTCCACTGCGGCAACCGCCTTCAGCGCCGCCCGCCGGTTGAAATTCGTCCCGGCCTGGGTGCCCGGGGTGGCGAGCACTTTCACCTGGTGCCGGCGGGCGGCATCCAGGAAAACCCTGGTTTCCGGGCCGGTGACCAGGTTAAAGCCGCTGGCCTTGATTTCCGGCAAATCCCTGGGATCGGAAACACTGTAAATGCCGAGGGGGTAAAAATCCGCGCTGAGCACGGAACTCCCGGACCATAAAACCAGGCTCAACCATGCCAGGGCTCGCTTCACGGATGGGGAGTGGCGGCATCGGAAATAGAGGTCGTCGTGTAACGCCGGACCCGCAATTGGTCCGACCAATAATCAGCCGGCAATCCGGCTTTGCCTTTCAAACGCCTCAGAAAATCCCGGACCTCCGGCAGATCCTCCCACACCGCCGGGAGGAAAGTGCCCCGGTGATATCCGTCTTCCAGGAGCAAGCCATCGATCCCCGGGCGGATCTGCGCCATCAAATCCTCCTCGGATTGGAAGGTCATCGGTTCCAGCAGGCTCAAGATCGATATATGGATTTCCAGTTTGGGGATTTCAGCTTCGCTCAAATCCGGGAAACGCGCATCCTGGAAGGCGGCGGCATAGGCATATTTGGCGACGTTCTCAACCAGGGTCGAACCCGGTTCCAGGATCCCGATGCACCCGCGCAAATCCCCCGCCACGGTCAGCGTCACAAAAACCGCCCGCGGCAACCGGAGCGCCTCCGGGTAGCGCGACGGATCGGGCTGCCACGCTTTTTTCTGTTCCCAGCCATATTGGATGGCTTCGCGAGCCACCTGGAGCAGCAGGGACTGCTGCTCTGGCGTAAAAACTTCCTGGCCCATGAATGAATCCACTTTTCATGCAACTTAAGGGAGCGCCGGCCAAAGATCAAGCCACCGTGGTATCGCGGTGGCATCACGCACCCGGCCCCGCCTTGCGGGCGGTGCCCCGCTCGCAGTTCAGGCATGGATCCCCCTCGCCGCAAAAAGCCTGTTTGAATTTTGCGCCCGATTCAGGTATCTATAGGTTGGTGATTGAGGATCGAGATTATATGCGCGATCCGGCGGAACGGCCGGGCCGGTCTGCGACCACTTGGTTGTTGGTCGCAAACGTGGCCGTCTTTGTGACCCTTTACTTTACCGCTTTTGCGGCCCCGGATCATTTCAACCGCCTCCAGGCCTGGCTGGCCCTCACGCCTAAGGATCTATTCCACGGGTGCGTTTGGCAGTTGGTTACCTACCAATTCCTGCACAGTGGGGTCATCCACTTGCTGCTCAATGGCTTGGGCATCTACGTGTTTGGCCGGATTCTGGAGCGGCAACTGGGCAAACCCAGGTTTCTCCAGCTTTATTTCGCCAGTGGCGTGGCCGGGGGATTGCTCCAGGCCACGCTGGGGATGTTGCTGCCCGGTTTCCTGGGCAACAGTCAGGTGGTGGGCGCTTCCGGGGCCGTACTGGGATTGCTGGCCGCTTATTCCACCCTTTACCCAAACCAATCCCTGACCGTCTTGGTGATCTTCATCCCGGTCACGATGAAAGCCAAATACCTTTTATATATTTCCCTGGCCATGGCCGTTTTGGGCGTGCTGGTCTCCTACGGGGATATTGCCCATGGCGCCCACCTTGGCGGTTTACTGGCCGGCCTGGCTTACGTCCGGTTTTTCGTGCTGAATCCCATCGACTGGCAAAAATGGAAACCCTCCTTCAAGACCCGCCGTCCGAAAGAGCTCGTCAAGGCAAGCCAGGCCAAAATCATCCGCTGGCCAGGCCCGGAGCCGGGTTCCGGCCCGGCGGAGTTCAGCCGCCCGGATCCGGTCGCCTCGGATTATATCAGCCGCGAAGTGGATCCGATCCTGGATAAAATTTCCGCCCGGGGCATCCAGAGCTTGACCAAAGAGGAACGCATCATCCTGGAAAATGCGGGGCGCAAAATAAAACGCCCCTGAGGCGGGCGGGCTTTTAGCCGGCATCCCCGCCACCGGCCAGACTTACAGGCGGACGGGTTCGCCCAGGATTTCCCCAAGGGCCCGGCACACGGTATCCTGCTGCGCATCGGTGAGCGTGGGATAAAGCGGCAGTGAAAAGACCTGGCGGGCGGCGGCTTCGGTTTCCGGCAGATCGCCTTCCCGATACCCGAGGCTGGCATACCCGCGCATGGTGTGAATCGGCCAGGGATAGCAGATATTCACCAATATTTCGCGTTTGGCCAGTTCCGCGATGATCCGATCCCGCTCCGGATGGCGGACCACGTAAAGGTAATAAACATGCTCGTTGCCAGGGGCCACCTGGGGCAGGGCCAGGGAGGTGCCGCTCAAAGCCGCGTCGTAACGCCGGGCAATTTCCCGCCGCCGGAGGAGGTATCCCTCCAGGCGCTTGAGTTTTCGCAGCAGGATTTCCGCCTGGATTTCGTCCAGCCGCGAGTTATACCCGGACTCCTCCGCATAATAGACGTTTTCCATCCCGTAAAACCGCAGGCGGCGCAACTGGTGGTCGATGGCTTCAGAATCGGTGATGACGATGCCGCCATCCCCATAGGCGCCCAGCGGCTTGGTGGGATAAAAGGAGAACACGCCGCAGTCGGACAGGCTGCCGGCCCGTTTCCCGTGCTGCCGCGCGCCGTGGCTCTGGGAAGCATCTTCCACGATCTTCAAGCCCCGGCTTTGGGCAATGGCGCGCACCGCTTCCATATCCACACATTGGCCATAAAGATGGACCGGCATGAGGCACCGGGTGCGGGGGGTGATGGCCGCCGCCAGTTGGCCGGTATTCATCAGGCAGGTGCCGGGCAGAATATCCACAAACCGGGCGGTGGCGCCGGCGGCCGTGATGGCCGCCACGGTGGGCACGGCCGTGTTGGCCACAGTGATCACCTCATCCCCGGCCCCGATGCCCAGGGCTTTGAGAGCCAGGAACAGGCCGTTGGTGGCGTTGTCCACCCCAATCCCGTATTTCACTCCGCAATAAGCGGCGAAATCGTGCTCAAAATTCTTGACGCTTTCCCCCAGGATCAGCCGGCCGGAGCGGAAGACTTTTTCCAAGCCCTCGAAGATATCGGCTCGCTCCTGCTCGAACTCCCGCATGTAATCCCAAACTTTAATGCTCATGTTCGTGGAAACCTGTTAATGCCTGTTGGTTAAAAGGGTATTTGTTTGTCAAAGGGGTATTTTGCCTTGCACCGCCATCAGCGATAGGATGTGGACAAACACGGTCATGAAGGAAAAAACCAGGACGGACAAAATCAGCATCCCGAAGCCTTTGGTCTGCTGCGGCTCGAGGGCAATCCCCACGCCCTGGTAGAGCACGTGGATGCTGACCACCCAGCCTACGCCCCAACCGATCCAGGGGTTCAGCCCGGGGACACAGTTCAGCAGGCGGGCCAGGAAAAACGGCCCCAGCCCATAGGCCCCCAGCGTGAAACAGCGCAGGAAAGGGGGCTTGAAATCGAAGCTTTCGCTCACCCACCGCACCATCTGCGCGCCCAGGAACACCGCCGCCAGGCAGAGCCCCAGGCGGAGAACCTCATAGCGAACCACTTTATCCACCGTGAGCAATACGGATTGCTCCCACTGGCTGGGGCCGCCGGCAAATTGGACCAGGGCGTAGCCTTCGGCGGCGCCGGTCACCAGGAGCAAAGGCAGCAGATAGACCGCGAGAATGAGCCCGTAGCGGGGGCCGGCGGTGATGATGCGGGTCCACGTGGGAGCAGGATTGAAAATTAATTGGATGGCGCTGAACATAAATTGGGTTGGGCGGGGGCAATCATTGAAAAAACGAGCTGTTTGGGTGTCAGATAACGGCGGGCGGTTTCCTTGATATCCTCCAGGGTGACCGCTTCAAACCGGGCATTTTCCGATTCCGTATTGGCATATCCCAAACCGTAAAGCTCGTCCAAAGCGGTGGTCATGGCATAGGAGCCGAGATCCTGGCGGGCGATTTTCTTTTGGCCGATCAGCTTGGCCTTGGAGCGCCGGAGCTCGGCCTCCGTCAGCCCATCCCGGGCCAGCAGGGCTGCTTCCTGCAGCAGCTCGGCCTCCACCAAGGCGGCCTTTTCGGGGGTGGTGCCGGCGTAAAAGGCGAAATAGCCCGGCACCAGGCCCAGGAAATTCTGCGCGCCCACATAATAGGCCAGGCCCAGGTTTTCACGGATCCGCAGGAAGAGCCGCGAGCCCAGGTCGCTGCACGATTCCTGGAGCAACTCCAGCGCGAAGCGGTCCGGGTGGTGCAGATCGACGCCGCGGAAGCCAACCAGCAGCACGGCCTGGTTCTTCTCGCGCTCCTCGATCACGCGCTGGATCCCGCTCAAGGGGGCCACCACGGGCAGCCGGGCAAACACCGGCGCCCCGGCGGCCCAGCCACCGAAAGCTTTCTCCACCGCCGCTTTTACATCCGGGGTGTGGACATCCCCATAAATGGCCAGCACGCAATTGTTGGGGATCGCCAGTTCCCGCCAGGCGGCCCGCAGATCCTCCACTTGAATGCCGGGCACGCTTTCCTCGGTGCCCTGGGTCTCCAGGCCGTAAGTGGCGTTGCCAAACAGGGCGCGCCGCATGCCTTTGGCGGCGCTCTGCAGGAGTTGATCCCGCTGGGCCTTGATGGTGGCCAACTGCATCTGCTTTTCCAACTCCAGCACCTCCGCGGGAAAAACCGGGTCCAGCATCACATCCGCCAGCAAATCCAGGCCCAGGTCGAAATCGCAGCTGAGCACCTCGGCGTTGACCCCGAAACTGTTGTTGCCGCCGTAGCTGTCCAGGCTGCCCCCCACCGACTCGATCTCGGTGGCGATCTGCTCGGCCGTGCGCCGGCGGGTTCCTTTCACCAGCAGCTTGGCCATCAGCAAGGCCCGACCGCTTTTCTCCGGTGTATCGGAGAGCACCCCGCCCTGGAATACCGACCGGATCTCGACAAAAGGCAGTCGGTGATCCTCTTTGACCAACAGCCGCAGGCCGTTGGGCAGCACGATTTTCTGGACCTCCTGGTCGCAGCGGACGTCCGCCGCCGCCGCCTGGGCCGCGCTGGCTCCTTTGGGCAGCAGCGCATAAAGCGTGCGGTTTTCCGGCGTGAGGTAGTGCCGGGCCACGCGCCGCAAATCCTCCGGCGTAGCCTGTTTGATGGCCGCCAGGTAGCGCTCGGAAAAATTCAAATCGTTGACGGCCATCCAGCAGCCGCCCAAATCCTGCGCCTGGCCGTGCATGGTCTTGCGCGCTGCCAGGGTGCCGGCGGTGAACTGTTTGACCGCCTTGGCCAGCTCCGCGGCGGTCACCAACTCCGCCTTCATGCGCTCGATTTCGACCATCATGGCGGCCAGGGCCGGCGCGTATTGTGGGGCCTCGGTCATGGCGCTCAAGCCCAGCAATCCCGCCTTGCCGGGGCTGTAGGTCCAGGCATCCACCGAATGCACCAGCCCCTGCTTCTCCCGCACTTCCTGGTACAGCCGCGAACTATGGCCCGTGCCCAGCAGCGTGGCCAGGATGTCCAGCAGGGGGACATCGGGATTGCGCAGATCGGGGATGTGCCAGCAGACATGGAAATGGGCCATTTCAATGGGCGCTTCCTCCACCACCTCGCGCGGGGCGATTTGCCGCGGCTCCGCCGGCAGCACGGTGGGCGGCAGCGGGCGCGCCTTGACCCCCTTGAACGCCTGGCGCACCTGCTCCTCCACCTCCGCGGTGCGGATGTCGCCCGTCACCACCAGGAACAGGTTGTTGGGGGCATATTTCTCCCGGTAGTAAGCCAGGACATCCTCCCGCTGCACCGCTTCGAATATGTCCGGGTAGCCGATCACCGTATAACGGTAGGGGCTGGTGGTGTAGGCGGTTTCAAAAAGACGCCGGCTCGAACGCCGGTGCGGATCATCCTGGTTCATGTCCATCTCCCGGAGGATGACCTGTTTCTCCTTGGCCAGTTCCTCCGGCGGCAGGGTGGCGTTCTGCACAATGTCGCACAGGATGTCGATGGCGGTGCGGGCGCCGGTATTGGGCACATTGATCCAATACACCGTGCGGTCAAAAGAGGTGTAGGCGTTCATGTTGCCGCCCGCCTCCTGCACTTCCTGGTCGATCCGGCCCGGCCCGCGGGTGGTGGTGCCCTTGAACAGCATATGCTCCAGTGTATGCGAGAGCCCCGCCCCCAGCCATTTGCCCTCATCCACGCTGCCAGCCTTGCACCAGGCCTGGGCGGAAACCACCGGCGCGCTGTGATCCTCGCGCACGATCAAGGTCAGCCCGTTCTCCAGCACAATCAGGTGCGTTCCCGGAGGATGAATCGGAATCCCCGGGAGTGGCGCCATGCATGCAGTAGGAATTGTTGCCGTTTCCTTCATAATTTTTCTTCCGGCCGTCGCACCAAAATCCAATGAAAAACGCAAACGAGGAGCCATGGTGACAGGATCAGGGAATGTTGGCAAGGAAGGAACACTCCGCGTTTGAGACTCCGCAAGAGACCTTCCGGGAGGGTTGCGCCAGCCAAACCGGCATCAACGCCGGGCCGGAGCGGGTAGCCAACCCAGCCGGGCACCCGCCAGGATCAGGAGGCTCGGGTTCTTGACCCATTTCCGGATCCGCCGCCCCGGCCAACCGCTGGCTATTCCAGCTTCCAGCGGGCCACCGCGGGCACTGGCTCGGGGGATTTTTCCTGCGCGATCAGCGGGTTCTCCGCACCCCAGGCGCAATCCCCAACGCCGCCGCTCAGCGGGTTGCCGCCCTGAGCACGCCCCGATGGGGCGGAATAACCCAGCCCAAGGACCTCCGCGGCGGGCGGGGCGGTTGGCGCTGGGCGGCCGCCCGGGACTTTCACTCGAAAACGGGATCGCTCAAGGGCGGCTGGTTTGCGGCAGGCCAGGCGGTTCCAGCGTGGGGGACGGGAGCTTGAAGGAGATGGTGGTTTGGGCCCCGCCCGCGTTGGCCAAAACCAGGCTGGCCTGGGGCAGGTTTTTCAAGGCGCACTGGATCAATTGCATGCCCATGCCAGCCCGCCGGCCCGCCAAAACCTCTTCCGGCCAGCCGATGCCATCATCCCCGTAGTTGAGGGTGATCGTTTCAAAGGCATCGCCGGCGGGGACCAGGCTGATTTCCAAATGAATGCGGCCCTGTTCGCGCCCGCTAAAACCGTGTTTGATGGTGTTGATGGCCAATTCATTGAGCACCAAACCGACAGCCACCGCCTGGCGGGTGCTGACGCAACGGTCCCGGCAGGAGCCGGGATTAAAAACCAAATTCAGCCGGATCCGGCCGTGAATGGGGGAGCCGGCGATGGCGCCCTCCACAATCTGGCTGGCCAATCCGCCCAGCGGCACGGGCTGCCAGCCGGAAAGGGTCAGCAGGTTATGGACCGATAGCATCCCTTCCAGGCGGCTTTGAAGCATGCCCAAGGCGTTGGGGGCCGCGCCAAGGTCCTGGGCAATGCGGCTTTTGGCGATCTGGATCAGCCCCAGGATGCTGGTGAGGTTGTTTTTAATCCGGTGGTTGACCTCATCCAAGAGTTCGGCGCGGATGCGCGCCTCCTGCCGCGCCTGGCTGTACAAGCACTCCCGCTCCGCCTCCAATTCCTTGCGCCCGGTCACATCCGTGACGATGTGGACAAAGCTTTTGATTTGCCCGGCCTCGTCCTTGATGGGATCCACGGCCACCTCCCACCAGCTTTGGCCAGCGACGGGCAAAACGGCAATTTCCCGGCGCCCGGAGTGGCGCAGGGCATGAATCGGGCATTCCGGAGGCGGGGCGGAGGTGCCGTGGGCCACTTCCCAGCAGCGCCGGCCGAGCATTTGGCCCGGGGAACGCTGGAACAGTTTTTCGGCGGCCCGGTTGCTGCGCACGATGCGGCAATCCGCGTCCAGGAGCCAGACGGCGCTGCCCACGGCATCGAAGGTGGCTTGCCACTCCCCGGCGGCCTTGCGGAACATTTCCTCGGCCCGTTTGCGGGCCACCAGATCCATGGCCATGGAGGCCAGGGATTGCACGATCTCCACATCCGCAGCCTCGTAATCGGAGGGCTTGTTGCCCACCCCCAGGAGGGCGACGACCAGGCCTCCCCGCAAAACCGGCACCACCAATTCCCGCACCACCGGGGCGTGCCCCGGAGGCAGCCCTTTGCGGTGCGGCAGGCTGGCATAATCATTGTGGATCACCGGCGCCTTGGTGCGGAAGCAATCCACCCACACGCCCGCCTGGCTGATGGCATAGTGCCGGCCCTGCCCTTCGGCGGTGCACATGTTTTTCATGGTGTTGGTAGACCACGCCTGCAGGGTGAGGTTTTCCTGATCGGCGTCCACGAAATGGAAAAAGCCGATGCAGCTATCGGTGAACCGCTCGGCCTCGTCCAGCGCGGCTTGCATCAACTCGCCAATCCCAACCCGGACACTGAGTTCGGACAATTTCAACCGCGCTTTCAGCAAGGCTTCGGAGCGTCTCCGCTCGCTGATATCGCGGGCAAAGACGAAAAACCGGCCGCCGGCCTGGGGCCAATAGGCGAGATCCACCTCCACCAGCCAAAAGGCGCCGTTCCGGGTCCGGTGCCGGACTTCGTACCGGAGGTTGCGCACCTGCCGGGCTTGCTCCAACCGGCCGGGGATATCGCCCGGATCATCCGGGATCTCCAAATCGGCGAGGCGCATCTGGAGGAGTTCCTCCCGGCGGTAACCTGAACGGCTGACGTAAGCCTGGTTGACGTCCAGCAGGCGCCCCTCAGCGTCGATGACCCAAAAACCATCAGCGGCGGATTCCAAAGCGGCCCTGAGTTGCGCCACAGGCTGCCGCAAATCATCCCCCTTCCGCTCGTCCGCAGCGGAAAGGTCGGCCGTTTTATTCAAGGGAGTTTTCCGTTTGTGCCGCATAACCGTGATGGCCGGCTCGTTCAGCCGGTCTTTTCTGCTCGAAAGGAATCGGGCCGAAAGCGCACAACCCTCCTTCCTGCCTACTGAACCGTCACCGCATAGGACCGTGGTTGGCCACCCAGGTGGACTCCCGGTATTAGCACAGAGCAAGAACCGGGCCAGGCAGATCAAAGCGAATCATGCAAAAGGCAATGCAATATAAGCATTGATACGATCAAGGCACATACATCCCAATCCTGGAGTGACAAAAGACCCGGGACGGACGGACCTGGCCGGTGTATCAATAATTTACACCGTGCCCCAATGGGTGACAAAGGCTGGTTTTGACCCATAAAAGGCATGTTTTTTAATAGATATAATTATTTTAATTAATTAATATCCAGATAATATACCTGTTCAAGGCGCGGGGTGGGCTGGGAAAGCCTTGGCCGCCGGCAGTTCCCGGAACCTGATCCGTCGGCCAGGGAAACAGGGAAGCCAGGCATCCGGCCCCAGGGAAAGATCGCCGAAGTGACTGCCCCTACCATCCTACCATCCTGACATTTCCCTAAAAACGGGCTTGCGAGGCGGGGCTAAGATCAATGCCGTTTAGAAAATCATGAAAGAATCCGGGATATTTCATATTCGGGAGCCCCTGTTTGATATGAGTTTTCAAGCAGGCGCGGCCAACTACTGACCGGCTGGCGCAAGGCGCGAGGACACGAGCGCTGGCGTCGTTTTGGGATGGCCATTTCGGCGATCTGGCGCGGGCTGCTCAATCTGCTGGCCTGCCCCAAGGCCGGATTCTCCTTGGATCTGGATTCAACCGTTTTCTGCCGCGAGGGTTCGCAG
>CAIMWS010000205.1 GCA_903845125.1 uncultured Verrucomicrobiota bacterium
GATTCTCGCCCGTACTTCAGCCCGTGGAGAAGCCCGATCCGCAGGTCGAACCCTCGCCGCATCAGGAACCTCCCCATCTCCGCCCCCAGCAGGTTAATTGAAGAATATCGGCCCAAGCTTGAATTATTGGTCCAAGTGTTGTTGGAATACGAAACTTTGGACGGCAGCCAGGTTGAGGAAATTATCCGCACCGGCCAGTTTAGTGGACCCCACATTCCCCCAAACATTGATCCTCCAACAGGTGCGTTGGCGGCCACGCCCTTGTCAGATTCCACCAAACCGCATCCCCCAAACTTGGGATCGGGCTTGGTTTCTCCTGCTCCTGCGCCAGTTTGATTACACCGCAACTTGATCGGTAACTGGTGCAGGTGCATTAGGCCACATTTGCTTTGGCTGCGACGCGACTCCCTAGATTATTATTGATTCTAATTATAGTTTAGATAATTATTTCGGGATGAGTTTGTTGAATGTGCGGTTCGGATCCGTACTGGCCACCCTCTGTTTATGGTTTGCTGCTTTGCTATTAACCGGGTGTGGCCGGTCCTCGGTGTCCGTTCCTGCCCCAATAGTACGGTGTGTTCAGGTTCGAGGTTTGCTCAGTCAAGGCACGAATTGGGGCCGGAGTTACATGGCGGTTGTGCGCGGTGACAAAGAAACCGAGTTGAGCTTCAAAGTAAGTGGCCTGCTGGAACGAATCGGGCCCGAAAAGGAGGTTTATTGGCAGGAGGGGGCCATGACGGCCAGCAACCAGGTTTTGGCGCAACTGGTGCAGGCAGATTTTTTAAGCGCATCCAATTCCGCCTTGGCCAAGTTTGAACTGGACAAGAAATTGTTGGAGCGAGGCACCAACCTGCTCAGCCAGAAGGTGATTTCTCCGAACGAATTGGATGTGTTGGAGGCGCGATTCAAGGAATCCCAAGCTGCTTTTGACCAAGCCAAACAATCCTTGAGTGATTCCCAGTTGCGCGCTCCTTATGCGGGGCGCATTTTGGCCCGCGTGGCTGAGGCGGGAGAAACCATTCAGATGGGCAAGCCGGTGTTACGCATCGGGGATTTAACCACGGTAACCTTGGAATTGGGGGTGCCGGACTATCTGGTCAGCCACATTCATACCAACGACGAAAAACGGATCAGCATTTCAGCGCTCGAAGGTGAAGATCGAACCTTGGTGGCTAAAGTTTCGGAAGTAGGCGTCGCCGCCAAACCGGCTTCCAGGCTTTTCAAGGTGATCCTCAAAGTTGCCAATCCCGGTGAGCGAATCAAATCCGGCATGACGGCTAATGTTTACTTGGATCCGCCCCCCACCGATAAAAAAGCAGTGTTGATTCCGCTTTCGGCCTTGATCAGTAATTCAAAGAATTTGGGTGACGGGCACTTGGCGGTTTTTGTTTTCAAGCCTGATGCCCAGCGGGGCCTATCCCGTGGAGAATCACGAGGGAAGGCCCAGGAACGCCCGGTAATGACGGACGAAATCATTGGCAGTTCCATCGTGGTAACCTCCGGATTAACCACCAACGACTTGGTGATCGTCAGCGGTTTGAGCAATCTCGCTGATGGTTCGCCGGTAGCGGTCAGGGACTTTTCGGCAACCAAGCCTTAAGCCAATGGCGCAGGGGCTTACCATGCATCAATTCAGCGAGTCCTTTTAAATGAAACTTGCACAACCCAGCCAGCCGGGGCCATCCCGTCCTGAAGGTGGCATAGCCCGCTATTTCGTGGAGCACCGGGAAGTAGCGTGGGCAGCGTTGGTGGCCGTAATGGTGTGGGGATGGATCGCCTACCATCGGCTGGCGCAGCAGGAAGATCCGAAAATCCCCGAGCGGCGGGCCTTGCTGGTCACCCGCTTTCCGGGGGCCAATACATTGAAGCTCGAACAGTTGGTTTCTAAAAAATTGGAGAAAAAAATCACCGAATTGCCGTCGATCGAAGAAATCAAGTCGCAATCGCGCAATGGGATTTCGGTGATGGAAATCACCCTGCGATCTGGTACCCAGGCTGCCATTGAACAGGAATGGGACAAACTGCGCGCCAAGGTGAATGAAATTCCATTGCCCGAGGGGTGCCAGCCACCTGGCCTCGATACCGATTTTGGCAATACCATCACTTTGCTTTATTCGATTACCAGCCCGGCCATCAGCGATGCCGAATGTCAGGCCAGAGCTTCCCTCGTTCGCTCGCGTCTCAGGCAGGTGCGGGCCGGTGGGGAGGCGGCAGGATCCGCCGCCGTGGTGGCCTTCTTTCCGGAAGCCATTTCGCGGGAATACCGGGCGTCCACCGCACAAAGGTTTACCAACCAACTGGTGCAGTCCGGTTTGGGAAGGCAGCCCCGGATGGTTGAAACCGAAAGTTTTGTTCTCGCGGATTTTCAAACCACGGCCACCAAAGCCCAATTGTGCACGTTATTGGAGCAATTCCATCGGCGAATGGCGGGGACTGAAGGCATGTTGCATCCTGATTTTATCTCACCAATCGTGTTAATGGGGGACGAAGATCCACTGCCGTCGATTCGCCAGACCGCCTGGCCGCGTTACAGTTATCGGGAATTGGAAAAAGCTGCAGAAATGGTGGAGGATGAATTAAAACAAGATGACTCCGTTGGCCGGGTACGCCGAATTGGTACCGTTGAGGAGATGGTTTACCTGCTGTTTTCCACGGCCAAGGTAACCGGCTACAATCTGACCTCCGACGAAGTCATCCGGGCCATAGCCGCTCGCAATGCCATCATTCCTGGGGGCAATCTGCTGACTGAGGGCCAGAATTTTCCCGTGCAATTGTCGGGGGAATTCCAGAGCGAATCCGACCTGCTTGGCGCCACCATTGGCATCAGCCGTTCGGAATCAGGCAATCCACGATCTTCAAATACACCGATTCTTCCCATCTACTTGCGGGATCTGTTCGAGGTCCGGCGTGGATATGAAAATCCCATCCCCTACCAGGTCGATGTTCTGCAGCGAAACCACCAGGGAAAGTTAACGGAGCATCGGGCCGTTTTACTGGGGGTGGAAATGAAAGAAGGCAAGCAGATTGGCAAGTTCGATGAGCAGGTGCGAACCATTGTTGAGAAAACGCAAACTCGCCTGCCCGATGGCTTGGTGCTGACCCGGATTTCCAACCAACCCCAAGCGGTTGCCGAACGGGTGCAGCAATTTACCCGATGTTTCATCGAAGCGTTGGTAATTATTATCCTGGCAGCCTTGTTTTTGATGGAATGGCGCTCTGCTTTGGTGGTGGCCATTGCCATTCCATTAACGGTAGCCATGACTCTCGGAGGCATGCACCTTTTTAATATTCCCTTGCACCAGATTTCCATTGCCGCCCTCATCATTTCCTTGGGCATGTTGGTGGATGATCCAGTGGTGGCTTCCGATGGGATCAACCGGGAATTAGCGCATGGCGAAAAGCGAATGGTGGCGGCTTGGTTGGGACCCTTCAAATTGCGCCGCCCCATTTTCTTCGCCACCGCCGTCAATATTTTCGCTTTTCTTCCCCTGGTATTGCTCCCCTCAGACAAGGGCGCCTTCATTTTTGCCCTGCCGGCGGTCGTTACCTTGGCGCTGGTGTCTTCCCGCGTGGTCAGCATGACCTTCATCCCTTTAGTTGGTTTTTACTTGTTGCGCGGCCAAAAAGGCTTTGAAGCGGGGGGCAACGTCCGGTCTTTTCCGTTGTTTGCGGCCATGGACCGATTGATTTTGGCGCTGCTGCCGTTTTATAAGCGAACCCTCAATGGTGCCTTGGAACAGCCGTGGAAAGCGGTTTTATTAGCTTATGGAGTTCTGCTGGCCAGTTTCACGCTGACGCCATTACTGGGGCAGCAATTCTTTCCACCCGCTGAACGCAACCAGTTGCTGATTGATGTGGAATTGACCGAATCCGCATCGATCAGCCAAACCCGCGAGGTATGCCGGCAGATCAGCACCATACTCATCAACTATGACGAAATTGTTTCAGCGGCCATTTTTTCCGGGGGTACTGCGCCGCGGTTTTATTACAACGTGTCACCCCGGGAGCCTGCCAGTTACCTGGCGCAGATCCTGGTCAATACCCGAAAATACCAGGATGTGCCATCACTGATGGCCCGCCTTCGCGTTCAATTGGATGAACAAGTGCATGCCCGTTGCCTGGTGAAGCAGTTGGAGCAAGGTCCTCCAGTGGATTCCCCGATTCAAATCCGCGTGCTGGGCACGGAGTTGGATACTCTGCGGGATCTGGCTGACCGGGTATCCCAGATATTGCGCACTAATGGCGCCTACCAAGTGAACGATGACCTCGGCAAGCGAATGCCTACACTCCAGCTCGATATCGCCCAGGACCGCGCCAATACGCTGGGAATTAACAATTCGGATGTTGGCCGCCTGGCCCAAGCCGCTTTCACAGGAGTCAAAGTGACGGAATTGCGGGAAGGAGACCACCTGATTCCGGTGGTGATCCGGTTGCGGGTGGAAGATCGAAATGAAGCCGATAAAATCCGCTCCCTTTACGCTGAATCAGTGGCCGGCGAATTGGTGCCGGTTGATAATTTCGCCCGGTTGAGCGTGAAACCGGAGTACGCCACCATCGGACATTTCAATCAATTGCGTGCGGTGACTGTGAAAGCTTACTCCACCATCGGTGAATTACCCTCCACAGTCATGGCCCGCGCGTGGCCAATCCTGCAGCGGATGCCGCTGCCACCCGGTTACAAGATGGAATCCGCCGGGGAAGCCAAGGAGTTGCGTGAGAGCCAGTCAGAAATGGCGGGGGTGATGGCGATTTCCCTGTCGTTGATTGCCTTATCGCTGGTTCTGCAGTTCAATTCTGTTACCAAAGCGATCGTGGTGCTGCTCACCGTTCCTCTCGGTTTAATCGGTGCTTTGGTCGGCTTGGCTATCACTCAAGCCGCCTTGGGCTTCATGGCCTTGTTGGGCATGGTCAGTCTGGCCGGGGTGATCGTCAGCCACATCATAGTGCTTTCGGATTTTATTGAGGAGGCCCGCGCGGAGGGCATGGAATTGAAAACCGCCCTGATGCAAGCAGGCATGGTCCGGTTACGAGCGGTGATGGTAACGGTCCTGGCTACGGTTTGCGGATTGATGCCCTTGGCGTTGACTGGAGGCGATCTATGGAAGCCGCTCACGGCGGTCCATATTTTTGGTTTGCTCCTGGCAACAGTTTTGACTTTGGTTCTGCTGCCAGCATGGTATTTTATTGGCTGCGGAAAACTAAAATGGATTAAATGACTGCAGCGGATCATCTGCACTTGGAAATTGTGACTCCCGATGGCTTGTTCCTGAAATCCCCGGTGGATATGGTGGAATTTCCCAGCCGGGAGGGTGAACTGGGGATTTTGCTCGGTCATATTCCCATGATGGTGGATGTGTCCGCAGGAGAATTGCGTGTATTGCGCAATGGCGGGGTGGATTATTTCGCCGTGGCAGGGGGGTTTGCGGTAATCACCCCAACCCTCGTTCGAATCCTGGCCACTTTTGCCTCCACCGGTGAAATGGAGAGCAACATTGAGTCAGCGTGCCAGCGTGCCCGGCAAGCCATGGAAAGCGCCGCCACTGAACCGCCGGAGATCATCGCGGTTGAATTGCTGGATCTTAAGAGCGAACTGATCCGCCTGGCAAAACAACGGACCAGGCGATAGCAACAACTACGCTGGAATTAGCCGGGTGAAGACCAGGCTAATCCCAAACTTTTCCGTTCCGTCGCCCTATTTTTTCAGCGCCAGCGCTTCAGGTGCCGTTTCACAAACCACGCGGAATCCCACATTATACACTCGCTGGTAAGGCAGATAGGCCAGACGATAGCTGGCCGTTGAGTGTTTGGGCAGGTCGCGCCAGGAACCGCCCCGAACCACCTTAAGCGTGGAATTGGAGTTGTTGAGCGTCTCCGCTTCGCCGGTCAAGGGATAGGGCTTGTAGTCTGAGCAGGTCCATTCCGCTGCGTTGCCATGCATATCGAATAATCCCCATGCGTTAGGCAGGTATTTGCCCGGAGCCACGGTGAGCAAGGCCCCATCATTGAAACGGGCGTCCTTCAGGAGCCAGTCGTCGTAAGGAGTGGGATTCGGCAGCGGGACATCCACCGTGTAAGGATCGCTGGCGAATTCTGACAGCTTGGCATCAGCCAGGTTGGCAAACCGGCTGAAGTCGCTGTTAAGCGCGCCGAAGTAGTATGGGGTTGCGCTGCCAGCGCGGCAGGCATATTCCCATTGGATCTCCGTAGGCAGGGAGAATTTTAACCCCGTTTTTTCTGACAGCCAGCGACAGAAGGCCATGGCTTCCTGCCAGGAAACACGAACCACCGGTTGCTGCGGCAGATTCATTGGATAACCATGGATGCCGAACTGGTAGGCATTTTTATCTTCAATGCGGCTGTCGTGCGCGGGATCGAACTGGGAATAGAGGCGATTATCGATTTCCCTAACCCCCATCCAAAAGGCTTTGGTAATTCGCGCTTTGGCTACCGGGGTTTCGTCGGGCATTCCCTGGGCGCTCCCCATCAGGAATTCTCCCGGCGGCACCAGTGCCATTTCAAGCGATAAACTGTCCGTTAATTTAATGACCTGCCTGGCTTTGGTCCCCGCCGTTTTCTGGCGCCGTTGTGCCTCCTGGGAATCGAAAGGCCAGCCTGCCACCGGCGACACCTCGGTTGACGCGGGGGCGACCGCAGGCAACGGGGCTGGGATCACTGGGCCTGGCTTGGTGGCCGGAACGGCTTCGGGATCGTCCTCCACGCCGGCATACAATTTGAGCAAATCCCGCCGGCGGTCAGCCTGTTTGCCCGGATGGTCGATTTCCTCACCCCAGGTCCCGTGGTAAGGGCAGTTCAGGTCAATCCAAGTGATAAGGCGATCCCAGGATTCGGCATCCAAACGCACTTGGTGGTGGCCTTTCTTCAGCATCTGGACCAATTGGGTGGTATCAGCGTGGAATTCCATCGGTTCGAGCATGTGATAATCGCTTTCAATGCCCGGCCGGCGGACATACCGGTGTAATTGGGCGTAACTCACCGAAAACTTTCCGGCATGAGAACCGCCATTGCCCGGGGTGATGGATGACCAATCCTTGAGTTTTTCCGTTCCCCGCAGGTCGCAAAGTTTGACGCCGTCGGCGCCGGGTTGACCATTGTGGCAACCAACACAATGCCGATCCAAAACCGGCTGAACCTCCCTGGGAAAACTGAAACCGCGCGTGGGCCCCAGCCACGGCTGAATATCCTGGACCGGTGTTTTTTGGGCCAGGTTGATTTTCTGGGAGGCGCTGGCGTTTTGGCGTTCGTGGCAGCCGGCGCATTGGACCACTTCGCCGGGCATGCCGGTCATCCAGCTGCGCATTAGCTGGACCGCTTTGCCTTCCTGATCCAAAGGCTGGATGGAAACCGGCGTGTTGGCTGGAATACGAAAGCGGGCCGAGCCATCCGGATTGACCGCCACGGTGCCGAGAACTCGTTTGATGTCCCAAGGCCCATCCATGCCCACCACACCGAGCAGACCCCCCATACCCTGATAAGCGAAGTGGTAGGTCAGCAAACGCAACTGCTTGATGGTGCCGCGCGGGATGCCTTTCAACCCGTCGCCACTGTAGATATCGGCAATTTCCACCAAGGCGTCCTTGCTGGCCAGGTTCACTTTGTCGGGAATGATGGGGGGGCGGGTGGTTGGGCGGAAAGGCACCGGCTCCAGCAAAGCATGGTCAGGCATTTGGCAGATGGGCATCAGGTTATCGAAAATGTCGGCCAGGTAAATGCCCCACGGAGAATTGGGGGTGGGTTTGCAGGAAACGAGGAAATATTTTTCGCTCAAAGGGTAGGGGTGCAGGAATTTTGGCCAGCTGGCACTGGCCAGACCATCTTTGATGATTGGCTCCACCTTTTGGCCATGGCCGGGAATCCGTTGAACAGCCGGGGCCCCTTCATTGCGGCCGCGTGCCGGATCGAATACCACCAACTCCCCCATGCGCGGGTAGTCGTGGTGCCCGCCGATCACCGCCACCACCATGGTCGGGTGCCCGGGAATGGGCCGGGCGTAAAAGAAAGAATTTGGCCAGTAGGAATTACTGCCCAGGAATTCCATCTGGCCGGTGCCATCCGGATTCATGTGGAACAGCAAACGGGTATTGGAATGGGGTGTATCGATGTATTCCCATCGGGTGTATAAGATCCGCCCGTTGTTGAGCACGGTGGGACACCAGTCATGCTCCTGATCGAAACAAAGCTGACGGATGTTTTTACCGTTGGCATCCATTTGGTAGAGGTTCGCCACATGGGAGCTGCCATAAACACAAGGCACGCCCACAAAATAGGCAGTGGAGGTGAAAATAATCCGCCCATCGGGCAGATAACAGGCATCATAGCTGTCCACATCGGGTTGCTCGCCGGTGAGTTCGCGCAAGCCAGTGCCATCGGCACGGATTTCCCAAACCTGCCAGCGCTCATTCCGGCCAACCATGGAGAACAGCATTTTATCGGCGTCGAAGTTCAAATCCACATCGCCGGCGAAACGCCCTTTGGGGGGACGGTATAATTCAGTGAGTTTTCCTTCCGGCCGCAGCGGTGAAAGCACACATATGGAATCGTCAAAACCTTGCTTGGGTAGTGAACTGTTGCTTTGCCAATTGTATGGCAGGCCCAAGTCAGGAGCATTGTTGCGCCGTTTCACGAGGAGCAGCCGGTCGAAGTCCAGCAGCGGATTGGCCAGCAGGGCTTCCTGTTGAAGATCGGCCAATGCCTTTTGTATTTGCTGCCAATCCTGATCTGCATTGGGGGGAGGGAGGGGGGAGTTGCGCAACTCTGAGGCGCGTTTCAGTTCACGTTCCAGAGTGTCCAGGCGTTCCAGAAAGCGCGAGCCATGGCTGTAACGCGGGCCGAAGTTCTGTATCAAATCCAGGATCGCCAGGCGCAAAGCCTCCAGTTTCACCACCGGGCCATAAAGGCTGTCGCTAACCGCCGGCGGCGGATCGTTCAACTTGCGCGCTTTGGGACGGGAAAGAACCCAGCCATCAGGGAACGGTGTTTCCGTTTCAAACCGCAGCCCCACGACGTGTGGGAACGAGCCCTCGCGCAGGATTTTCAAACGATGGGTGCCTTTTTTGACCGCAAGGCGACAGGTCTCTTCCCAACGGGCCCCACTGGTATTCCATGAACCCGTTGTGCTCCGACACCCGCGGCCTATCAACTGCCCGTCCCAATATAGCTCAATGGGTCTTTCATCGGCGGCTGTGTAATGCAGGCGCAACACGTATTCGGCGGTATTCGGGAAATTAATGGAGTATTCGGCGTGGACGGGAGTAACACCCCCAAAAGCGATCATCGGGCCGGCATCCGCGTATTCCTGGGTGAAAGTTTTGGCGTTGCCCCGGTCAAAGGCGTACGCCGGGATGTCAAAAAAATGCTTCGCGGCAGGGGGCTGCAAAACAGTGTTTTCGGCGGCGGTGGCGGCCAGTGGATGGAATAGCCAGAGAAGGGCGGCCCAGGCCAAATGAGGGATGAGTGAGGATTGGTGACGGCGGCGTTGCCGCAAGGGCAAGGATTGCCCACCCCACAGGTGTGTTCGCATGAACGGTTTCATACCCGTATCTGACCACGAAACAGCTTTCCCAGTCAATGCGCAAAGGTTCATAATCCACACCGTCAAACGGGTTCCCCGGTAGCCAATGGATCAGCCTGCTGACTGCCTGGCGTTTCCTTGACATTGAAAAGGTCCGGGAGTATCAAGAATTTAATGCGTAATCTTCGACAATGGATTTCCCTGGGTGTCTTGATCTTGGGCACGATGCTGAACTTGGTGTGGTTGACCGGGTGCGCACCCTCCGGACCTGGCGCTTTGCTGAAAGGTGAACGATTGATTCGAGAGGGAAAGTTTGAACTGGCCATAGCGCAATTAAAAGTGGCTACGGATTTATTGCCGCAAAATGCCCAGGCTTGGAACCACCTGGGCCTGGCTTACCACGGCGCCCGGCAGCCCGAGAAAGCCGCCGCCGCTTACCGGCAGGCTATCCAGGTGGATCGTAACCTCGCCGCTGCCCGATATAATCTGGGCTGTTTGTTGCTGGAACAGAATGACCCAGCCGGGGCGGTTTCCGAATTAATGACTTTCTGCCTGTTGAGCAACCGCTCGAGCGAAGGCTGGTTGAAACTGGCCAGTTCCCAAATGGCGATCCATCAATGGCCCCAGGCAGGGCAGAGCTATTCCAATGTGCTGCAACTCCAGGCCACGAACGCGGAGGCGTGGAACGGATTGGGCGTGGTATTCCAACAGCGAAGCAACCTGCGGGATGCGTCCAACTGCTTTGCCCGGGCCGTGATGGTGCAGCCTGCTTATGCTCCTGCGGTTTTGAATCAGGCGGTTTTATATCACAAGTTTTTTCACAAGCCGGCCCAAGCTCTCCAGCGTTACCGGGACTATGTCAACCTTCCGGGATCGGAAGCGAACCGCGCCTATGTAGCTGATCTTATCGCCCAGTTGGACCGGGAAATTAATCCCCCTAATCCGGTGATGACGAACTTGTTCAGTCAACCTCCTGGAACCCGGGTTCAAGTTCCGGCAACAAATTTGCCGGTGGTGGCCACCGCGAGCAACTTGGCGGTCGCTGCACGCCAGCCTACCAGTATCGTAGCATCCAATTCGGTAATACCGCCGGTAATCAAGCCCATCCAACCTTCCCTCACCAACCTCCTGGTCAGTGCCAAAGCAGAGGACGTCGTTCAGCCTCCACCAAAAGCTGAAACGAAAAATGAGGAAGGTGATAAAAAGCCTCTGGTCAAAGATGGCACGGTCAAATCCAACCGGAGCGCGCCCGGTGGGGAAATGTCGGGAACGATTGTCAAAAATGGCGGCCAAAAGAGTGCCGTGGCCAAAACTGTTGAGCCAAAAGTGCCTTCCGAAACGGTGTCTTCAACACGCGCAAAAGCGGATGACCAAAAACCAACGACATTGGTTAAACCCGTTCGTTCGGCGGATGCCGGCCAGCGTCGTGGGGTTGACGTATCACCAGGTGCTTCCTCCGCTAAAACTGCTGCGAAGGAAGTTTCCCCATCGGCCACCCCTCGGAGCACCAAACTGGTATCCGCCCCCTTGTCGCCCAAGCCTGGAATGCCGCGTTATGCCTACCGGCGTCCGGCTTTACCGAATGCCGGCAACCGGTCCCTTGCGTTGCGCCATTTGAAACTAGGCTTTGAGGAGGATGAGGCTGGTCGTTGGGAAACTGGAATCAAACATTACCGCGAGGCCATTCAAGCCGATCCCAGTTTGTTTGAGGCGCACTACAACCTGGGCTTGGATTATTTCCAGGCCCGCCAGTGGACCTCCAGCCTGTTGGAATTTGAAACCGCTTTGGCCATCCAGCCCGATTCCTTTAACACCCGATACAATTTCGCCATGGCCTTGGATAAAGCGGGGTTTGCCCAGGACGCAGTGATTGAATTGAACAAAGCGGCCAATCTCAATCCATCGGCCCCACGGGTTCAGTTGATGCTGGGCAATATTTATTCCCAAAAACTGGGCCAGCCAGCCTTGGCGCGCAGGCATTATTTAAAATTCTTGGAGCTTGATCCCCAAAGCAACCAAACGCAGGCCATCAGGTATTGGCTGCTGGCCAATCCTTGAGTCAGCCAAACTAGCAGGCTTTTACCGGTGAACAAATGATCGAGGTGAATTATGAATGAAGTGCTGGGATTGCATAACAGCGGTGTTCTAGCCGCTACCCTCTGGACATTGGCCGCAGCGGAAACCCCGTTTCCCGTAGGGTGGTGGGACCTGGCAGTCGTGGTATTCCTGATTGTGGGATTTTTCCAGGGCCGAAGCCGGGGGATATCCAACGAAATCGTTGATGTCATCCAATGGACGGCGATCATCGTGTTGGGCGGACTGCTGATTCAACCCATGGGGGCTGTGTTTGCCAAGTGGACGGGATTTGCCCTGCTTTATTCCTACTGCATCGCCTATATTCTGTTTGCCATGATGTTAGCCACCTTTTTCTCACTTTTCAAAAAAACGGTGGCGCAGAAATTGGTGGAAGGCAACGTTTTTGGCCGGTTGGAATATTTCCTGGGGATGGCAGCGGGCATGTATCGCTGGTTATGCATCTTGGTATTCTTGATGTCCCTGGTGAATGCCGAATACATTTCCGAGGCTGACTTGAAGAAAACCATAAAAAAGACAGAAGAGGAGTGGGGCCACGTGTTTTTCCCGCCCTTGGGAAGCATTCAAAAGTCGATAATCAAGGAATCGATAACCGGCCGGATGGTGGTTGAAAACGCTCCCTGGCTTTTGATCCCTTGTACGGCTGCCCCCACCAACAGCGAAGGCATCTCGGATCAGAGGAAAAAGGACTTGAAGGATGCCATAGGCAAATAGGGTTCCTCCCGATTTCATGGCCGGCCGTTTTTCTGAAAGCAAACTGGAGCAAATCCGGGCAGGGAATGACATCGTTGATGTCGTAGGTGCCTTGGTGCCCTTGAAACGGGCGGGGGCTAACTGGATTGGCTTGTGCCCCTTTCATAAGGAGAAAACGCCCAGTTTTTCAGTTAATCCCTCCAAACAGATCTTTTACTGTTTCGGCTGCCACAAAGGCGGTGACCTTTTCAAGTTCATCCAGGAATTCGAGAATGTGGATTTCCAGGAGTCGGTCCGGCGGTTGGCCAAAAGAGCGGGAATTGTCCTGGAAACGGATGCCGGGCCTGGTCAGCAGGGCCGCCAGCAGCGTGAAATCCTTTACCAGGTCCACGAGCAGATTACTCAACGATGGCAAGCGATTTTAGCCTCCAATCCGGCGGCCAAAGCGGCGCGGGACTATCTCGCCAAACGCAGGGTCAATGACGAAGCGGTCAGCTTGTTCCGCTTGGGCTACGCTCCGGAGGCTTGGGACGATACGGTGAACTGGGCCAAATCCAGCGGCCTTGATCTATCCCTGGTTGAGCAAGCCGGCCTGATCATCCGCAAGGACGGAGAGAAGGAGAGTCGGTATTTCGATCGCTTCCGCGGCCGTTTGATTTTTCCTATTGCCGACGAACAGGGGCGGGTGGTGGCATTTAGTGGACGGATCCTGGCTGAAGAGGTCAAGATGGCCAAATACTTGAATTCTCCCGAAACCCCGATTTTTTCCAAGAGGCGGGTTTTTTATGGATTCGACAAGTCCAAACGCGCCATCCTGGACAGCCAGTTTGCGGTGATCTGCGAAGGACAATTAGACCTGATTGCCTGCTTTATGTCCGGCACCAAAAACATTGTCGCTCCCCAGGGCACCGCTTTCACCGCCGACCATGCCGCGTTGCTGAAACGTTATGTCAATGAAGTCGTGCTTTGTTTCGATTCCGACTCTGCCGGGCAGGCCGCCTCGGTGCGGGTATTCGATGATTTATTGGCGTCCGATTTGGCGATTCGGGTGGCCATGGTGCCGGCGCCCCATGATCCGGATAGCTATATCAAAGCTTTTGGCGGCGAAGCCTTTCAGCAATTGATCGCCCAGGCGCGCAGTTACTTCGAATTTTTCCTGGATTATTTGTGCCGCCAAAACGATGCCACCACGGATCGGGGACGCCTGGCGATCGTGCGGGCCATGGGCGAGGCCTTGAGAAAAACCGGCAATGCGGTGACCTTTGATAAGTTCACCCAGATGACAGCCTTGAAATTGGGGGTTTCAACTCAGGCGGTGAGGGAGGAGTTCGGGAAAACGGCCACAGGTGTTTCAGGCAAACACCCCGGCCCGAGCCAGGCCAAGGAATCCGTTGCCGAACCGGATCGGCTCCCCAAGCCTTCGGCCAAGGAATTTTGGCTCATGAAATATTTATTCCTGGATGACGCCAACCTGGAATGGATTGCCACCCACCTGAAGTTGAACTGGATCGCGCATGAAACAGTGCGCAAAATTGTCGCACGCCGCCTGGAGGCTTTTGCCTTGGATACGTGGATGGGTGTTTCAGCCTTCATGACCAGCCTCGACGATCCTGCCACAGTCGAATTGCTCGCTGAAAGCCTCGCCGATGCCCGGACCATTCCTGATCCCGCACAGCAATTGCGGGACGTAGTCCTTTTCTTGAGGAACCAGGAATTGGACCGGGAACTGGTTGAGATTACCCGTCAACTATCACAGCCCGGTTTGCCGGGAGAACAGGCTGCCGAATTGCTCCGCAAATCCATGCTCGTGCAACAACAAAAGCTGCAGCACCTGGCCCCACCCGGATAGTAAACGGGTCAGGCGCTCAAGATACGCCGCCCGTCGTCCAGGAAGATGCCCTTGAAATTCATCTCCAGGGCTTGGGGATTGGAGGCCTTGGCCAGCGCCTCTTTCTCGCTGACCTTGCGGAGTTTGACGAGTTGGAACAGAGCTTGGTTGAAATTCAACATGCCCTCCTCTACACCGGTTTCAATGGCCGAGGGCAATTTATCAAGCCGGTTTTCCTCCACCAACTTCCGGATGGTCGCGGAGTTGATCATAATCTCCAAAGCAGGTGTCACTCCGCCAGTCACGGTGGTCACCATCCGCTGGCAAATCACGGCCTGCAACGTGCTTGCCAGCTGCCGGCGGATTTGTTCCCGTTCATCCGCTTTGAAAAAATCCAAGATGCGGGTGATGGATTGGGAGGCGGTGGTGGAATGCAGGGTGGACAAAACCAAATGGCCGGTGTCGGCGGCGGTCATGGCCGCTTGGAAGCTGATATCATCGCGCATTTCCCCAATCATGATGATGTCCGGATCCTGCCGTAAAACGTGTTTCAAACCGTTGTGAAAAGTGATCGTATCCAACCCCACCTCGCGTTGTTCAATGACGGACTGTATGTCATCGAAGACGTATTCGATGGGATCTTCCAAAGTGATGATATGTTTTTTAAAAGAACGGTTGATGTGCTGGACCATGGCCGCCAGGGTGGTGGATTTACCGCACCCGGTGGACCCGGCCACCAGCACAATCCCCCGAGGGGATTCGGCGATGTTCCTTAAAACAGGAAGCAAGCCGAGTTCTTCAAAACTGGGGATCAGGGTTTTAACGTAGCGCAAGGAAAGGCAGAACTGGCCCCGTTGCTGAAAGACGTTGGTGCGGAAGCGCCCGATGCCGGGAGCAAGGAACGAAAAATCCACCTCCCGTTCCCGCTCTAGAATCAGGGCGGCATGGTGGGGGACGATTTTCGAAACCACCATGTTCATCCACTCCTCCTCTGGAATGGGGCATTCGATGGCGGTCAGCTGCCGATTGATGCGGAAAATTACCTGGGCTCCAATCTTGATGTGTATGTCGGAGGCACCGCTTTCAACCGCAACCTTCAAAATGCGGTAAAAAATATCCATGGGCGGTATGTTAATTGGGCCAAGCGCGATCAGCAAGGGTTAATCAAAGAAAAAACGCCCAAAAGGGCGTTTTGAATGAAGCGCTCCAGCCCGAACTGAATCGGGATCAATGGGGAGAACTATTCCCAGCGTGCTCCCGCCAGGGAGTGCAGCTGCACCTGCGATTGGCGGGACACGTTGGTGATGACCATTGAAACGTGGTATCCAGCATGGCGGTCGCCAGCACAGGCTACAATCACTCCTGTGAATCGCACTTTACGGGATTGTCCCGGAGGCTTCATTTCCACCATGATCTCTTTCCATGGGGCCAAGGCCTTGGCACTGCGGAATTCAATTCCGCCTTTGTGGATTTTAACCTCACCAGGGGAGAGGCTTAACGCAGTTTTTGATGATTCAACGGACAAATCGTCAAAGACGCCAGATGTATCAAGCTTGCTAGAACTCATACTAATATGGTTTTAAGCTAACATAGAACTACTGATCGTCAAACGATGCGCACGCCCATAAATTGTTAAACATTTTACATTCCTTGCACCCTTATGAGGCAGGGGATAACCGGGTGCGAGATGATTTTGAAGAAGGTTCTGGCACCCGTCCGGCTTACCACTGGATCAGCGCGGCACCCCAGGTGAGGCCCGCGCCAAATACCACCAGCAGGACCAGATCCCCGGGCTGCAGCCGGCCTGCTTCGGCCGCTTCATTCAAGGCAATGGCCACCGAGGCGGCCGAAGTATTGCCATAACGATCCAGGTTGATAAAAACCTGCTCCGGCTTGGCTTCCAGCCGTTCGCGAACGGCTTCAACGATGCGGTGATTAGCCTGGTGGGGGATGATGCATTTGATCTGGCTGACATCCAAGTGACAACGGTACAAACACTCCTTGGCGGCCAGACACATGGCATTGACAGCGTTCTTAAAGGTTTCTTTACCGTCCATGCGCAGGTAGTGCAGGTCCGCTGCCACGGATTCCGGGGTGGCGGGATGGCGGCTTCCGCCGCCTGGCATGGATAATAAATCGGCCTTTCCGCCATCAGCACCCATGCAGGTGGTGAGGATGCCATTAGCTCCGTGCCGATGCTGCAATACCACGGCGCCAGCCCCATCGCCGAACAACACGCAAGTGTTCCGGTCCTTCCAGTTGACAATGGAAGTCAATTTCTCGGCGCCAATCACCAGCACCGTTTCATAGGTGTGGGACATGATGAATTGGTGGCCGATTTCCAATCCGTAGATAAACCCGGAGCAGGCGGCTTCCAAGTCGAATGCCGCAGCGCGGCGCGCGCCGATTTTTTGCTGCACCAGGCAGGCGGTGGCAGGGAAGGGCATGTCCGGCGTGATGGTGGCCAGGATGATCAGGTCCACCTGTTCACTGGTAACCCCAGCCTTTTCCATCGCTTTGATGGCCGCCTTGGCACCGAGGTCGGAAGTGAACTGGCCAGGCTCGGCGATGCGCCGTTCCCGGATTCCGGTGCGGGTGGTGATCCAATCGTTGGAGGTATCCACCAGCCGTTCCAAATCGCTATTGGTCAGGATTTTCTCAGGCACATAGGATCCGGTGCCTACGATGGAACAGGTTCTGCCCTGGAAACCGTGACGGGTTCGGGGATTGATTGGGGCGCTGGTTTTTCCTGAATTCATGCCTGGGGTTCTGGACTGGGGATAGCCCGGCCCAAGATCTCGTTGGCACGGGAAATTTCCTGCATAATGGTCTGGTTGATATGATTTTGAACCGCCTCGGTGGACATCCTTATGGCGTTGGCAATGGCCCGCTCGCGGGCCGAACCGTGGGCAATCATGACGTTGCCGTTCAGCCCCAGCAAAGGAGCTCCACCGTGGGTGTCGGGATCCACCCGGCGCTTGATGGTGCGGAAAGCGTTGCGGGCAAGGAAAGCGCCCACCTTGCGGCTCCAATTGCTGGTCAATTCGCGTTTCAGCCAGGCAAACAGGTTCGAGGCCAGGTTTTCGCAGGTTTTCAGGACGATGTTGCCCACGAAACCTTCGCACACCACCACGTCCACGCGATTTGAGAAAAGGTCATGGCCTTCGACGTGGCCAATGAAATTGATATCCAGTTTCTTGCAGACTTGGAAGGCCTCCAAGGTTAAGGCGTTGCCTTTGGTTTCCTCAGTGCCGATGCTTAAAAGCCCGACGCGGGGTTTGGCATAGCCCAGGATTTCCCGGGAATAAACACTGCCCATGATGCCATACTGCGCCAGGTGCAACGGCTTGCACTCCACATTGGCCCCTGCATCCAGCAGCACAAATTGATTTTCGGGAGCGGGCATCACCGTGGCGATCGCGGGACGGTCAACCCCGGCCAGCGGCCGCAGACGGATGGTGGAAGCTGCCACCACGCCACCGGTATTTCCCGGGGAAACCAAGGCATCGGCCTGGCCTTCTTTCAGCAATTCCACCGCCTTCAGAATGGAGCAGTGCTTTTTTTTCCGCAAACCCACCACGGGTTTGTCATCCATGGTGAGCACTTCCGGAGCGTGCCAGATTTCCACTTTGGAATCCTGCAACAGGCACGCGGATAAAGCGGGACGTATGGCCTCTTCCTGGCCAACCAAATAGATGTGAGTCAGCTTGGGGTTGCTCTCCAGAGCTTGCTTTACGCCCCTGATGACGACCTCACAGCCATGGTCGCCACCCATGACATCCACAGCAATACGCATAAAGTAGAAAGAAGCGCCGCGGCATCGCCAGGCGCTTTCACTTTCCCGCGTTCTTAATCGCCTAGGCGAATGCTTCGACGGTCACCACCTGCCGACCTTTGTAATAGCCGCAAGCCGGGCATACCCGATGCGGAACGAAGGGGGCGGCACACTGCGGACAGTGGCTCATTTGTGGAAGTTTCAATACACTGTTATAAGCCCGGCGCATGCGCTGACGGCTTCGAGACGGTTTGCGTTTTGGTACGCCCATAATATTCCTTAATTAAACTTCAATTTATTCAACTCAGCCCACGTCGAGGACTCGCTCCCAATCCCTTTACTGGGATTGTTCTGACCGCTGAAAGCCGATCGGGGAAGCTTATCACACCCGGGTTCACACAACGGATGTTGCGGAAACGCGAGCAAAATATCTTCGCGGATGTATGGCGTCAAGTCCACACAGTCGTTCACCACCGCCACGCATTCTTCACCCTGACGCGCCAAGTGGCAGGCCCATTCGCCCAATTCCAGCCGTTGCGGGAATTCCTTCAAGCAACGGACACAAGTGCATTCCAACAATATTTCCAATTTTCCCTGGATCAGGAAGCTGCCATCCAAGAGTTGGATTTCAAGGTCGTATTTTAAAGGTTGATCGCCTTTTACGCACTCATCCAAGCCATCCAAATCCAACTCGGTCACCGGCAACTCTCCCTGGAGATGCAGAGAGTGCTTTTCCAAATGACGCACATTGAATATCACAGGCATATACTACAATAAACGCCCCTTACCGTGTTTTGGCAAGTTTCCTGTCCAACGCCTTTTGCACATGCAAAGGCACAAAAGCACTGACATCTCCGCCGAGTCGCGCTATTTCTTTCACAATCCGCGAACTCAGAAACACGTAGGATTCCTTCGGCATCATAAAAATAGTCTCCACCCGGTCATCCAATTTCCGGTTCATCAAGGCCAGCTGGAATTCAAACTCAAAGTCCGATACTGCCCGCAAGCCCCGGATGATCGCTTTGGCCCCCTGTTTCCGAACGTAATCCACCAGCAATCCGGTCAGCTTATCTGCCTCTACGTGAGGCAGATGCGCAACCGATTTCAATACCATTTCCCGGCGTTCATTCATGGAAAAAAGCGGCCGTTTGGCATCGTTGTTAGCGATTGCCACCACGATCCGGTCAAACAACTTCGCGGCCCTTTGGATAATATCCAAGTGTCCGTAAGTTATTGGATCAAAACTTCCAGGATAAACCACTGTGCGCATACCCTTAAATGCACAAGAAGATTAGCCTACCTGAATCCGAAGATTCATGGCAAACAAAATGCAAATATTTTTAATGGGCTCGTTTTTATACTGGGCATGAAAAAATAACGATAAAGCAACGCTCTCCACCTTTCCCTCTCGCCCGTTGCTCACTCCATCATTTTCCGGGGATGGGGTGAATTACCGATTATAAATCTTTGTTGGGCAATTTGTTGGATGATGGTTCTTTCAGTTGGCCGGGTTCGCTGCTGCAGCCAAACCCAAGTCACGCCTTACTTCATCGAAAGCGTTTATTGCCAGATCCAGATCTTCACGTGAGTGGGCGGCGGAAATCTGGGTTCGTATCCGGGCTTTGCCTATAGGCACCACTGGATAAGAAAAACCGATGACATAAACTCCTTTGGCCAGCATCGCTTCCGCAAAACGGCTCGCCAAGGCGGCATCGCCAAGCATGATGGGTACGATGGGATGCTCCCCGGGGATAATGTTGAAATGGAGATGACTCATCTTTTCCCGGAAATACCTGGTATTAGCCTCGAGTTTATCGCGCAAGGCGGTGGAAGAGGATAATGTATCCAGAATATCCAAGGTTGCTCCGGCGATCACTGGCGCCAGGGTGTTGGAAAATAGATAGGGACGGGAACGCTGGCGCAGGAATTCGATGATTTCCTTGCGCCCGCTGGTATAGCCGCCGCTGGCCCCACCCAAGGCTTTGCCCAGGGTGCCGGTCAGGATATCCACCCGGTCTTGCACTCCGTGATGCTCCGGGGTGCCGCGTCCGTTTTTGCCCATAAAACCCACCGCATGTGAATCATCCACCATGACGAGTGCCTGGTAACGCGCCGCCAGTTGGGTGATGCCTGGCAGGTTGGCGATATGCCCATCCATGGAAAACACGCCATCAGTGGCGATCATTTTAAAGCGGCATGTCCCGGCGGCCCGGAGTTGGTTTTCCAAGTCCTCCATGTGGTTGTTCCGGTAGCGGAATCGCCGGGCTTTGCACAGTCGGATGCCGTCGATGATGCTGGCGTGATTCAATTCATCGGAAATGATGGCATCCTCTTCTCCCAGCAAGGTTTCAAAAAGCCCGCCATTGGCATCGAAACAGGAAGAATAGAGCAGGGTATCCTCCGTGCCCAAAAATTCGCTGAGCCGGGCCTCAAGCTGTTTGTGGACACCCTGTGTGCCGCATATAAAACGGACACTGGAAAGGCCATAACCCCATCGATCGATCGCTTTTTTTGCTGCCGCAGCCACCATCGGGGCTTGCGCCAATCCCAAGTAGTTATTGGCGCACAGATTTACCACAGGCTGTCCATCAGCCACCCGGATGCTGGTGCCTTGGGGAGTGGTGATGACCCGTTCGTTTTTATATAAGCCAGCTTTGCGCAGTTCCGTGAGCTGCGCACCCAAATGGTCTTTAATCGCTCCTAGCATAAATGTCATTTCCTCCGCGTTTCTCCGGCTAAAACTGGGGAGGCATCCGCCTTCCCAAGGGAATAACCCGCTTTTTAATGGGCCGGGATGGCAGGCAACTCCATGGCCCCCGGTTCCTGGCCGTTAGCGGGCCGGTTGAATTTTTCCCCGTAAGGCGTGTAACCAGCCGAAAAACCGCCGTGAGATAAAAAGAATTGGCCATTTTCCAAGCCCATAAAGCGGTCCCTGCGATCTTCCTTGCCGGTGGGATCGTGGCTGAAAGTGGCCGTGCACAGTTCGCGCCATTGGCCGGTTTCAGTCTGGATCCATTGGTTGCCGTAGAGCGCTTTGCGGCGGAGGTGGCCGTTGCTGCCGCCAAAATTCTCGCTGAAGCTATACAATCCGCGCAAATAACCCCCTTCCTTGGGGGCTTTCCAACTGCTGATTAAAATCCACTTTTTCTGATCGGGATAAAAATAGAAACCGGAGTAGATGGTGTGGGTGGCGTCGATGGGCTTGGCGGTGACCAGGAAACGCTGTTTTTCGCCCGTCTTCCACTGGAACTTCAGGTGGCTGTGGCCGCCGGTTCCCTCGTTGCCAAAATCACCCGAATAAACCCCTTCACCCTTGGCTACGAGGGTCACCCGGTCATCCGCCTGCACTTTGCCCCGATCCACCGCTTCCTTCCCGCTGTCCCAAACCGAAAAGATGATGCGGCGTTCAGTGGTGCTGTTGACTTGCATGCCAAAATATCCCCGGTGCCAGCCGCAGGCCATGTAATAGGACCACAACGGATCGTCCAGCCCGGTCATTTCGCAATAAAACGCCGCCACCTTGGTTTCCTTCGGCACCGGATAAACCAGGTGAACCGAGGCAGCATTACGCCGCGCTTGCATGTTGAAGTGGGCATTGGTGGTTGCCGGGCCATCCAGGATGAGGGCATCGACATCGCCAAAAACGGCGCCGCGGTCATTGCGCGATTCCAGCGTGAAACAGTGATATCCAGCCGTGGGGATATTGAAGGAGCCGGCGGAAGCCATTACCAATCCCGCCCCGCTGCCTTTGGCTTCAAAGTCGCGCGCCTGGCCAGCCACCGATAGGCGCAGCTTGGATACCCCATTCTCCGGCAGCCGCAGCGCCAGTTGGCAATCCAATTCCCCGGCCTCTTTCAACTCGCCAAACCACAGGATCTTCAGCGCGGGGTCTTTCCAGCCGGTGATCCCTGAACGGGAGGATACCCGGGCGCCCTCCGGATTGGGGTCCAGATAGGCGGTAAAAGCGGGAACCCTCAGGCCCGCCTGAACGGCAAGGGGAGTAATCAGTCCGCCGCATAGGACGGTCACTAGTAATGCAGGTCTCATGGGTCGGGTATTCTGAGGTATTTAGTGGCCATTAGCCATTAGATTTAATCTTCCAGTCCAATACCACTTTGCCAGAGTAGCCGCTGATCATGGCGGCAAATCCTTGCTCGAATTCGGTAAAGTGGAAACGATGGGTGATGATGGGCTGGATGTTGAGGCCGCTTTCCAGCATCACACTCATTTTATACCAGGTCTCATACATCTCCCGGCCGTAGATGCCCTTGATGGTCAGCATGTTGAAGATCACTTTGCTCCAGTCGATGGCCATTTCCGCCGGGGGAATGCCCAAAATGGCGATTTTGCCTCCGTGGCACATGTTGTTGATCAGATCCCGTAGTGCAGCTGGCGTGCCCGACATTTCCAGGCCCACATCAAAGCCTTCCTTCATGCCCAATTCCTTCTGCACCTCGGCCAGGGATCCTTTGGCCACGTTCAGGGCCGCTGTGACACCCATTTTCCGGGCCAATTCCAGCCGGTATTCATTCACATCCGTAACCACCACAAAGCGCGCCCCGGCATGTTTGGCCACCGCCGCTGCCATGATCCCTATGGGGCCGGCCCCGGTCACCAGCACGTCCTCCCCTAAAACCGGAAAACTCAGTGCCGTATGGACCGCGTTGCCGAACGGATCAAAGATGGAGGCCACGTCCCGGTCGATGTCGTGCCGATGATGCCACACGTTGGTCATCGGCACTGAAATGTATTCCGCAAAGGCACCCGGCCGGTTGACGCCAATTCCCTGCGTATCCCGGCAAAGATGCCGGCGGCCCGCCAGGCAATTCCGGCATCGCCCGCAGACCACGTGCCCCTCCGCGCTTACGATTTCCCCCGGGAAAAAGTCTTTCACGTTGAATCCCACCTCCACCACCTCACCTACGAACTCGTGGCCCACCACCATGGGGGTCGGGATGGTTTTCTGGGCCCAATCGTCCCATTTATAGATATGCAAGTCTGTCCCGCATATGCCGGTGCGATCCACACGGATCAGGACATCATTGATGCCAATTTGCGGCACCGGCACATCTTCCAGCCAGAGCCCGGGTTTACGTTCTTTTTTCACCAATGCTTTCATGGTTCAAATCCTTTCGTTCATGGTTTCCTGCGTTCCGTTTTGGGCTTCGTTCGCTCTGGAAAATCCAGGTTGCCAAAACCGCGCGCCGGCTGCACATTGTTTCCAGCATGTTGGACATGCTTTCCATTAAACTAGACGGCACTGTTCGATATGCAAGAAAAAAATCCAGTATATTGAACAAAATGAAACCAGATTCCGAGCCGCTCGCGGCCGCCCCCGGTCCGCGCGAGCCCGAAGCGGTCAACCGCCACCTGGGCCAGCGGGTGAAGCAGATGCGCACTGAGCGCGGGTGGTCACTGGAAGTGCTCGCCAATGCCAGCGGAGTGAGCCGGTCGATGCTCAGCCAGATCGAGCGCGAACAGGCCAATCCCACGCTGGCTGTGACGCTGCGCATCGCCCGGGCCTTTGCGCTCTCCTTGGGCGAACTGCTCGACATGCCTGGGGCCGTCTCCTCCGTGGTCGTCATCCGGGCCAACGACCACGCCTACCATTACCGGTCGGATAAGGATTGCCGGATCCGCACTTTGTCCCCGCTGAACCTCGAAAAGGATGTGGAGTTTTACGAGGTACAACTGCAGCCGGGTGGTGCGCTGAGGAGTTCCCCCCATTTTGAGGGCACCCGGGAGTTCCTGACGGTTCAAAAGGGCCGGGTGCGGGTTGAATCTGCCACCGACTCCGAGGAGCTGAATCCCGGGGATTCAGCCAACTATCGGGCGGATGTTCCCCACGCGATCATCAATTTGGGGAAAGCCGAGGCCGTCGTTTTCCTGGTGGATATCTACCGGTGAGTGGCCGGATTCATGCCCGGCGTCCAGGTTTCTAATTGCTTCCCATGGGCGGATGGCCTTTCCGGTTCTGCAGCCGCAGCTTGAGGGCCTCCAGTTTGCTCGGGGGCACCAGCTCATCCCATTTGACCAGCGGTTGGATTTCCGGTTCTGCCCAACCTGTGGCAAACCGCAGGGTCAGTATCTGTTGCGGGCGCACAGGCAAAAGGTATCCATCCGGACCAGGCAGCAGCGGCACGGGCCTCTCGCCCCGCAGATTGGTCAGGCAAGCCTGCTGGTGCGGCAGGTCCAGTTTCACGCTGGCGGTTCCGGCCCGTCCGAGGCATTCCACCAGCCGCGCTTCGATAAATCCACCTTCCCGGCGCAGGGCTTCCACAATCACGTTCTCTGAGGTTTGCAAATAGGAGCGGGCAGGGGAGGCCGCGGTGCCCGGCGCCAGGATGGGCGGGCAATTGAACTCCCAGGCCAGTTGTGGCACGCGCGCCTGTTCCCACTGCCCGTCATGCGCCACCAGCGCGAACGAAGCTTGCTGTTTGCCCTTGCCGCTTAGCCAGGCGCAGGGATAACCCAGGTAAGTGTCCTGGGCGTTGAGCAGGAACAGCACCGGTGTCCGGCCATTCAATTCCCGGCCTGGCAAGCCGCGGTCCAGCAAGGCCACCCCTCCGCCATCCGTGAATTGGTAATGGGACCACCGGATGGCTGCCTGGATTCCCTCCGCCCATCCCGCCAGATCCGGATTCGGCTGTTCCCACGCCCCGTGGGAAAAACCGTACGGGATGCCGCGCCGGATTTCCCGGATGCCGTGTGCCAGCGGAAACTCCGCCACCACCACCGTCTGGTTGGGCAAATCGTTCAATTCCACGTCGAAGTCGATGCGTGGATAATCCCGGTAAAACACCAGCTTTTGCCGCAAAGCCCCGCCCCCGTAAAACGTGGACTGCACCTCCACCACCGTGGCCACCGGCCCCGGGCGTACGCTGATTTGCGCGGGTCCGTGGGTGGAATCCCCCAGCCGTGGGCGCTTGGGTCGGGGCGGCGTATCGTGGCCGTCCTTGCCCCGCTCCGCTACCAGCAGCACTGGCCCGTCCAGAATTTCCCGGCCGGAAGGCTTGAGCTTCACACTGCGCAGTGCTCCGCAGACGGGATCGATCCGCGCCACGTAATGCGTCGTTTCGATGGTTTCCACCCCGGGAGCCACCGGGGGAATCCCCATTTCCGCTCCCGCTTTGGTTTCCAACGTGGTGGCGCCCAGTGCGGGCAGCGCCTGCTGGCACCAGATGGTTCCATCCCCCGCCGGTTGCCATACGGCGCCGGAGGGGGCCAAACCGGCGGGCAAACAGAGCAACGCCGGATCACGCCGCGCCCAATTCAGCGGATTGAACACCCCCAACGATTCTCCCTTGCCCAGCAGGCTGCGCAGGGCCGTCCCTTGTGTTTCCGAGGCAATGGCGGCCACCGCCTCAAACCGGTCCCGCGCATCCCAGGACCGCGGATGCTCAAAAACCATCCCGCCTGCGGCCCCCCACAGGGTATTGCGGTCCATGTTCAACAGCATCTGCAGCCAGGCATGGTACAGCGGCTGGACTGGGTAAGCGTAGCCGGATTTCATGCTCGCCACTGTGGCCACCGCCTCCGCGGCCTGCAGGCTGTGTTCGTCCCTCCGGTACCAGGCCTTTACCTTGGGATTCTGGATCCAAAATGAGGTCCACGACAGCTTCGCCCCGCTGCGTGCCACCGGCAGCTTCACTTCCCCGGTCCGGATTTTCGGCAGCACGGCGTCGATATACTTGCCCAGCCCGGTGAACCGGGGTTCCACCGTTGGCGCCACGTTTTTCCATTGCTCCAGGAAGGCCGTCGGGTAGGCCTTGTTTGCCGGGGCCAGGGCATAATCCCCACCCCCGCCCAAAACCAGCACCGGCAGGCCGGACGGTGTGCGCCGCGCTTTTGTCTGCACGTCCTGCGCCAACCGTTTCAAGGCTGCACCACCGAGGTTGGTGCGGGCATTGAACAGCGCCCCCCAATCGCTGTAATGGCCGGGACTTACCGATAATACCCGCGTGCCATCGGGGGACTCCATCCAGTGCAGGGAATTGGTTGTGGGATTATCCCGTGTGTAAACCAGCGCCTCCAGCCCGAGCCCTGCCACCACCTGGCCCATTTGCTCGTGCACCCCTGTCACATCGATCATCCACGCGAAACGCGGCTGGGTTCCCATCACCTGCTGATACCATCGCAATCCTTCCACGCCCATTTTCACCAATGCTTCTCCGCCGGACAAATTAATGGTCGGTTCCAGGAAAAATGCGTTCACCAACTCCAATCGCCCCTCCGCCACCCGCCGCTGGAATTCCGCCATCCGCCCCGGTTCGAACTCCATGATCGCCATCAGGTTATTGATCTCTGAAAAAGCGAACGCGTATTGGGGATCATTCCGCAACCGGTCCAGGTGGTCCAGGTAGGAATAGGCGCAATAGTTCCGCTCCGTCGAAAAATCGGTCAGCCACCCGCAGCTGGCGGGGTGGAAATTCGGCACAATGAACACCGGGCCCGTGTATCCCGCCCGGGCTACGCCTGGATTACTGCCCGCCGCCCGGCGCTGGTATTCCGGCCACGCCTCCGCCGGCACCAGGCGGATCCACGCCAGGTTCATCACCGCCTGCCCCGGCTTTTGCCGGGGTTTGAGCCACAAAGTTCGCGGTCCCGCCTGGGCTGCCTGCAACCGCCCCAAGGTCATTACTTCGTGGTCATACCAGGTGGAAGTTCCTTCGGCAATGCGACCTTCGAGGGTTTGACCATCCAGGGCCACCTCGAAGGTGCTGCCTTGCGAGCCATCCTCGCAGCTATATTTCAACAGCACTAAATATTCCCCGGCCTTCACCACCGGAACTTGCCAGGAAATCCAGTCCCGTGCATCGGTCCAGAAACAAATGTTGCCCAGCCCCTCCAGCACCATGAAGCGGGCCGTGCCGCCATGGATGGTTGCGCTCTGCGCATCCAGTTGGATCACCCCCGGCACTCCGGCCGCCTCCGCCCGTGCGGTATTCATCCCACCGCCAGCCAGGGCCAGCCAGGTTATCCCCATCAGCCAAGTGGTTCTTGATCGCGTCATAGGCATCCTTTTGTTGTCTGCCTGAATCCTTGGCGCTTTCCGCCTCCCGCGCAAGCCGCAATTTATCCCGCTGGCTCGTCAAGGTGGCTGCGCTCATACGGTTTGCTCCCGCTGCTCCAACCTGGCTTCCAAACGCTGGCGGAAAAACAAATGCCGTTTATGCGACAGCCAGACCAGGGGCTGCCAAACCTTTCGCACCCAGCGGCGGCGGATCAGCAAATACCACAAAGGATTGGCTTTTTTGTAGAGCACGGCCATGGCCAGGTAGGGCGCCACCGCCGCCAGTTGCCGGGGCCGGCGC
>CAIMWS010000206.1 GCA_903845125.1 uncultured Verrucomicrobiota bacterium
ATCGAGAAACCTCTGGCTGCTTCCGCCGCCGAGTGCGAGGAACTGATTCAGATCGCCAAAGAAAAAGGCCTGGTGCTCATGGTGGGCCACACTTTTCTGTATTCGGCTCCGGTGCGTAAAATCAAAGACATTATCGATAAAGGCGACATCGGGGATATCCGTTACATCAGCGCCCGACGCTTGAATTTGGGATTATTCCAAAAGGAAATCAACGTCACTTGGGATTTGGCGCCCCACGACCTTTCTATCATCTCTTATATCATGGAGGAGTTCCCGCTCTCGGTGAATTGCCAGGGTTCGGCCCATGTCACGCCGGGCATTGAGGATATCACCACCATGACGCTGAACTACCGCAAAAATAAAACCGCCATCATCCAGAGCAGCTGGCTGGATCCCCGTAAAGTGCGGGAGATGACCATCGTCGGCTCCCAGCGCATGATCGTTTACGATGATGTGGCGCCCCTGGAGAAAATACGCGTTTATGACATGCGGGTGGAGCGCCCGCCGCATTACGATACCTTTGCCGAGTTCCAATATGCTTATCATTACGGGGATATGTATGCCCCATATGTGAAGCAGGAGGAGCCGCTGAAGGTGGAGTGCCAGCACTTCCTGGATTGCATCCGCGAGGGCCGCAAGCCCCTCACGGGCGGCAAGGAAGGCTTGGAAATGATCAAGCTCCTGGAGGCCTCCACGGCTTCCCTCCGCAAAAGTGGCGCGGCCATCGCCTTTGAATAATGCGTTTATGAGCGATTCTGCGAATAATTTTGTCCGGATTGCCCCGGATGTAAAACTGGCCACCGGGGTGCGCATTTACGCTTTTGTTAATCTCTACGGTTGCGAAATCGGTGAAGATACGCGGATCGGCACCTTCGTGGAAGTCCAAAAAGGAGCCAAAATCGGCGCCCGGTGTAAAATTTCGAGCCACACCTTCATTTGCGAAGGGGTGACCATTGAGGACGAGGTTTTTGTGGGACACAATGTCACTTTCATCAACGACCTCTATCCCCGGGCCACCAATCCGGACGGACAACCCCAGACTGAGGCGGATTGGGATTGCCGGCCTACTCTGATCAAAAAGGGTGCCTCCATCGGGTCCAGCGTCACCCTCCTTTGCGGCGTCACGGTCGGCGAGTACGCCCTCGTGGGCGCTGGTAGCGTGGTCACCAAAGATGTTCCGGCTTATGCGGTTGTGGCGGGAAATCCCGCGCGGGTGCGCAAATATCTCAAACCCGCCTGATGATTTTGTTAAAGTTTTTTCCACCTTTTGCCGTTTATTGAGTCATGCAAGTGCCATTTTTGGACCTTAAAGCGCACCATCAACCTCTGATGGACGAATTCGTCGCGGCTTTCAAAGAGGTCGTTGAACGCAGTGCCTTCGCGGGCGGACCCTTTGTGGAGCAATTTGAGAAAGAATTTGCCGCCTTCAATGGCTGCCCCCATGCCATCGGGGTGGGTAATGGCACCGATGCCCTTTGGTTTGCTTTGCTCGCCTTGGGTGTGAAACCGGGTGATGAGGTCATCACGGTTCCCCACACTTTCATCGCCACTACTGAAGCCATCAGCTTTTGCGGCGCCAAACCGGTGTTTGTGGACATTGACGAACACACTTACACCATGAACCCGGCTTTGCTGGAGCGGGCCATCACTCCCCGCACCAAAGCCATCATCCCCGTGCACATCTTCGGCCAGACCGCCGATCTGGATCCCATACTGGATATCGCCAAACGCTACGGTTTGCCCGTGGTGGAAGATGCCTGCCAGGCGCATGGCGCTGAATATAAAGGGCGCAAGGCCGGCACCTTGGGTGCGGCTGGGTGTTTTAGTTTTTACCCGGGCAAAAACCTCGGGGCTTTCGGCGAAGGCGGCGCGGTCATCACGAGCGATGCCGATCTCAAGGCCAAAATCCAGATGCTCCGTGAGCATGGCTCCGCCAGGAAGTATTACCATTCCATGGTCGGCTGGAACGGCCGGCTGGATGGCATCCAAGGTGCTGTTCTCAGTATCAAGTTGCGAAAGTTAGCGGATAGCAACGCCCGGCGCAGGCGCCATGCCGAAGCTTACGACCGCCTGCTGGCGGATATCAAAGGCGTGGTGACGCCCCCCGTGGCCGCCTATGGCACGCCCATTTATCACATCTACGCCGTGCGGGTCAAACAACGCGACGAAGTGCTCAAGAAACTGGTGCAGAAGGGCATCGGCTGCGGAATTCATTATCCTGTGCCGTTGCATTTGCAGGACGCCTACCGCGATCTCGGCCTGTCCCGGGGTTCGTTCCCCGTGGCCGAGCGTTGCGCGGAGGAGTTTCTCTCCCTGCCCATGTATCCGGAATTATCACCGGAGCAGGTCGAAACCGTCGCGCGCGAGTTGGCCAATTGCATTGCTTAACCGCCTTTTCAGCTTATAATAATGGTGTTAATGGCTGGAAAACCAATGCTGGCTGATGAATCCCGATCCCTGATCGGGTGGAGGGAGGGATTTATTTTCCAGCGCCTCAACCCCTTGGAGCACCAGGATTGGGATGGCTTTCTCCTAGCCAACGATATCTCCGGGTTCTTCCACAGCTCCGCCTGGGCCAGGGTGTTGGTGGATTCCTACGCCCACGTGCCTTGTTACTTTATCGTTCGCGAACCCACGGGTTTCGATTCCGATTCCCGTGCAAACCAGGATTCCTTATCCTCCTCCAGCCTGCGCGCGCTGCTGCCGATGATGGAGGTGGATAGCCGCCTCACCGGCCGGCGCGGCGTCTCCCTGCCGTTTACCGACCACTGCGAGCCTTGGAGTGATTCCTCCTGCCGCTGGCAGGATCTTTGGAGCCAGGCTGTGGCCTATGGCAAATCCCGCCGGTGGAAGCACCTTGAGATCCGCGGCCCAGATGCCCCGCCCGCTCCGGAAGCCAAGCCTTCCCTGCAGTTTTACACCCATCGGTTGGATCTCTCCCAGCCGCTCGACGCCCTCAAAAGCCGCTGTGAAAGCTCCGTGCGGCGTGCCGTGGCCAAAGCCCTCAAAGCGGGCCTCCAGGTTGAAATCGCCGATTCCCTGGATGCTGTGCGCGCCTATTACCGCCTGCATTGTCTCACCCGCAAGAAACACGGCCTGCCGCCTCAGCCTTTGAAGTTTTTTGAGAAAATCCACCACCACGTTCTGGAAGGCGGCCATGGAACGGTCATTCTGGCCCGCCACCAAGGGGATCCCGTGGCGGGTGCGGTCTATTTCCACCAGCACGGCCAGGTTCTGTATAAATTCGGCGCTTCGGACGAATCCCGCCTGGACCTGCGCGGCAACAACCTCGTCATGTGGACCGCCATCGAACATTTTGCCCGCCGCCAATTCCGCTCGTTGGATTTTGGCCGCACCTCCCTCGCCCACGATGGCTTGCGCCGTTTCAAGCTCGGCTGGGGGGCCGCTGAAACGCGGATCCAATATTTTAAGTACAGCCTGCGCCACGATTCCTTCATCCAGGAAACAGACCGCGTCTCCGGCTGGCACAACCACCTTTTCAGGTTGCTGCCCCTGCCCCTGCTGCGCTGGGCGGGGGAGTTGCTCTACCCCCACCTGGCCTGAAACTTTTTCGCCCCACCCATATGCCCGACCAAGACCCAGAACAACCCGCTTCCAGCCTCTCCCTGCCGGATCTTTATTACATCGTCTTCCGCCGCAAGTGGATCATCCTGGGCGCTTTTGTTTTGGGGCTTTTGGCGGTGGTTGGTGTCTATTTCCTTTCGCCCCCACGCTTCCAATCGGAAGCCAAATTGATGGTAAAATACCTTTTGGATAACAAAACAGCGGCCGCCATGGGCGGGAACGCAGACGTACGCTCACTTGATGTCCGTTCCGAGGCGGTGATTGCCGCAGAGATGGAAGTTCTGCGTAGTTTTGACCTCGCCGTGGACGTTGCTAAAACAGTGAGTTCTCAATCGACCGCCAGCCAGATCGCAGGCACCAATACGGCCCGTTTGCCAGCCTATTTGAATACCAACAACCTCGCTTTAGCCATTTCCAGAGGCTTGACCGTTGCCTCGCCCAAGGGCAGCACGATCATCCTGCTCAATTTTGAAAGTGAAAATTCCGATGTTGTGCAGCCTGTTCTTAGGAACCTCATTTCCGCCTATTTTCGGAAACACAACGAAATCCATCGCCCCAAAGTTGATAATTTAAAGATAGGTGTGCGCAAAGACGAACTCTTCAAAGGCTTATTTAAGGCGGAGACAAACCTTATAGGTCTTAAGAATAAACACGGTGTCATATCCGTGGAGGAATCCCGCAAAGCAATTGCAGGTCAGATGTCCAAGCTGGAGCAGGACATCTTCACCGTGGAGACGGATCTCTCCGAGCGCCGGGCTCTTGCCGCCAAATTCGAGACCTCTCAATCCACGAACTCGGCCAGTACCAATTTGACCATTGGCGGCACCAACCTGCTCGCTGCCACCACCAACAGACCCATTCCCGCCGCATCCAATTCGGTTTCCGCCGCGGGAGCGTCCAGTGTGTCCAAAGATGTCATCGATGAATACCAGCAGCTGGCTGGCGAAATCAAAGCCCTTAAAAACCATCTTTCCGAGCTGCGCACCAAATACCAGGACGAAAACCCCGCCGTTTTGGCAGCCTCCCAGCGCCTCAGCGACAAGGAGAAGCGCAAAGCTGCCTTGGAGCTGGCCCAGCCTGCCTTGGTTAATTTGGGCTCCCTGGGCAACACCAACAACAGTTCCGTCTTTGAAATTTCCTCCTACAAGGCCCGGCTTGCGGCGCTGGAGAACCGGCTGGCTTTTCTCACCAACCAACTGGTCCTCGTCAAAAAGCGTGCCAGCGATTTTGAAAATGTCTCCTACGAAATTATCCAGGCTGAGCGCCAGCGCGATCTCGCCGAAACCAATTACTATTACCTGGAGCGAGTTGCGAACCAAACCTCTGCTGATAAAGATTTGGATGCCAGCCAGGCTCCCAACATAAACGTCTTGCAGGAGCCTACGGTTACCGGTACGGCCAGCAAAACATTGATCAAACGCCTGGCCATGGCGTTTGCGGGGTGTTTTGGGGCCGGCCTTGCCTTGGTCCTGCTTCTGGAATTAGTCCTGGATCAAACCGTAAAAACCTCCCGTCAGATCGAGAGCAAGCTCCACCTCACCACTTTGATGACCATTCCCATACTGGGCGGCAATGGCAGTTCCCTGCCCACCACCGAGTTGCCCTTGCTCATGGCTCCCTCGCCGGATTCCAACGCCACCCCCTCGGATGCCGCGACCGACCCCGCAGCCGCCAGCAAATCTGCTGTGGACCATCCCCTGCGCCCTTACCTGGAAGCCCTGCGCGACCGCGTCGGGGTCCGCCTGGAGAATGTGCCTCGCAAACCCAAGCTGGTCGGTGTGACTAATTTTGATTCCGGCGCCGGTGCCACCTCCCTGGCCACCGGCCTGGCCGCCACCCTTTCCGAGACCGGCGAAGGCAAGGTCCTCTACGTGGATATGAACCCCCAAGGGCACGCCCTGCACCCCTTCTTCCACGGCAAGCCCGCCACGTTGGACGACCTCCTGAGCAACGCCAGCGCCAAGCCCGATGCCGAGCAAAAGCTCCACGTCGTCTCCGCCCTCAATGAGCAGGGTTGGGGCATCCTGCCCCGTAAATTCTCCAGCCTCATACCCAAGCTCGTGGCCTCGGAATACGACTACATCATTTTTGATCTCCCGGTCTTCACGCCCACCAGTGTCACCCCCATGCTGGCCCGCATGCTGGATACCACCCTGGTGGTCGTCGAGGCCGAGAAAACCCGGCGCGAAGCCGTCCAAAAAGCCGGTGAGACCCTGAAACAATACAAAGCCGATTTTGCGGTTGTTCTCAATAAACAGCCCAACTACGTGCCCAAGTGGCTCCATCACGAGTTTTAGTTTTTTGCAGTGGCCAGGCTGTCGGCGTCACGTCCGCCGCCTGCCAGACGATGGTTTTTTGATGCGGGAGACTGATTACTCCCTATGCCCGGCCAGATCCGGGCCGCCGTCATCGCCTCACCCGGCGAATTGACCGGGACGAAGTCTGGCCGTGAAAAGCCCTGGAGCTGAGAGCGAAGAGCGCAGAGGACGGAAGTCCGAAGTCTGAAATCGGAGGTCCGAATTCAGAAAAAGCAAATGAAGATTAACTCAGCCAGGGATTTGGAGGTTTATCATTTTGCTTATGAACTGGCCATGGACGTTTTTCAAGCCAGCAAATCATTTCCAGCGGAAGAAAAATACGCCCTTACAGATCAAATCAGGAGGTCATCCCGTTCTGTATGTTCCAATTTGCGCGAAGCCTGGGCTAAACGACGTTACGAGGCCCATTTCGTAAGCAAATTAACCGACTGCGATGGCGAAAACGGTGAAACGGATACCTGGCTCGATTTCGCCCATGATTGTGGCTATATTTTAAAATCGGACTACGAAAAACAAAAGGCCAAATGCCAGCGAGTCGGAGCTATGCTCGGCAAAATGATCATATCCCCTGAAGGTTTTCTCATCAGCTGACCTCCGAATTCCGACCTCAGACCTCCGCTCCTCTCCATGTCCCTCCGCCGGAAAATTTACTACCACCTCAAGCCTCTGCTCCCTTTTGCCTTGCGGGTATCGGTGCGGCGATGGTTTGCCAAACGCAAACTCCGCCAATGCCAGGACATCTGGCCCATCAAACCCGGCACGGAGAAGCCACCCCCTGGCTGGCCAGGGTGGCCGGATGGCAAACAATTTGCCGTGGTATTAACCCACGATGTCGAAGGTCCGGTTGGTTTGCAACGCATCAAACCGCTGATCGAACTCGAAATGCGTCTTGGTTTCCGTTCCTGCTATAACCTGATTCCCGAAGGCTCATACGAGGTCACCCAGGAACTGCGCGACCACATCACATCCCGCGGATTCGAAGTGGGCGTCCACGACCTCTACCACGATGGCAAGCTCTTCAGCTCCCGCAAAAACTTCCGCCAATGCGCCCCTCGCATCAACCATTATCTCAAAGAATGGGGTGTCGTTGGCTTTCGTGCTGGCTTCATGCATCATAACCTGGACTGGATCCACGACCTCCATGTCCAATACGATTGCTCCACCTTCGACACCGACCCCTTCGAGCCTCAACCCGAAGGCGTCGATACCATCTTCCCCTTTTGGGTTCCCGCGCCGGGAGCGGAAGTCAGAAGTCAGAAGTCAGAAGTCGGAAGTCAGACCTCGGGCCTCGGACCTCCGACCTCAGGCCCTCGGCGGGCTACGTCGAACTCCCCTACACCCTCCCCCAGGACTCCACCTTATTTCAGATCTTTACCGAGCCCGGCATAGGCATTTGGCAGAAGAAACTGGATTGGGTGGCCCAGCACGGCGGGATGGTATTAGTGAATGTCCATCCGGATTACCTATATTTCGACGACAAGCACCCCCAGTCCGAATACTTTCCCATCAGTCACTACGAAGCCTTTCTCCGCTACATTACCAAGCGCTACGCTAGCGCATTTGGGAACGTCTTGCCGCGCGCTGTTGCTGGCCATTGCCGAGCCTTCTCTACGATTGGCAAATTGGTTGAGTGATTGGCTAAATGCCCCTTTTTTTTCCGCATGAACACCGCAAACCAGCCTGTTTCCTCGCCTAAAAACCGATGCCTATGGATCGACTTGGACAATACCCCCCATGTGCTCTTTTTTGAACCTATTTTGGTTGAGCTCAAGAAACGGGGTTACGAAGTCCTGCTTACTGCCCGCGAAGCTTTCCAAGTGTGCGAACTGGCTGATAAAAAGGGACTCTCCTACCACAAAGTGGGCCGCCATCATGGCAAAAACAAATTCATCAAGGTGCTGGGTCTTTTCTACCGGGCAGGCCAGTTATTACCCTTGGCCCGCAAGTTCAAACCCGTGCTGGCAGTTTCGCACGGTTCGCGTTCCCAAATCATCGCCAGCAACCTGCTCGGCATCACCACCGTCCTGATTGCCGACTACGAATTCGCCAAGGCACTTCCCTTCATGAAGCCCACTTGGGAATTCGTTCCGGAAGTCATTCCCGATGACGCCGCTTACTGCCGCCGGGACCACGTTCGCAAATACCCGGGTATCAAGGAAGACGTTTACGTCCCCAGTTTCCAGCCAGATCCATCCATCATTCAGGAGCTGGGTTTGCAGCTGGATAAAGTCCTGGCCACAGTCCGTCCTCCGGCCACTGAGGCCCACTATCACAATCCCGAGGCCGAAATCCTTTTTGAAACGTTCATGGAACGCGCGGTTCTGGATGGGGCCGTTCAGTCCGTCATTTTGCCCAGAAACAAAAAACAGGGCGAGGAAATCACTGGCCGTTACCCCCACTGGTTCCAAAATTCGCGCGCGATTATTCCCGCGAAAGCCATTGATGGTTTGAACCTAATCTGGCACTCAGACCTGGTCGTTAGCGGTGGCGGAACCATGAACCGCGAAGCGGCCGCCTTGGGGGTGCCAGTTTACAGCATTTTCCGAGGACCCACCGGCGCCGTAGACAAACACCTCAGCGCTACCGGCCGCCTGGTCATGATCCAAAACGTGGATGAAGCAAAAAACAAAATCACGATCCAAAAACGCCCCCGTAAAGCTTTTCAAGCCCATACCAAATCCGCTGCCTTGGACTCCATCTTGGCTCAGCTTGAAAAGATAATTACCGACCTTTAGACCAAAATATGAAAAATGAGTTATGCCGTTCCCTCAGCTCTGCGCGCCAAGCTCCACGCCCTATGCTCTTTCCCTTGCTGACTTCGGACTTCTGATTTCGGACTTCCGACCTCGCACCCCTTTGAGTAATCCATGAAAATCCTGATTATTGCCGGTGCGCGGCCCAACTTCATGAAAGTGGCCCCGCTTATCAAAGCCATTCAACAGTGGAACCTCCGCTCCCCGGCCTCCGTTCTTCAAAACGACGAATCAAGAACCCCGAACCGCGAACTACAAACCAGGAAACACCCTCTCCAAGCACTACTAGTACATACCGGCCAGCACTACGATGCGCAGATGTCGGATGTTTTCTTCCAGGAATTGGGCATACCCGCGCCCGATATCAACCTGGGCGCTGGCTCTGGATCCCACGCAGTGCAAACCGCCAATATCATGCTCAAATTCGAGCCGGTATGCATTGCAGAGAAACCGGACTGGCTTGTGGTTGTAGGCGATGTCAACTCCACCATGGCTTGCACCTTGGTGGCGGCCAAGCTGGGCATAAAGGTCGCCCATGTGGAAGCAGGCCTCCGCAGCGGAGACCGCACCATGCCCGAAGAAATCAACCGCCTCGTCACCGACTCCATTGCGGACCTCCTGCTCACGCCATCGGAAGACGCGAATGAAAACCTCCGCCGCGAGGGTGTCGCCGAGTCCAAGATCAAGCTCGTCGGCAACATCATGATCGACTCTCTGTTGGTCAACCTTGAAAAGGCGGCCCAGCGAACCACTTTGCAGAATCTCGGCCTTGCGGATAAGCAGTTCATCTATGTTACCCTGCACCGGCCCTCCAACGTGGACCACCGGGCAAGCCTCAGCTCCATCATGGGTGAGCTGGACGGATTGGCCCAGCAGATGCCTGTCGTTTTCCCCATGCACCCGCGCACCCGCGCCCGCCTGGCGGAATTCGGTATCAACTCAGGAGCAAATGGCTCACTGAAAATCCTGGATCCCATAGGCTACCACGACTCCTTGAACCTCACCCGCCACGCCCGCTTGGTTCTGACCGACTCCGGTGGTTTACAGGAGGAGTCCACTTATTTCCGCACGCCCTGTCTCACGCTGCGTCCCAATACCGAGCGTCCCATCACCGTCACCCTGGGTAGCAACCGTCTGACTACCGTGGCCGATTTAAAAACCGACTTGGGCCAGGTTTTCCAAAATTCCGACCGCCTCGGGCAAATTCCGCCCCTCTGGGACGGTCAAACTGCCAGCCGGATCATCCAAGCCCTGCTTGCCAGCTAGCTTCTGAACCAAGAACGAGGAACCAATGTCCCAGCTTCCAACTACGAACTACGAACCAAGAGCTTAAAACCATCACCCTCCGTCTCCTCTCCTACTGCCAGGACCGGGGATGGGCTGGTTACGATCCCTACGACGCGCTGAACAGCCGGCTGCTGAAGACCCTGCCGTTTCTTGATTTTCGCCTTTTCCGTCTGGCCCTGACCCAGCTGGTTAAGAGATGCCCTTTCAACCTCCGCCCGCTCCTGCTCATACCGCCTGGGCAGAATCCCAAAGGCCTCGCGCTATTTGTCAGCGCCTTGCTGAAGCTAAACAAACTCGGCCTGCTTGCCGATGCGGGCCAGGTGAGCGAATTGATCACCCGGCTCAAGCAGCTGCGGGCCGCTGAATCCCGCTACTGGTGCTGGGGTTACCACTTCCCCTGGCAATCCCGCAGCGGCCTCTTTCCCTTGGGTATGCCCAACATCATCTGCACCACCTTCGTGGGCAACGCACTCCTGGACGCTCATGAGGCCGCTCCCAGCCCGGAATGCCTCCAAATGGCTGCCAGCGCGGCCCGGTTTATCCAGGATGTTCTCTACTACGAGGAAAACAACTCTGCCGCCTGTTACAGCTACACTCCATTGGCCAGGTCCAAAGTCCACAACGCCAGCCTCTTGGGAGCTGCCTTTCTGGTGCGGTTGGGGAAAATATCGGGCGATGCACAATTCCGCGAGCCCGCTTTGAAAGCGGCCCGCTTCTCCATCGGTTGCCAGGGTCCTGATGGTTCCTGGCCCTATGGCGAGCACCCCACTCAGCAGTGGATCGACAACTTCCACACCGGCTACAATTTGTGTGCCCTGCGCTCCATTGCCCGGCAGGCCGGCACGGCGGAGTTCGACTCCGCCATCCACCGAGGCTTTGCCTACTACCGCCAAAACTTCTTTTTGGACGATGGCACGCCGAAATATTACCATGACCGCACCTATCCGGTGGATATCCACTCCGCCGCCCAGAGCATCATCACCCTGCTGGAATTCCGGGACTTTGGCCAGGACGCCCAAGACTTGGCCCACACCGTCTGCCAATGGGCCAATCGCAACCTATGGGACACCCGGGGCTTCTACCATTTCCAAAAACATCCCTACTATACCAACCGCATCTCCTTCATGCGTTGGACCCAGGCTTGGATGCTGCTCGCGTTAACAGATCTGTTGGTCTCCAACCACAAACTACGAATCAAGAACTAAAAACCGCAATGTGCGCGCGTTTATTGGGTTGGAGTCAGGTCTGGATGCTCTTGGCTTTATCATATCAGATAGCCACAAAACACGAATAACCAACTAAAAAACGTGTTCCTTTCAATACGCGCATTGCTCGTATATAAGTTTCCTGATAAGGTATGCCTCCAATAGTCGCCTTATCGTTGTGTCTTTATTTTTGCTTTCTCGTACTGCGCAAGGATGTCAAAAATCATCCTGAGGTTTCACTGGTCAATTGGGTGCCCTTGCTTTGGATGTTACGCTGTGCAAGTAAAAGTATTACGTTTTGGCTAAATTTTAGTGCCTCACTAACAGGCGAGGAAATCGGCAATGCTGATTTTTTTTACTTATCAAGTCTCATGGGGATGAGTGTGCTTATATTAGCTCGTCGTGGTAATCAGCTTCAAGTTCTTTTTAGAGAAAATGCATTTTTATTTCTCTTTTTCGCATATCTGGCCATTAGTTGCACTTGGTCCCCATTCGTGGCGCTTTCGCTTAAACGCTGGTTTCGCACTATGGGCGACTTAATGATGGCGTTGGTCATCCTTACCGAAAAACACCGACTGGCCGCTGTCGCTGCCTTGTTCAGACGTTGTGCACTGCTTTTTATTCCTTTATCCATTATATTGATTAAGTATTATCCTTCGTTAGGAAGGGCACCGGCTCGGAGCTGGGGAGGCGTCTGGGCTCCGGATATGTGGGTTGGGGTAGCAACGCATAAAAACACTTTAGGACAATTGTGCCTAGTGTCATCCATCTATTTTGTTTGGAGCTATTTACTTGCCAAGCGAGAGGGGCGTCCGCTCCCAACATTTCTATTCTCAAAGATTCCGTTGCATTTATTTTACCTCGGTATGAGCTTTTATCTCATCAATGGAGCTGGACATTCGCGAAGCACCACTAGCATCTTATGTTTAGGTGTTGCGATTAGCGTTTTTTTTACTTTAGGTCGATTTCCCAAGTGGAACCTCCGATACAGGTATTTTTTACCCTTGTTGGGTTGCGTTTTGATTGCCGCGTATAGTTTGAACGCCATATCGAAGTTGGTTTTTGAAAAACCACTCAGTGAAGTTGGTTTGGCAATCTTAGGCAAACGCCCCGATTTGACCGATCGCAAGCAAATCTGGGAGACGGTAATTAAATTCGGGATGCAACATCCTTTCCTTGGGGCGGGCTATATGGCCTTCTGGTCAGGAGAAGTTTCGGAATCCTTTTCGGAAATGTTCAGTCAAGGTCTTGGTCAGGCGCATGACGGTTATCTCGAATTATGGGCCCATGAAGGTTTTGTTGGACTTGGGATTTTTCTGATTGCAATATACGTACTATTAAAATCGGCAGTTAAAATGTGCGATGTGGATTTCGAGTATGGTCGTCTCCGTCTAATGCTTATAATAACGATTTTGGTTCATAATTATAGCGAAGCTGGTTTCATTCGGCCTAACCATTTAATGTGGTTTGTTTTTTTATTGGTTGCAATAAATTGCCCACAACTGCCAATCACTAAATGTTCATTAGCTGTAAATGATGATCAAAATAGTACCAAAATAATGCCACAGACATCAGTTATCTTCTCAGTTTAAATCCATGATCAATATTTGTGTGTGCATTATAACTTTTCGGCGACCACCAATGCTGGCAAGGTTGTTGGAAAAACTTCCTGTGCAACAGTCTTATGGAAAATTTACAATTTCAGCGGTAGTGGTCGATAATGACCCCGAGCGAAGTGCCTTTCCTGTTGTTGAGGAAGCAATGAGAAAATTGCCAATCAAAGTACGCTATTTTTCACAGCCTGAAAAAAACCTTTCATTGTCAAGGAACATGGCCCTAAAGAGTGTTGATGGAGAATATGCTGCATTCATAGATGATGATGAAATCCCAGTTGAACATTGGTTGCTGGACCTTTACCATACTTGCCAAGAAAAGATGGTTTGTGCTGCGCTGGGACCGGTTCTAGCCCAATTTGAGAAGGAACCTCCTACCTGGATTGTGAGAGGTAAAATATTTGACCGGCAGCGATTCTCAACGGGGCATGAACTTTCTTGGCCTGAAACTAGAACCGGCAATGTATTATTCAATATGGAGCAATTGAATAATAGTAGAATATTATTTAACCCTAGGTTCGCTATTCACGGTGAAGACAAGGATTTTTTTAAACGTCTCATAGCTAAGGGTTATAAATGTGTTTGGTGTGATCATGCCATAGTGTTTGAAATACAACCTGCTCAGCGACTAACTCGCACCTACTACTTGCGAAGAGCCCTGCTAAGGGGTAGCATTGCCTATACTCATGCTGTATCAAAAAAAACGGCTGTGGCGAAGTCGTTAACTGCAACTCTCTGTTACACCTTGGTGTTACCTATTCTTTTATTCTTTGGACAACATTTGTTTATGAAATATTTAATCAAAGACTGTGATCATCTGGGTCTATTACTCGCCTCACTGGGACTTTCAATGGAGCACAGGATTGGCCCGGTATGACTAGTCTGCATAAATATTTAGGAACAATTTAAAATCTATGGAATTGAAAAATAAATATATTATTTCGCCAGAAGAATTAGTACTAATAACCGGTGCCAATGGTTTTATTGGAACACGGTTGGTTGAATGCTTTATACGTCATGGATTCAAGAATATCCGGTGTTTTATTAGGCCAAGTAGTGATACTAAGCATTTACAGGAGGTCGTAAAAAATTCCGGTTGCGATGGTGTTCATTTTTGTCCAGGTAATTTGAATGTGAAGGCTGACTGTGAGCGAGTCGCTAAAAATGTAAGTTTGGCCTGTCACCTTGCCGCAGGTAGCGATAAGTCCTATTCGGGCTCTTTTTTGGATACTGTGGTTACTACTCGTAACTTGCTGGATGGACTAATTAACAGTGGTAAACTTAAGCGTTTTGTTAATGTGAGTTCCTTTGCGGTTTATACTAACTGGAACCTTGCACATTACAAAACCCTAGATGAAACATGTGAACTTGAGCCAAATCTCATACGGAGAGGCGATGCGTATTGCAATGCGAAAATGTGGCAGGAGTCGATAGTGCGGGAATATAATAAAAAATTCAACATACCATTTACGATTGTCCGTCCCGGCTCTGTTTATGGACCCCGTGCACGCCAGAGAATCAGCCCCAGGATAGGCATTGACACCTTTGGAGTATTTATGAATTTAGCAAACAGCAAACATATTCCATTAACTTACGTAGATAACTGTGCTGAAGCCATTATGCTCGCGGGTGTAATTCCTGGTGTTGATGGAGAAGTATTTAATCTGGTCGATGATGAGCTTCCTACAGGAAAACAGTTTCTAAAACTTTACAAACAAAACGTGGCGAAATTTACATCCGTTAGAATTCCTTATCCTGTATTTTATCTGTTTTGCTGGATTTGGGAAAAGTATTCGGCTTGGTCGCACGGTCAACTACCCCCGGCATTCAATCGTTATCGAGCTTGTGTTTACTACAAGGGTAACAAATATTCAAACGCGAAGGCCAAGCAGTTACTCGGATGGCAGCCTCGTATAACCTTTGCTGAGGGTTCAAGAATGCATTTTGCATACTTTAAACAAATAGACGAGAAAAAGGACTAATGATGTTGAAAATTGCCATCATCGGGTGTGGGAAAATAGCGGATGACCATGTCAGTGTCATCCAAGGCATTGAAAGTTGTGAAATATGTGGGGTATGTGACCGTGAAGAGTTGATGTCACGTCAGCTTGCCCAACGTCTTGGTGGCGTTAAGACCTTCTCTAAGTCATCAGAGTTATTGAGCAGTTGTCGGCCTGACGTTGTGCATATCACAACACCCCCTCAAAGTCATTTCAACCTAGCCTGCGAATGCTTAGAGGCAGGAAGCCATGTGCTGGTGGAAAAACCTTTCACGATCACTGCTTTAGAGAACGAAGAGGTTCTGCGGCTTGCGTTGAGCAAAGGCTTAAAGTTTACGGTGGGTCATAACCATCAACTCAGTCCTGTGGCGATTCGAATGCGTGAGCGGATCAAAAAAGGAGTTCTGGGTGGTGATCCAGTACACATGGAAAGTATTTTTTGCTACGCCTTTGCTCAAGGGCCCTATGGCAAGGCTTTACTGGGCGACAAAAACCATTGGGTCAGGCGCTTGCCCGGAGGATTATTCCACAATGTCATCAGCCATGGCATCTGCAAAATCGCAGAGTTTATCGGAGATGATAACCCCAAGGTTGTTGCCGTAGGCTCGATCAGCAATGAGTTGCACCGCCTAGGTGAGAGGGAGATTATAGATGAATTGCGAGTAACCATTTGCGGAGCAAATGGCTCAACGGCGTATTTCACATTTTCATCCCAGATTAAACCGGCACGACATGAATTCAGAGTATTTGGACCGAGAAATTACTGTCTTGCGGACCATACACATCAAATGTTGATCGTTGGACCTGTTAGAAATTACAAAAGTTATTTAAACTACTTTTTACCTCCAATGTTGTTAGGCTGGCAATGTGTTCGTAATGGCCTTTGCAATATATTTCAGTTTATGAAAAATGACTTTCACATGGATTACGGTAGAAGAAAATTATTTAGACAATTTTACCGAGCTATTCGTGAAGGAACCCCTGTTCCAATTCCATATAAGGAAATACTTATAACGGCGCGCATTATGGATGGTATTATTGCTCAAACACGGGGTAAACATTTTGACTAAAAAGTATCACGGCGGATTGTGTGACTCAGCCTTAATTCTTATTGTCCGTGTATCCTAAAATGAGTAACAAAATATTGCTTATTTCTAACCAAGTATTGCATTATCGAGTCTCCCTCTACAATTATTTTTTTCAAGAGTTTAATAAGAATGGTTGGGAATTGAGAGTGGTGGCCAATAGGGTGCAATCAACAAGCCAGATTCTGCGGAAATTTAACCTAAAGCTCATGCCTTTTGGGTTTTTGGAGTATGCCCGCGAAATTAAAAAAAATGCTCCAGCTGCGGTTATTTTATTCCTGCATTTAAAAAACCTTATTATTTGGCCGTTGGTCCATTGGCTCAAATTGAAAAGAATTCCTCTCATTTACTGGACTAAGACCCGGAACCTCGATGAGGGGGACAGTTTCTGGCGCAAGTTGCTGTTCAATTATATTATGCATTTAAGTGACGGTATCATTTTGTATACAAGCAACGTATTGCCAAACGTACCATTACGGGCACGGCATAAAGCCTTTCCAGCTAACAACACCATTAATTTTAATGATTTTCCAGAAGTCATAGAATCCAAGAGCCAAATCAAGACCAACCTTGGAATTCCTTTTAATAAAGTTGTTCTTTTTGCTGGCCGGATTAGCGAGGAAGGTAACAGAAAAAAAACCGATCACTTGGTCGAAATATTTCGCAACATCGAGCGATCCGAACTAGGTCTTGTTCTCGTCGGCTCCGGAATGCCTGATTCCCTGAAAAAGCGGATGAATCCGCGCAATACCCTTTATCTTGGGGAAGTGCATGATTCGGTGAACCTCCAAATCAGCCGGGTATTCAAAATGGCCGACATTTTTTCCATTCCCGGCCACGTCGGATTGGGGATAAACCAGGCATTTTATTTCGGCTTGCCAATAGTTACTGAAGCAGGTTCTCATCCACCGGAGATCTGTTACCTCCAATCTGGGCGAAATGGTTTTGTCGTGCCCGAAAATGACATTTTCGCCCTAAAAGAAAAAATCCTTTATTTAGCCGATAACGATACTATTCGTGCAGAATTTTCTCGAAATGCTCGTGCCGACATCCTTGCGAACGGTTCGACAGAAAACATGTTTCAAGGTTTTTTAAAATGTGTGGAGTATGTCACGAGGAAAAAATAAATTATAATAAATAATTGACATTATACTATTGTATTTGCTAAAAAATAACATTACCATGTAAAGCAATAAATATTTTAGTATTTGTAAACATATAAAAACACTTTAAAAATAAATAAATGAATATAA
>CAIMWS010000207.1 GCA_903845125.1 uncultured Verrucomicrobiota bacterium
CAGGCTTCCGGGACCACGGTGGGGACGTTCAGCTCCACCGATCAGGATGCAGCCAACACCTTCACCTATGCGCTGGTGGCGGGCACGGGGAGCACGGACAATAGTTCGTTTACGATCACCGGCAACACGCTGAAGACGGCGGCGAGCTTCAATTACGAGTTAAAAAACAGCTACAGCATCCGGTTGCGGACGACGGACCAGGGCGGGCTGTATTACGAGAAAGCCTTCACGGTCACGGTGACCGATGTGAATGAGGCGCCGACGGATCTCGCCTTGAGCAACGCCAGCGTGGCGGAGAACCAGGCTGCCGGGACCACGGTGGGGACGCTCAGCTCCACCGACCCGGATGCGGCCAACACCTTCACTTATACGCTGGTGGCGGGCACGGGGGACACCGGCAATGGCTCGTTCACGATCAGCGGCGGCACCCTGAAAACCGGGGCGGTCCTCGATTCAGAGGCGCAGAAGACCTATGCGATCCGGGTGCGGACGACGGACCAGGGGGGGGTGTATTTTGAGAATACCTTCACGATCACGGTGCTGGGCCACCCGCTGATGGTGACCACCGGCTCGGATAGCCTCACCGCCTACGCCGTGAACTTGAAAGGCACCCTCGCGCCCAACGGGGGCGCCTCGGATGCGTTCTTTGAATACAGCACGGATCAAAATCTGGCTTCAGTGGTGAGCACCATCGCGGGCTCGGGCAATTTCACCTTCGCCGATGGCGCCGGCCTGTCGGCAAGTTTTTACAATGCCTGGGGGATGATTGCGGATGGCGCGGGCAACCTCTATGTGGCGGATAGCAGCGCCAATCGCGTGCGCAAGGCCGTGTGGGATGGATCGGCATGGCAGGTGACCACCCTGGCGGGACAGGCCACCGCAGGCTGGGCGGATGGCACCGGCGCTGCCTCGAAATTCAACGCCCCACAGGGCATGGCGCTGGACAACAGCGGCAATGTTTATGTGGCGGATGGTTGGAACCATCGCATTCGGATGGTCACCCCGGCCGGGGTGGTGACAACTCTGGCCGGCGCCGGGCCGGTCAGCGGCTCTTGGGGAGGTTACCTGGACGGCAATGGTTTGGCGGCGCAGTTCAATTTGCCGACCGGCATCGCCCGGGACGGCAGCGGTGATCTGTATGTGGCAGATAGTTACAACCATTGCATCCGGAAGCTGCACTGGAGTGGAGCGGTTTGGCAGGTGACTACTTTCGCCGGCAGCACTTCCTCCGGCTACCTGGATGGCGCCGGCGCCGGCGCCAGGTTCAATGTGCCAAGTGGTGTGGCGGTGGATGCCGCAGGCAATGTCTATGTGGCCGATACCGGGAATAAACGCATCCGGAAAATCACCTCCGCAGGGGTGGTCAGCACCCTGGCGGGCACCGGCGTGGCCGGGGTCACGGATGGCGCCGGCACAGTGGCGCAGTTCAATGAGCCGTATAGCTTGTGCCTGGATGGCACGGGCAGCCTTTATGTGGCGGATTGCTATAACCACCTGATCCGGAAAATCACCCCGGGCGGGGTGGTCAGCACCCTGGCGGGCACCGGCACCCAAGGCTATGCCGATGGGCTGGCCTCGGCGGCAAAATTCGCAAATCCGCGCGGCGTGGGAGTGGATGGCGCCGGCACCGTTTACGTGATGGATACCGGGAACGCCCGGGTGCGCAAAATTGTGGGTGCGGCCACCGTGGCGGCGCAAAGCGGCCTGACCGGAGCCACCGTGCAGAATGTGAACGCGGCGGTGACCGGACTGTTGCCGGAGACGAAATACTATTACCGTGCCAAGGGGGTGAATGCCTACGGAACGGGCTATGGCTCGATCCTGAACTTCACCACCTTGAGCATCAACGCGAAGCTGGCGAGCCTGGCGCCGAGCCTCGGGGCGCTGAGCCCGGTGTTCGCCAAGACCACCCTGGAATACATGGTGGGCATCAATGGCTCCGCCATCGCCCTCACCCCCACCGCCGACCAAGCGAACGCAACCATCCAGGTGGAATTGAATAACAGCGGCACGTGGGAACCGGTGGCTTCGGGAACCGCCAAAACCCTGGCGCTGGCCACCGGCGCCAACCCGGTGAAAATCAAAGTCACCGCGCAGGACGGTCTCGTGGCCCTGACCTATACGGTGACGGTCACCCACCTGCCGGTGGTGGCCGTGAACACCGGCCTGAGCCTGCTGCCGGCCAGCGGGCGGTTGATCCGCAAGACGCACCTGGAGACGACCGACGAGGAGTCCCTGGCGGAGGCGCTGACATATCAATTGACGGCCGTTCCGGCGCACGGATTCCTGAAGCTGGCGGGAACGGCGTTGAACATAGGGGATACCTTTACCCAGGCGGACCTCAACAACCTGTCGGTCACGTATGACCACGGCGGCGATGCCGCCCCCACCGATTCCTTCTCGTTCACGGTCACCGATGGGGATGGCTACCGCGTGGGCCCGGCCACCTTCAGCATCACGCTGGAGCGGGCCGGCTCGGTGAGCTCGGGGATAGATGGGCTGCCCGGGAACTTGGGGGCGGTGCAGCAGTCGATCTCGGCCGATGGCCGCTACCTGGCCTTCGAGAGCGCGGCCAGCAACCTGGTGTTGGGCGACAACAACAATGTCAACGACATCTTCCTGTTCGACCGGGTCACGGAGGTGATGACGATGG
>CAIMWS010000208.1 GCA_903845125.1 uncultured Verrucomicrobiota bacterium
AAATCAAATTCTTGTGAAGGTGAATACAACCAATGAAATGCTCAACAAGAGCTAACCAAGGAAACGAAGTTATGAATCCAAATAAACGGTGTGATCAATCATCTTTCCTTGCTTCATTTTCTTCGTTGCCTTCTGTTCCCCAGTATTAGGCATTTTGAAACTATTCAGGTCACTGAAGAAAGAAGGCGATATATCAGTGGATTACGTGGGTGCGGGTGCTGGCATGTTGGGCATGAAGGACTGGCCGGTAATCAGTTGGTGACAGGCATCCCGAAGGTTTTGGCCTTGTTTGCGGCCACCGAAAACTGCGCCAACCGGTGAGCAACTGGGCCCGACTGCGAAAAAACACTTGCCGCAAAGGCCCCATCCATTACTCAATTGGCGCAATTTATGCCTGAATTACTTGACGGCATTGCCCCTTAGCCACGCAAGTGGCCCGGGAAGCGGAGGACGAGGCAACCGGCAAGTCCGTCCTGGCTTGGCTTTGGGAGCTTGCCGTTTCGTCCTGAACAAACCCCTGAAGGGGATGCCCTGGATTCCCTTGCCGGCTGGCCCACAAAAAGGCGCCGCCAGCATTTCCCTCGCCCATTCCTGGACCGGGCCGGGCTACTTTTGGGCGTTGCTGGAATGCTCGAGCCAGCCGCCGCCCAATACTTTGTAGAGGGTGACCAGGTTGGCCAGGCGGGCGTACCGGGTTTCGATCAAGCCCCGCTGGGCGGCGTATAGATCCTGCTGCGCCAGCAGCACAGCCTGGTAGCTGTCCACGCCGTTGCGGTACCGCATCTCCGCGAGCTGAAAGCGTTTTTGCTGCGCCTCGGCGAGGGCTTCCTGGGCGGCCAGTTGCTCTCCCATCAGCTGGCGGACGGCCAGGGCGTCGGCCACCTCGCGGAAGGCGGTTTGGATGGCTTTCTCATACTGGGCCACCTGGATCAATCGGTTGGCCTTGGCAGCGGCCAGCCCGGCGAGATTCCGGCCGCCGGTGAAAATCGGGAAGCTGATCTGCGGGGAAAAATTCCACGTGCTGGAAGGGCCGGTGAACAGGTTCGACAAATCCACGCTGGCGGTGCCCCCCGAACCGGTCAACAGGATCTTGGGGAAGAACGCGGCGCGGGCGGCGCCCAGGCTGGCGTTGGCGGCCTTGAGTCCGTGCTCGGCGCCCAGGATGTCCGGGCGTTTTTGCAGCAGGTCGGAAGGCAGGCCCGGCTGGAGGTCGGCGATCAAGCTTTGAGCGATGAGCGGGAGCGGAGCGGGCAGATCCTCCGGCAGGGGGCAGCCGATCAACAGCACCAGCGCGTTGCCGGCCAGGATCCGCAGTTGGTTGAACAGGGAGAGGCTGACGCGGGCGGTTTGCACCTGGGTTTCGGCGAGGCGCAGATCCAGCTCGGAGGAATCCCCCGCCTCGAAGCGGTGGCGGGTCAGCTCGCAGGCGGATTTCACGGAAGCCAGGGTTTGGCGGGCCAGGTCGAGCTGGGCATCCAGGCTGCGCAGGTTCAAGTATTGGCTGGCGACCTCGGCCACCAGGGCGATATGGGCGCTCTGGCGGGCCTGGCCCGTGGCAAAGTAAGTCTGGAGCGCCTGCTGGCTGAGGCTGCGGACCCGCCCGAACAAATCCAACTCATAGGAAGTCACCCCCACGCTGGCCTGGAATTGATTGACCGTGGCGGCGTCGGTCGAGCCGCGCAAATCGCCCGGGATACGCTGCCGGGATCCGCCGGCGCCGGCATTCACGCCGGGGAACAGGTCCGAGGTGGCAATGCGGTACTGGGCGCGCACCTGCTCCACCCGCAGGACCGCCACCCGGAGGTCGCGGTTGTTTTCCAGCGCCAGCTGGATGAGGCGCTGCAGGGCGGGATCGGCGTAAAACTCCCGCCAGCCCACGCTGCTGGCGGACTCGCCGGAGACGGGCGTCCTGGCGCCGGAATCCGCGCCGGCGCCCACTGCGGGCCAATCCTGGGCGGCGGGTGACGCGGGGCGCTGGTATTTGGGCTCGAGGGTGCAACCGGCCAGCAGGCAGGTGAGACCGGCGGCATAGAGATATCGGTTTTTCATGTTTCGTGGATCAGTGGCTGGGTTCGGGCCGGTCAGCGGCGTGGGCCTGGGCGGCTTCCGCGCGCACATGGTCAAAGTGAGACACGTGCTTGAAGATGCGCCGGGTGACTACATAAAAGACGGGCACCAGGAAGATCGCCAGCACCGTGGCCGACAACATCCCGCCGGCCACCCCGGTGCCGATGGCGTTCTGGCTGGCGGAGCCGGCGCCGGTGCTGAGGGCCAGCGGCAGCACGCCCAGGATGAAGGCGAAGGAGGTCATCAAGATGGGCCGCAGCCGCAAATGCACAGCCTCAAGGGTGGCCTCGATCAGGCCTTTGCCCTGCATTTGCAGCTCCTTGGCGTACTCGATGATCAGGATCGCGTTCTTGGTGGAAAGCCCGATCGTGGCCAGCAGCCCGACCTTGAAGTAAACGTCGTTGGGCAGGGCGCGGAAAGTGGCGGCCAGCAAGGCGCCGAGCACGCCCAGCGGCACCACCATCAACACCGCCATGGGAATGGACCAGCTCTCATAAAGAGCGGCCAGGCAGAGGAATACCACCAGCAGCGACAAGGTGTAAAGCATGGGCGCCTGGGCACCCGAAAGCCGCTCCTCGTAGGATTGGCCGCTCCATTCGTAGCCAAACCCCTTGGGCAACTTTTTGGCCAGGTCTTCCATGGCCAGCATGGACTCGCCGGAGCTGACCCCGGGGGGCGTGGCCCCCACCAGCTCCAGGGAGGGGAAGCCGTTGTAGCGCTGCAGCTGCGGGGAGCCATACACCCAGCTCTGCGTGGTGAAGGCCGAGAGCGGCACCATCGTGCCCTTGGCATTGCGCACGAACACCCGGCCCACGTCGTCTGGCAGCATGCGGTAGGGTGCATCCAGCTGCATGATCACGCGCTGGACGCGGCTGCCGTTGATGAAATTGTTCACGTATTCGGAACCGAAGCTGGAGGCCAGAACTCCGTTCACATCCGACAGGGACACGCCGAGGGCGCTGGCTTTATCCTGATCCACTTCGATCTTGATCTGGGGGGTGTCCTCCAAGCCTTGCGGGCGCATCCCCATGATGAAGCGGTTCGTGGAGCCCATGCCGAGCAGCTGATTGCGCGCCTCCATGAGCTTCTCGTGACCCAAACCGGCCAGGTCCTGGAGCTGGAAGTCGAACCCGGAGGACATGCCCAGTTCGGCGATGGGCGGCGGGTTGATGGCGAAGATGATCGCGTCCTTGATGCCGGCAAAGGCCATGAACGCGCGGCCGATGATGGCCTGCACCCGGTGCTCCTTGCCTTTGCGCTCGCTCCAATCCTTGAGGCGCACGAACGCCAGGGCGTTGTTCTGCCCCCGGCCGTTGAAGCTGAAGCCGCTGACCGTGATATAGCTCAACACCTCCGGCTGCTTGCTGAAAAAGCTCTCCACCTGCTTGATCACCTGCAACGCCCGCTCCTGGGTGGCCCCGACCGGCAGGCTGATGCTCGTGATGAGGTATCCCTGGTCCTCCTCCGGCAGGAACGACGAAGGCAGGCGCAGGTAGAGCCAGGCCACACCCGCGATGATCACCGCGTAAATCACCAGGTAGTAGCCGGCCTTTTTCAGGATCACCGCCACCCAGCCCTGGTATTGACGGGTGCTGCGGGCAAATCCGCGGTTGAACCAGCCAAAAAAGCCGGTTTTCTCATGCTTATGCCCCTTGGGAACCGGCAGCAGCAGCGTGGCGCACAGCGAAGGGGTCAGCGACATGGCCAGGAACACCGAAAACAGCATCGACGAAACCAGCGACATGGAGAACTGGCGGTAGATCGTGCCGGCCGATCCCTTGAAAAAGGCCATCGGGATGAAAACGGCCGTGAGCACCAGCGTGATGCCAATCAGCGCGCCGGTGATCTGGCTCATGGCCTTGCGCGTGGCTTCCCGGGGCGGGAGGCCCTCCTCGCTCATGATGCGCTCGACGTTTTCCACCACCACGATGGCGTCGTCCACCAGGATGCCGATGGCCAGCACCATGCCGAACATGGTGAGCACATTGATCGAATACCCCAGCGCAAACATGGTGGCGAAGGTGCCCAGGAGGGCGATCGGCACCACGATCGTGGGGATGAGCGTGGCCCGGAAGTTCTGGAGGAACAATAGCATCACCAGGAACACCAGCCCCACCGCCTCCACGAGGGTCTTGATGACTTCCTCGATCGAGATCCGGATGAAGGTGGAGGTGTCCAGCGGGTAATCCACGCGCACTCCCGGCGGGAAAAAGCGGGCCAACTCCTCCACCTTGGCGCGCACCGCGTCGGCGGTGGTGAGCGCGTTGGCGGAGGGGGAGAGCTTCACCGCCACCGCGGCGGAAGGGAAGCCGTTCACGCGGGCCTGGGTGGTGTAATCCTGGCCGCCCAGCTCCACGCGGGCCACATCCTTCAAGAACACCCGAGAGCCATCCGGGTTGACCCGCAGCAGGATTTCCTCGAATTCCTTGACGGTGCGCAGGGTGGTCCGGCCTTGCAGGGTGATGTTCAGCTGCTGCCCGGGCACCGCCGGCCGGGACCCGAGCTGGCCCACCGGCACCTGCGTATTTTGGGCCTGTACGGCCCGGCTCACATCCTCCGGCACCATGCCGAAGCTGTTCAATTTCTGGGGATTCAGCCAGATCCGCATGGCATTCTGCGTGCCGAACATCATGGCCTCACCCACGCCGGACACCCGGCGGATCGGGTCCAGAACGCTGGAGGCGATGTAGTTGCCCAGGCCTATTTCATCCAGGCTGCCGTCGGGGGAGGACAGCGTGAAAAACATCATGAAATTGCGCGTCGCTTTCGCCACCACCACCCCCTGTAGCTGCACCGTCTGCGGCAGGCTCGGCGTGGCCAGCTGGACCTTGTTCTGCACCTGCACCTGGGCGATGTCCGGATCGGTGCCGGGCTGGAAAAACAGGGTCACTGTCGACAGACCGGCAGAATCGCTGCTGGAGGACATGTAGAGCAGGTTGTCGATGCCGCTCATCTGCTGCTCGAGCACGGAGGTCACCGTATCCTGCAGCGTCTCCGCGGAGGCCCCGGCGTAAGCCGCGGCGACGGAGATGGACGGCGGCGCCACTGAGGGGTATTGGGCCACCGGCAAATGGGTGATGGACAGGGTGCCCAAAACCATGATGAGGATGGAGACCACCCAGGCAAAAACCGGGCGGTCGATGAAAAATCGAGCCATGGCAGTGTCCTCTCTAAATCCTGGGATTCCCGCCCGCGGATGCGGTGGGAGCCGGCACGAAAGGCACGGGCTTGACGGCCATGCCCGGGCCCACCTTCTGCAGCCCCTCCATGATGATCCGCTCCCCGGCCTTGAGGCCGCTGGTGACCACCCACTGGTTGCCAACTGCCGAGCCGATCTGGATGGGCCTCAGCTCCACCGTGTTGTCCCCCTTGACCAACAGCACGCTGGCGCTGCCCGCAGCGCCCCGCGACACCGCCCGCTGCGGCACCGTGATGGCCTCCTGGTTGACGGCCTGCTCCAGCCGCGCGCGGGCAAACATGCCCGGCAGCAGCCACCGGCCCGGGTTGGGGAACTCCGCCCGCAAAGTCACCATGCCCGTGGTGGGATCCACGCTGATGTCCGAAAACAGCAGGCGGCCGGCCTGGGGATACACGCTGCCATCCTCCAGGAGCAGGGTCACCCGCGCCTCACCCGCGGCAGCGCTTTTCAGGCTCCCGCTTTCGAGGGCGCGGCGCAGGCGCAACAGCTCGGTGCTCGACTGCGTGAAATCGAAATAGATGGGGTCCAGCTGCTGGATCACGGCCAGCAGCGTGGTGGCCCCCTGCCCCACCAGGGCGCCCTCGGTCATCATGGCCTTGCCAATCCGCCCCGCGATGGGGGCGGTCACCGTCGCATAGCCCAGGTTCAGGTCGGCGGCTTCCACGGCGGCCTGGGCGGCCTGCACCTCGGCCTGGCCCTGCAGCACGGCGGCGGTGGCATCGTCATAGCTTTGCTTGCTCACCGCATTGACCTCCACCAGCGACTTGTAGCGGTTGGCCTTCGCCTCCGCCTGCTTCAGGCCGGCGTCCGCCCGCGCCAGGTTGGCTTTGGCGCTGTTCAGCGTGGCCTGCAGCGGGGCGGGATCGATCTGGAACAGCACCTCCCCGGCTTTGACATCGGCCCCTTCCTTGAACAATTGCTTCAGCAGGATCCCCGGAACCCGGGCACGCACCTCGGCGATCCGGACGGCATCGATCCGACCGGGCAGCTCGTTGATGATCGGCAGCGGGGCGGAGACCACTTCCATGACCCCCACCTCCGGGGGCGGGCCGGACCGCATGCCCATGCCGGGCGGGCCGCCGCCGGGACCGCCAGTGGGGGAGGATCGGTTACATCCAGCCAGCAGGCAGATGGCCAGGCAGCCTGGCAGCCATAAGCTGGTTTTCAAATGAAGGGTTTGGCTCATAAAATCGTTTCTGTGTTCATCATATGGACCGCGCTGTTGTTCAGTCCTTCGGCCCGGGCCCCGCCAGCCGGGTGGAGCGGGGCGGGGGCCGGCGCCTGCCGGTCCCGCAGCGGCCGGAAACCGGCTGCAAAAAAATCGAGCATGTGCCGGGCCGCGGCGACCGGATCCGCCAGGGTGCAGGTGCCCTGGCTGGCGGCCTCCAGGCGGCCCGGGCTGCACAAAATGAACCCGATGGCGCCCCAGACAAACTCCAGGCGCCAGTAAAGCTCGGGCTCCAGCGCCTCCGGCAGGCTCGCTTTAAACGCCGCCATGAACTCCGCCTGCATCTCCGAAAACATTTGCGCCACCAACTGCTGGCAGGCGGCATCCGGCTCCGCCACGATGCGCCCGATCAACCGCTGGGCCGGCGACCGCTGGGGACCGGCTTGCGCGGCATGCACCAAGGGCGGCAAAACGATCGCTTCCAGGATTTTCTCCACCGCCAGCGGCTGGCCCGGGCTTTCCGCTGCGGCATTGTGCAGCAGCTCCAAGTGCCGTTTCCGCAGCGGTTCCAGACGGCGCTCCAGCACCGCCTTGAACAAGCCTTCCTTGGATCCGAAATAGTAATGAGCCGACGCCAGGTTTGCGCCCGCGCTGGCGGCTATCTGGCGCAGGGAAGCCCCGGCGTAGCCCAGCGTGGCGAAAGCCTCCTCCGCCGCGTCCAATATCTGGGTCCGCCGGTCCAAGCCCTCGGTGCCGCTCATCAATCCATCCTTGAATAAAACGTACGTTTAAAACTGCCGTTCGAAAAACTACAGAACCATCCCCCAGGCGTCAACCGCAATTCCATCCATAATATATTACTTCCCGGCGGGCGGGCGGGCGTACGGCCGCCGGTTGGCGTGGCGGGCGGAGCGGAAGGCGGCCCGGGTTTGAATTATCGGGCACTCAGCGTATTCGTCACGGTGATGCCCTCAAGCTTGAGGCCTTGGGCGCCATCCAAGTCAATGCCCCGCTCCCGCACCACGGTCTCCATGACGTGCAGCCGGGGATCGCCGTTTTTCACGAAGATCCGGCGGGTGACCTCGTCATAGGTGAAGCCGTCCCATGGCTGGCCATCCCGAAGGATCTTTTTGGGCGGTGCGGGCAACGGAGCGGACCAACGGCCACCGGCCTCACGGCGCCAGCCTTCAACCAGATCCGCCCCGCTGATGACCACCGCGTCACCTTTGACCGCGCTGATCACCACCCCGGTGGTTCGGGGCCGCAGCGTTTCGCGATAAAGGCCGGCCCGCAGGAGGATGGTCTCCCCTGGCCCGGCCACCGAGCAGGCGCGGGCCAGGCTGGCCAGCGGCACCGCCGGATACCCCCACGCCGGGGCGTCAGCAGCGGCGGGATGGCGGGGATCCACGTAATAGACATTGGGATATTCCAGCGCGCCGATGGTCGGACCCACGCGGCCCGGGCGGATGGCCGGGCTGCCCGGGCGCAGGCGGAAATTCCGGTTGACCGCGTCCACAAACAACGGGTCCACGCCATTGAGGTTTTTTTCACCCGGCGCCGGCGCCGTGGCAAAGGTGACATTGTACTCGATCACCGGCCGGGCCGGGGTGAAATCCCGGTCCCCATCCACAATGGCCCGCTCGGCATAACAGAGGATGTTGCTGTGGATCAAACCGTTGGTGGATTCCCGTCCGCGCAGGCCAATGGCAGCCCAACGCACGGTGGCGATGGTATTGTTGCCGATCGTCACCCCCGGGGTCTGGATGATGTCCGGCCCCCAGCCCCCGCTCAGGGCGGGATAATTGGCGGAGACGATATTGCCCCGAAATGACCAGTTCCGCACGCTGCCCGGGTGCGGGGCGCTTTCCACCATGCAAAACTGGTGGAAGTCGAAGCAGGCATTGTCCTCGAACACCAGATCCGTCGCGACCTCCCCGTTGACCGTGAACGTCTGAAGGCAATCGACATGGGCCACCCGGATCTCCGCCGAGGTGCTGCCATGATAATAGTTGCACCGCTGCAGGCAGCCCTTGCCGAAGAACCGGGTGTAATCGCAATCGTCAAACCGGTTGCCCGGCGTGAACATGAACAGCCGACTTACCTCGTTGTGCTCCACCAGCCAATCCTCCCCGCCCAGCACGAAGCCATACTGGCAGTGATTGACCCGGTTGAAGGCGATCCGGTTGTGGGCCACCGCGGAGTAGTCCCGTGTCTGGCCATCCGGGGACGGCTGGCCCACGGTCCCGGCCACCGCGGTCATCATATCGTGGATGTAATTGTCCAGCACTTCGCAATGCTTGCCCCCCAGTTGGACCGCCACCGCCGGCTTCGTGGCGGTGATCTCAAAACCTTCCACACGGATATAGTCGGCCCGCAGATCGAAACCACCCACCACCGAGTGCCGCGGCATCGACCGCAGGGTGATCGGCCGGTGGTGCGCCCCACTGGTGACGACCAGAACCCGCTCCTCATACCGACCCGCCATGACCAAAACCGTGTCCCCCGGCTGGACCAGATCGGCAGCCGGCTGGATCGTCCTGAATGGCTTTTCCTCCGAACCGGGATTGGTGTCGGCCGCGCCCGGCGCGGCCTGGTCCACCACGTAGGTGGCCGCCCGCACCTGGGCCACTGCCATGGCCCCACCGAGGACGATCACCGGGATCAGGCTGGCGGTAGCCGGGAGTGAGCGTGGGAACCAGCGGAACGAGTTTCTGCTGCAGGTATTCAATATCATCGGTTTTCCTGGTGGCCGGGCCATGCCGGGTAATCTAAACCCACCCGGGGTGCGGTCAAGCCCGCCATCGCGGGCGCGGTGATTGACTCAGGCACGGTTTTGGATGATAGTCAGTCTCCAGGAAAGGAACTATGTATCTCGATTTATTAAAGCACCCGCTGCGGGGCATTGTGCCGCCCATGGTCACCCCGCTGAAAAGCCGGGATGAATTGGACGTGCCGGGAGTGGAGCGGCTCGTGGAGCACATCCTCGCCGGGGGGGTGCACGGCCTGTTCATCCTGGGGACCAGCGGCGAAGCGCCCAGCCTGAGCTACCGGCTGCGCCGCGAACTGGTGGAGCGGGTGTGCCGCCAGGTGGCGGGGCGGCTGCCGGTGCTGGTGGGGGTCACCGACACGTCCTTCGTGGAATCCGTGAACCTGGCGCAGTTCGCCGCTGAAGCCGGAGCGCAGGCTGTGGTGATAGCCACGCCCTACTATTTCCCGGCGGGCCAGCCGGAACTGCTGGAGTACCTGGAGCATATCGTGCCGGAACTGGCCCTACCGGTTTACCTGTACAACATGCCCATGATGACGAAGGTTCCGTTCGCGCCGGAAACCATCCAAAGCGTCCTCCAGATGAAGCAGATTGCGGGCATCAAGGACAGTTCCGGAAATCTGGAATATTTTGCGCAACTGGTGGCCATTGCCCGGCAGCGGCCGGATTGGGGCTTGCTGGTCGGGCCGGAGCACCTGCTGGCGGAGACCGTCAAGCTCGGGGGCACCGGGGGGGTCAACGGCGGGGCGAATTTTTACCCGCGCCTGTTCGTGGACCTCTACGAGGCGGCGTGCCGGGGCGACCAGGCCCGGGTGGACCTGCTGCAGGCGCGCCTGCTGCAGCTGGGCGGCATTTACCAGGTGGGCAAACATGCGTCGGCCGTCATCAAAGGGATGAAATGCTCACTGTCGTTGCTGGGCATCTGCAGCGATTTCATGGCGGAGCCGTTCACTCGCTTCCGGTCCCCGGAACGGGAGCGGGTGCGAACCATCCTGGCCGGGCTGGGTCTGCTCCCATGAGGCTGCCAGGCACAGGGATTGGCCTGGCCGCGGGATTCCTGCTGGCGGGTTCCCCTCCTCTCGCCCACCCCGAATACAACTCCCAGGAAATGCAAGCCCACTCCTTCCCAAACGTCCGGCAGGTGACCCGCCGGCCGGCCGGCCACATCCTCACCAACTTCGGCGCCTGGTCCCCGGACAGCGAGTGGATTGTTTACGACACCCGCCCGGATCCCGCCGGGGAGATTTTCCAAGGGAACACGATTGAGATGGTGCACGTGCGCACCGGAGAAGTGCGGGTGCTATACACGGCCCGGAACGGCGCGCATTGCGGGGTGGCCACCCATCACCCGGCGCTGCCGCAGGTGGTTTTCATCCTGGGGCCGGAAAACCCCACGCCGGACTGGCAGTATGGCCCCTATCACCGGCAGGGCGTGGTCGTGGATTACGGGGCCGCGCTTCGGCAATGGAACCTGGACGCCCGCGACCTGCTGCCCCCCTTCACCCCCGGCGCCCTGCGGGGCGGATCGCACGTGCATGTTTTCAGCCCCGGCGGCGGGGCGGCCAGCTTCACCTACGAAGACCACGTGCTGGCCCGCTTCCAGGAGTCCGGGCCGGACCATGATCTGAATTTACGGAACATCGGACTGAGCGTGCCGTCCAGGCCGGTGAAGGTGAAACCCGGACACCCCAGGAACCATGATGCGGAGTGGTTCAGCGTGCTGGTGGCCCGCACCACCGCCCATCCCAAACCGGGCTCGGACGAGATCCAGAAAGCCTGCGAGGAAGGCTGGGTGGGCACCAACGGCTATGTGCGGCCGGATGGCTCCCGCCAACCGCTGGCCCTGGCGTTTCAAGGGCTGGTGGTCGCCCCCGGGGGCGGTGCCCACGCGGAAGTGTTCATCGTGGATATCCCGCCGGAGGTCACCGCGCCTGGCGATGGGCCGCTCTGCGGCACCGAAACCCGCACCCCCCAACCGCCACGCGGCACGGTGCAGCGGCGGCTGACGCGCACCAGCGGGCGGAAATTCCCGGGCCTCCAGGGGCCGCGCCACTGGCTGCGCGCGGCGCCCGATGGCAGCCGCATCGCCTGCCTGATGCGGGACGATGCAGGAGTAGTGCAATTATGGACGGTATCGCCCAATGGCGGGGATCCAGCCCAGCTGACGCGCAATGTCCACGATATCGCCTCCGCTTTTACCTGGAGCCCGGACGGCAAATCCGTGGCGCATCTCCTGGATGGCAGCGTCGCGCTCACGGACCTGGCCTCGGGCCGGACTACCCGGCTGACCCCGCGTTACACTGATTTGCCACCCCGGCCGGAAGCTTGCGTGTTTTCACCAGACGGCCGGAAAATCGCCTTTGTAATGCCGGTCCGCCTGGAGGGCACGGTGTGGAACCAAGTGTTTGTCGTGGAGGTGGAGTAAGTTTTGGCAGCTCAGGCCGCCTGGTTTAACGCCGTGCCGGGGAGCCGGCGGAACCGGCCCGGCCGCCAGGGAGCTTGCTCCAGAATCTCCGGCCGCAGGGTGCGGCTGATCAAGTCGTTCAACGTATCGCAGCCCCATTTTTCCATCAACCGCTGCTGCCGGTTTTTCAGGATGCGGAGGCTCACCTCCAGCCGTTGGGCCACCAAGCGGGGAGGCATCCCCTCTGCCAGCATTTTCAGCATTTGGACATCCTCGGGAGAACCGGCAAACTCTTCTGGCTGAGGCTCGGCGATTGGGGTAGGCAAGCCCGGCGCCGCTCCTACATCCTGGAGGGCGACATCCAGGAAACGGTTGCCGCCCATTACCTCCCCAATCGCCTTAAACACCTCGGTGATGGAGCCTCCACCTTTAAGCAAATAACCGGAAACACCCGCCTTGAAGGCATCCTTGATCATGGTTTTATTGGCAAAGCCGGAGAGGATCAGGATTTTGACTTGCGGCCAGGCTGCAGTGACATTCCGGGCCAGCGATATGCCATCCAAATCGGGCATTTGCACATCCATGATGACCAGGTCCGGCAGGATGCAGGGGATGACCTCCAAGGCTTCCCTGGCATTTGCCGCCTCGCCCACGACGACCAGGCCGGGCTGTTGGTGCAGGAGCAGCCGCAATCCGGCACGGAGAATGGTGTGGTCATCCACCAGCACGATCCGGGTGAAGGAGGGCGCCGGTCTGGCGGAAGTTGCAGGAACGATGGCAGCCAGTTGATCCATAGGTCAAGACCCGCCCACGCAGGCACGCACCGTTTTCAGCAACACCCCAGCGGGAAAAGGCTTGGGCAGAAACTCAATGCTGGCCTCCTTTAATTCGTTGAGCTGCGGCGGTTCCTGGGCATACCCGCTGATCAGGATCACCTTGAGGCTGGGAAGCGACTGGCGCAGGATGCTGGCCACCGTCAAGCCATCCATGCCAAACGGCATTTCCAGATCCGTGATGAGCAAATCCGCCCGGCAGCCCAACTGCTGCCAAACTTCCAAGGCTTCGGGGCCATGGCGGGCCACCCACACCTCAAAGCCGCCGCTGGTGAGGATCTTGGCGGCGATCCGCCGGACGGAGGGATCATCCTCGACCACGATAATCGTCGTCACCCCACACTGGGGGCGTGCAGGCGGTTGCGCGGCAGGAACGGAATTATCTTTAACGTTATAGTCGACAGCCGGTTCCATCACCTTCCCCTATTCCAGTTGCCAGTTGCCGGGGAACCTTTTATTGCCATTGAGTCCGCCCGCGAACTTCACCGCTGCTTCATCTGCGAACGAATTTGCACTCATCATAAGCCATAACGCAAAAGGTTCGCCGTTCTTGCACGGTTTTCGAAAAAAACTGAAAATTTTTTCGGAATCCGCCTCCATGGCCCTGCTTCGTTAATGAGAAGATCCTAAACCTTCCCAGAATTAGGCTTCTCGATCCTGCATCCAGCATATTGCCAAATGAACGCAACGGCTAATGAGGCGGCAGCGTATTTTCTGCGGAGGGAAATTGCCCGCCACCAAAGAATCCAAACCGGGCCCAACGCTTCGCCAGCACTTTGGCAGCAAAAAAGGTTTGCCCGGACACGGGTTTGCGGCAGAGTTCGTGAAGGAAAAGGGAAATTGCAACATGGCTGGCCTGCCGATTCGTTTAACCGCAGTGGCCCAGGTATTCAGCGACCATTGCTGTTTGGTGGAGGCGCTGGAAATACCCGCTTTGTCCATCTGCGCGGCCACACCCAAGCAGGCCCTGGCCGGGCTGTCGATGCGGGTGCGGACCTGGCTGGAAAAACAACCCCTGCAGGAAATCCACCGCTGCCTGGCCACCAGCCCGGCCAGACTGGCCACGCAGACCATTACCATCCCGCCGCCCAGGAAAAATCCCGGCTGGAAGGAGGCGCTGCAGTTGACCTTTGAATACGTGCAGCGCCAACTGGATGAAACCACCCTGGCAGCCTATATCCCGATCCTGGGGATCGAAGTGGTGGGGGCCAGCGAGAAACAACTGGCCGAACGGATTGAAAGCCATGCCCTGGATGCGCTCCAGCGCGCCAAAACCAGCCAATTCCTGATCGCCCTGCTGCAGCTTCAGCAACCGGTGAAGATCGGCCTCAGCGAATTGCCGCTGACCATCTCCCCGCCGACCCCGAAAAAAACGGCCGAAGCCAGCCAGAAACTGAATCCAGAAAAACCGGTTTTGGAAAATGCGGCCAATAATTTATGCAAACAAGCGCTGGAGCCGGCCTACGAGGTGGAAAATTGGGTGGGGCGGCTGGCCGGCGTGCTGGGCGGGAAACGCCCGCGCAGCGTGCTGCTGGTGGGGCCATCCGGCTGCGGCAAGACGGCCATCTTCCACGAACTGGTGCGGCGGCGGCAGGATTTCCACTTCGGGCGCACCCAATTCCGGGCCACCAGCGGCTCCCGCCTGGTGGCGGGCATGAGCGGCTTCGGCGCCTGGCAGGACCGGGTCCAAAAACTGGTGCGGGAAGCCGGTGAGCAAAATGTGATTTTGCATCTGGGCAACCTCGTGGAATTGATGGAGGTGGGCAAAAGCACCCACAACCTGCAAGGGATGGCTTCCTTCCTGCGCCCTTGCCTGGGCCGGGGCGACCTGCTGGCCGTGGCGGAATGCACCCCGGCCCAGCTGGCAATGATCGAGCGCCAGGATGCGCACTTGCTGGAAGTTTTTTCCATCCTGGAGATACCGGAGCCGGATATTGAGAAAGGGCGGTTGATCCTGCTCGCCTGCGCTGAAGCGGCCGCGGCCGCCAAAAAACCGGCCATCGATTTCGCGGCGCTGGAAATCCTGGACCGCCTCCATCGCCGCTATGCCACCCACTCGGCCTATCCCGGGCGCCCCCTGCGGTTCCTGGGCAACCTCCTGAACGACCCGGCCCGGATCGCCACCCGCATCGCCGCCCCGCAGGTGGCCGCCGCCTTTGCCCGCGAAACCGGCCTGCCGCTGTTCATGGTGGATGACTCCGTCCCCCTGGATCTGGAGTTCACCCGGCAATGGTTCGCCGCCCGGGTGATGGGGCAGACCGAAGCCGTGCAGCAGGTGGTGGACCTCCTCGCCACGGTCAAGGCCCAACTGGCGCGTCCCCGCAAACCGCTGGCCTCCTTCCTTTGCATTGGCCCCACCGGTGTGGGCAAAACCGAACTGGCCAAGACCTTGGCGGAATTCCTCTTCGGCCACGCCAGCCGCCTCGTCCGCTACGATCTGAGCGAGTTTTCCGACCCCATTGCCGTGCAGCGGCTGATCGGCGGAAACCTCCTGGGCGAAGGCTTGCTCACCGCCCGCCTCCGGGAACAGCCGTTCAGCGTGCTGCTTTTGGACGAATTTGAAAAAGCGGATCCGTCCTTATTCGACCTGCTCCTGCAAGTGCTGGGTGAAGGCCGGCTCACTGATGTGGCGGGCCGGATCGCGGATTTCTCCAACGCCGTGATCATCCTGACCTCCAACCTGGGCGCCCGGGAATTCCAAAAGGGGCCGGCCGGTTTTGCGGCAGGCCGCGACGCCCAAACGGCCGCCCGGGAACATTTTGAATCCGAATTGCGGAAATTCCTGCGGCCCGAGTTCATCAACCGGCTCGATCGCGTGCTGCCCTTTGCCCCCCTGGATGCCCCCACCATCCAAGCCATCGCCCGCCGGGAGTTGGAATTGATTCGCGGCCGGGATGGCATCCGCCTGCGCCAGCTGGATTTTCAGGTGGCTGAGGAGGCTTGGCGGCATTTATCGGCCACTGGCTTTGACCCGCTCTACGGGGCCCGGCCGCTCAAACGGGTGATCGAACGCCAAGTCCTGGCCCCGTTGGCGGAGGCCATCAACGGTTATTCGGCGGATCTGGCCCTGTCCGCCCGCATCGGGGTCCACCAGGGGCGCATCCAGGTGCAAGTCCATCCCTGGATGGAGGAATCCGGCAAAAACCTCCCCCCGCAGGCCGCGGATTCGCCCCTGGCCCACCTGGCTCTGGAAGTGACCCAATTGCGCCGGAAAGCCCAATTGCTCAAGGCCGGAGCGGCGGTGGCCAGCCTGGAAAGCAAGGTTGAATGGGCGGAGCTCCGGAGCAGCCAGGCGGAAAAATCCGCCCCCAAGGAACGGAGCCAGCCGCCTTTCGAACCCGCCGAACGGCTCCGCAGCCTGGAGGCTTTCCTCGCGCAGGCGGAGGCCATGGAGATGGAGCTCAGCCTGGCCATCCTCGAGCGGATGGAACTGCCCCAGGATGTGCTGGCCCACGAATTGAAGCTGCTGCGCAGCCGCTGGACGGCCCTGTTGGAATCCATTTTATGGTTCCAATACGAGCGGCCGGACCTGGCCGTGCTCGGCATCTATAGCGAGGATGCCGCCCTCACCTGGATGCTGGCCCGCCAATACGCCGCCCTGGCCGCGACGAGCGGCGCCACCCTCAGCTTTGAAAAAGTGCTGTCCGCCCCCGGCAGCCGGGGCATCCACCGCGCCGGGATCCAAAACCTGGCCGGCGGGGCGGAAACGGAGCGGGTCATCGGCCTCCTCATCCAGATTTCCGGCTATTTGAGCTGGCCGCGGTTTGCCGGCGAGCACGGGATCCACTGGTTCAAGGATGGCCCGGATGAAAAGCCCTGTTTTGTCGATGCGGCGAATAAGGATCTGGGCGGCTACACTCCGCCCAAAGGCATCTCCCGCCACCGGGGACTCCCCAGTGCGGGCCGCTGCCGCACCTATGACCTCGCGCGCAAACTCATCCAGCATAATGGCTGGTACGCCTGGACCCCCACCCAGATCGCGCGGATCATCCAGGAGGCGCTGGACCAGAAAATGGAGAAAATCCTGGAACTGGCCCTGCCCGATCCCGTGCCGGCCCTGCCCGATCCCGCGCTGACCTTGTCCGATCTGTTGCCATTCTGAGCGCTCCCCCACATAAACAAAAGCCCGCCGTGCGCACCCTCCTGCTGCTCCAATCGGTCCCGCGGATAGCCTTGATCCTGCTCGGGGTTTATCTCGCCCTGTTGGTGTTCATCTACTTCCGGCAGCGGTCGCTGCTCTATTTCCCATCCCATGCCAACCCGACCACCAGCCTGGCGCCGTGGCGGGATGGAGAGCGCCTCATCGGCTGGTGCCGGGAAGCGCCCAATCCGCACACGATCTGGCTGTTCCTGCACGGGAACGCCGGCCAGGCCGCTCACCGGGATTACGCTCTGCGGCGCCTATCCGAACCGGATTCCCTCTACGTCCTGGAATACCCCGGATACGGTTCCCGCGCCGGCCGCCCTTCCCGGGATTCGATCAACCAGGCGGCCGCCGAAGCCTACCAATTGCTGCGCGCCCGGAACCCCCATACCCCCGTTTGCGTCCTGGGCGAATCCATCGGCAGTGGCCCCGCTTCCGCATTGGCACGGGAAACCATTCCTCCGGACAAAATCATCCTGTTGGTCCCTTTCGATTCCCTCGCCAAAGTGGCCGCCCGGCATTTCCCCTGGCTCCCGGTGCGCTACCTGCTGCAGGACACCTGGGATAACGTCGAATCCTTGCGGCACTATGCCGGGCCGATCGACATCGTGGCCGCCTCCGACGACACCGTCATCCCCATCAGCCATGCCCGGGCCTTGGCCGCCCAGGTTCCGAAAGCCCGTTTCATCCCCTTCCCCGGCGGGCACAATGACTGGTCGGAGAGTGACGCAGTAAAAATTGAACGCTGATCCGGGCCCCTGCCTGGGTGAGGGGGAAGGGATGGCGCCGCCCCTGCCTGGCGCAATTTAAATCACGTTTTTGCCGGGCACCACGCGATCCTGGTTCTCTGGCTGGCTAGTCCGTCCAGGTAGTTTTTCCCCTGCCCGCCTTGGATGGCCCTGGCTGAGGATAACGCGGATCGGAACGCCGCCTTCACCCGGTCGGCTCAGGGATGGGGAAGAGGTGTCAGCAACGCGGAAAAACCGGGCGGATCAGGGGGAGATCAAAGGTCTTTGACTTCGATCCAGGTTTGGAGCTGCTGGCCGGTGGCGGTGTCGGTGACGGCCAGCTCGTGGCGGCCCGGGGAGAGGATGGCACGGAAGCCGCCGTTGGTCTGAAGGCACGGCAAGGTCGCGCTTTGCCAGGCGAGGGGCCCCAGGCCGGTGGCCTGCAGCGGCAGGATGCGCCCGTGGTCCGGCAGGTCGGGATCCAGGAAATACCGGGTGCCCGGCAAGGGGGCAATCAGCTTGAGCCCTGAGGGCGCTGCCAGTGCCACCGCCTGGCCATTCAGGGAGCCGCCCGCGCCGGCCAGCCAGGAGCGGTATTCTTCCGGGAGGATCACCCGGCCTTGCGCATCGTAATCCCGGGCGGTTTGCGCCGCGGGCAGGTTGGACGCCAGGAATTTTTCCCGGACGGCCGCCGGATCGTCCTCACGGAGGAGCTTGCCGGTCCACGGGTGCACCGGTTGGGCCACCACCTGGGATGGGGTGGCATACCAGGAGGCGCCGAAATGGTCGCGCAGGTATTGGACCATCTCGTGCAGGATCGGCGCGGCTCCCGCCACCCCGGAAACCCCCTGCATGGGGGTGCCATCGAAATTGCCCACCCAGACGCCCACGGTGAACTCGGGCGTAAAACCGACGGCCCAGTTATCGCGGAAATTGGAGCTGGTCCCGGTTTTGCACGCCACCGGAAAATCAAACCGCAGGTGGGAATCCAGGCCGAAGGCCAGGGCGCGGGCGGAATTGTCGCTGAGGATATCCGCCACGAGCCAGGCGGCCTGGGCATCGGCAATGCGGACCGGACGGCTGATGGGCGGCTCGTTTTTCAGCAGGCGATAAGGCCGGTATTCGCCCAGGCGCGCCAGGCAGGAGTAAGCGGTGACCAATTCCAGGAGGCGGGCCTCCGCGTTGCCGATGGTCAGGCCCAGGCCGTAGAATTCGGGCGGCTGGGTGAGCGTCGTCAGGCCGGCCGCCTGGAGCAGGCTCATCAGCCGGGCCGGGCCGCCCGCGGCGGCCAGGACTTTGACGGCGGGGATATTGAGGGAATTGGCCAGCGCCAGCCGGTAGCGGACCGGGCCATGGCAGCGGCGGTCATAATTGACCGGGGTAAACACGCCGGTGGGCGTGGGAAAATCGGTGGGGATATCGGCCACCACCGTGGCCGGAGTGGCGCCCCGCTCCAGGGCGAGCAAATAGGTGAACGGCTTGAAGGTGGATCCCGCCGAGCGGGGCGCCCAGGCGCCATTGACCTGCCCCCCCAGGGGGGCGAAGTAATCCTCCGAGCCTACCAGGCACCACACTTCCCCGGTGGCGTTCTCGAGGACGACCAGGGCGCCGTTGCCCGCGTGGTTCGGCCGCAGCCGCGCCAAGTCGGCTTGAAGCATTCGCTCCGCCTGGCGGTTGAGGCTCAAATCGAGCGTCGTCTGGACCCGCCCGCCCGTCGGTGCCAGGGAGGCTGTCGCTCCGCCCCGGAGCTGTTGGAGGAGATCGACAAAATGCGGTGCCTGGAAGGAACGGGACATGGAAGCCAATTGGATCGGCTCCCGCAAGGCCCGCTGGGAATCCGCCTCGCTAAGCCCGCCATTGGCGGCCATCCGGCCCAGGATCCACTGCTGGCGTTTCCGGGCTTTTTCGAAATAGAACCGGGGATTCAGGAAGGTGGGGCGCTGGGGCAAGCCGGCCAGGAACGCGGCCTGGGCCGGCGTGAGGGTGGCCAGGGGCTGGGCAAAATAATATTCCGCGGCGGAGGCGCAGCCGGCGCGCAGGTTGCCGTAATCGAGGCGGTTTAAATACTCGGTCAGGATCCGCTCCTTGGGCCATACCTGCTCCAGCCGCAAGGCCTGGGCGGCCTCGATGATTTTCGACCGCAGGTTGCGGGGCCGGGGCTGGGCCATCTTGACCAACTGCAGGGTGATGGTGGAACCACCGGAAACCACATGGCGATGCCGGAGCCAGCCCCAGGCGGCCCGGGTGTAGGCCCGCCAGTCAACGCCCGGATGCCTCCAGAACCGCTTGTCTTCGGCGGCCAGGGTGGCGGCCACGAGACAGGCGGGGATTTCCCGGTAGGATACCCAGCGCCCCCAGCGGCCGCCGGCTGCGGCAACTTCGCGCAAAGGCAACTCGTGGCGGTCCACAAACTCCCACCCGTCCGGCGGCGGTTGGAAAAGGGCGTGGGGCAAGGGGACCAACGGCAGGCAGGCCCAGGCCGCCAGCAGGCCAGCCGCCGCGCCCAAGCCCAGGCGTTTGCCCCAGGTGAGGATTCGCCGCCGGAATTGGGGGCTCAGGCGCCACATGACGGAATCCGGAAGGCTGCCCAACCGCAAGCGGTGATGCCCAGGCACGCCATGGCCACTGTTCAGGGATTGGTGGGGCCGTTTTTCTGCCTTTGCTGGATGGAGCTCAAAGCCTGGGCGGCGGCTTCCAATCCCGGCTTGAGACGCAAGGCCTCTTTGAACTCGGCCACCGCTTCCTCGGGGCGGTTGATGGCCTGCAACGACAGGCCCAGATTCTGATGGGCTTCCGCATACCCGGGACGGCGGCGGAGCGCCTCCTGGAAGGAGACGATGGACTGCTCCATCCGGCCCAGGCGGGCCTGCGCGGTGCCCAGGAAATTATAAGCCAGGGGCTGGGCGGGATCGATGCGGATCACCTCGCCGAATTCCCGCACCGCCTCCTCCAATTTCTGGTGGCTCAGGCAGGCGGTGCCCAGGTTGAAGTGGGCCTCCGCATAATCCGGCAGGTATTTGGCGGCCAGGGTGAAATGCTCCATCGCGGAATCGTCCTTGCCCAGCCGCATCAAGGCGATGCCGAGGTTGTTATGGGCGGAGGCGTGCTCCGGCAGCACCCGCAGGGCGGCCTCGAAATGCTGCACCGCTTCGTCCAACTTGTTTTGGGAAGCCAGCACATTACCCAGGTTGTTGTGGGCCTCGGCGTAATCCGGCATGAGCTTGAGCGCCTCGTGGTAATGCTTGATCGACTCCTCGATCCGCCCCAGGCGGGCGTTGGCAATCCCCAGGTTGAAATGGACGTCCTCGGAATCCGGGCTCATTTTCAGGGCCTGTTCGTAAAACTCCAAGGCCTCCGGCCATTTGCGCTGCTTGATGAACTCGTTCCCTTTCGTCATGGCCGAGTATAATTTCTCGTCCGCGGGTTGGTTAAGGGATTGCTTGAGGGAATCCCCCGCGCCCGCCGGATTGCCACCACCTGCTTTTCCCCTGGCCGCCTCCTCCGGCAGCTGCGCGGATACAAATTCAAAGTCCGACTTGCCGCCCGCCGCCGGGGCTCGCCGCGCCGGGACTGCTGGGTATTGAGGAACTTCCTTCACCGTCCGGGAACGGTGCCATTTGTAAGCCAGCCCCCCGGCAAACACCAAAACCACGAGGATGCCAGCGGTGAGGACAAAGGTCCGATCGCCGCCTCCACCCGGCGTTCCACCCGGGCGCGTTTTATTTCCAGAACTCATATTGCCAGCCAAACCAGCCAGCCGCCGGTTGCGAAAACCCCATGCCCGCCCATGCCTTGGAGCGCCGGGTCACGAGGGTGTTTCAGGCGGCCTTCCCGATTCACCATCAGCTTAAAATTTCGTGGGGAATTGGCAAATTCGAAATGCAGCCGTAGCCGGCGGCGGCTGGCGCCACGCCAGGCTTCAGCGGCCGGATTCCCCGGCCGTTTTTACAGGTTATGGCCGGGGGCAGTGGATTATTGCCAGGGGGCTGGCCCGCTATCCGGAGCGGAGGTGCGCTGGGCCATCCACCAGATGTCCTGGTTGTTGGCCACCGTGCCCCGGTGGAGCTTGCTGTAATCGGTGGTTTTCAAATGCAAGCCTTTGGGGCCAACCGTGGTGGGATCGGTCCACTTATGGATTTCGGCGTGCCCATCCATGAAGGACAATGCGCCGGCATTATTATGGAAGGCAGCAGGATAATCCACCCACCCCTGGCTGGCCGTGTCAGCCATGCTGTTGGGCATGCGGAAGCCGAATCCGCCATCGTTGATGCTGGCGGGGTGTTCATCGATGAAAACCCATATTTTCGAGGGTGAAGGGCTGGTGCAATCAGCTTCCTTGGCGTAAACCTTCCATTTGCCGCCGGGATTGGAGGTGGAGCCGCCCACCAACCCGGAATCCAGCCAATAACCGAGCGTGGGGGTTTTGCCATCGTACCAGGTGCCGACCGCCTGGCTGGCGGATACGCTGCGGATGCGTTTGACCTGGCCCACTTTGGCCACGTTCACCATGGTCCAATCCGCCGGGCAACGGTAGATGCCCACGTTCTTGGTGTACGGGCCGAGCACCGCGGTTTTTGGATCCAGCAAGGTTTGAACATCCCAATTGGAAGGATTATTCCCGTCAAAATCCACGGTTCCTTTGACCCATCCGTCGTTGCCGTAAGTGTTCAGGAAAAAAACGCCGTTGAAGCTGTCGGCATACAGCTTGAAGGCCAGCAGGAGCTGCTTCATGTTGTTCAGGCATTGAACCCCCTGGGCCTTGACTTTGGCTTTGCCGAGCGCCGGCAGCAGCATGCTGGCCAGGATGGCGATGATCGCAATCACCACCAGCAATTCGATCAAGGTGAAACCGGGCGGCTTGGCCGTTGGCCGGTCCACCGGGCCAGGCGCTGCGGCCGCCAAGGAAAAATGGCTGACAAAGGGCATAAAGGCTTTTTCTTCTTGGTATCTGACTGGAATATAAATCCCCCATCGAAAATGTAAAGTCGATTCCGGAAAAGGCCGATATGCGGTGGCAAACCTGGGCAAAAGGTTTAAATTGATGGTGTGAGCAGCAAAAAGCGCAACGTCACCGTCAACGGCGGCACCTTTGGGCAGCCGTTATCGGCCGCTTTCGAGAAACTGCCTGCACTCCCAGCCCTGGCCGGGCCAGGCGGCACGGATCCAGAACAATCCCCTCCCTGTCCCCCACCCCCTGTGAAAAACCGCGGGCGCGTGGACATTTTGCGCCAGACAGCCCACCGGGGCGGGAAAACCGTGACGGTGGTGGCCAACTTTGTGGGGATCGGCTTGGAGGAAAAGCAACGCCTGGCCAAACAGATGCAGAAAGCGTGTGGAACTGGCGGCACCGTGAAGGAGGGCCGCATCGAAATCCAGGGGGATAAACGGGAAGCGGTAGCTCGCATCCTGACAGAAGCCGGCTTCCGGCCGGTGTTCGCGGGCGGCTAACCTGTTGAAAGGTAACTCCCGCTGAACGGCCAGGCGCTGGGCCGGGAGATGGGGTAAGGGGCCGGCGCCGGCGAATCAGGGTTTGGCCTTGGAGGATGGCTTGCGAAGCGGTTTAGAATCAGATAGGTTTTCAATATGAGATCGTTTTTGGGCATTATCGCGGTGCTGGTTCTTGGTGGGGCAATCGTCCGGGGGGAATCAGATAATCCCCCCAAAAAGCCCACTGTATATATCCTGCCGATCCGCGAGGATATCAGCCCACCGCTGGTTTACCTGGTGCGGCGCGGCGTCAAGGAGGCCATGGAAGCCAAGGCGGATTTGCTGGTCTTGGATATGGAAACCAATGGCGGCCGGGTGGACGTGACCGAGGAAATCATCGGGATCCTGGGCCAATTCAAAGGCAAAACCGCCACTTATGTGAACCGCAAAGCCTTCTCGGCGGGTGCCTTCATCGCCGTGGCCACCCAAAAGATTTACATGTCCCCCCAGAGCGTGATCGGCGCGGCGGCCCCCATCATCATGACCCCCGGCGGCGGCGTGGAAAAACCTTCCGAAACGCTGGATGCTAAAATGACCTCCGGCATCAGCGCCTTGGTGCGGGCATCGGCGGAGAAAAACGGCCACAACACGGATGTGGTGGAGGCTATGATCGACAAAAACAAGGAGCTGAAAATGGATGGCCAACTGCTGAACGAAAAAGGCCGCATCCTCACCCTGACCAACCAGGAAGCCGAGCGCAAATACGGCCAACCCCCGAAACCGCTCTTGTCGCTGGGCACTTTTGAAACCCTGGACTCGCTCCTGGTCGACCTGGGTTACGATTCCGGCTTGAAAGTCCGGGTGGCCCCCACCGGCGCCGAGCGGTTGGCGTTTTGGATCAATTTTATCAGTCCGGTCCTGCTCATCATTGGGATGGTGGGACTATACATCGAATTCAAAACCCCCGGTTTTGGGTTTCCGGGAGTGGTGGGTATTCTGGCCTTTGCCCTTTACTTCCTCGGCGGATACGTCGGCGGCCTCGCTGGCTTGGAATGGGCGGCGTTCTTCCTGCTGGGATTGGCGCTGTTGGTCGCCGAGTTCTTTTTCCTGCCCGGCACGCTCTTCCTCGGGTTTTTGGGGGTGATGCTGATGATCGCTTCCATCCTGATGGCGGGAGTGGATATTTACCCGGGTATGCCCGCCTGGCCCGGCCTGCCCCAACTGCGAGTGCCCTTGACCGAATTCGCCGTGGCCGTGATCGGCACCGGGGTGATCGCCTGGCTCTTGAGGCTATGGCTGCCCAACACGGTTTTTTATCATACTCTGGTCTCTCAGGCTGCCAGCGGAGTGGAATCCATAGCCGCCCAGGCCCAGATGCAAGCCGCCCAAAAAGGATGGGTGGGCACTGCTCTATCCACTTTGCGGCCCAGTGGCAAAGCCCAATTCGGCGAGGAGATCATCGATGTGATCACCCAGGGCGAACTCCTTGAAAAAGGCCGCCGGGTGAAGATCATTGGCCACAGTGCCAACTCCGCCATCGTAGAAGAGTCTGACTAGTGCGCCGCCACCAGGGAACGGCATCAACTGCGATTTTTGTTCATCTGCCTTGCTTTGGAAGTAGGGAGAAAAGTGGTGGCGCCGGAGATGCTTGCGCAAGGCAAGGAGTGCGTCGCGGGCTTATCCAGACCAAGCCTGAAAGCGTTGAATAACGAATGCCTTGCCCCAAAAGATCCATCCCGCACGGCCGGGCCAATTGCTTGAACGCGGTTAAGGCGTGTTGGTAACTGGCGGAGTGTTGGTAACTGGCCGCTGCGCCGGGTTGTTGGACCATCCGCCAAATGGGCGAAAATCCGAGGGACGGCGGTGTTCACGCTTGGAATTATCACGGGAAGCTGGATCGTCCGGTTTGCGGCGGCCGCGTTGTTTGTTTAATTCGTCCAACTTCGTCCGCTGCTCCTCGGTCAGGATTTCCCGAACCCGTTCCCGGGTTTTGCGCATTTCGCCTTGGGCTTTGGGATTCACCTCCTGCCAGAGAACCTTCATGCGTTCATGGCTTTCGCGGTAAATCCCTTCGATTTGCTGGCGCTGTTGTTCGGTCAGGTTCAACTGTTTGGCCATCCAGTTCAAGTGCTCCATGCGCTGATTCAAGCCAAAATCCTGGGAAAAATTACGCCGGGGACTTTCCTTTTCCGGGGTGGTGAGCTTCATCACCATGCCCCCAGTAAGGATGCCGGCGGCGAAAATGACCAAGGCGGCCAGGATTGGGTACCAGGTTTTCACCTTTTCACCAATTCTCTTCCGGATTATGAAAAGCAGCCAGCAAATGGTTTTCCACTTCCGAATCCACGGAATCGAGGTTGATATCCCGGTTGGCTGGATAAAGCCAGGCCCACGTGGAAAGCAGCAGGGTCAATCCCAGGCACGGGGCTACCGCACGCCAGAGCACGGCTGTCCAAAGATCCCAGGCATCCGGAACGGGTTGGGAGCGCAGGCCGGCCATGATGCGCTTTTCAAAGGCGAGCGGCACCTTGTCGGAGGGCGGATTGGCCCGCGCAGCAGCGATTAATCTTCGATTCAGTTCATCCAGTTCCATAAGGCCACCATATAATATCCAGACGGGTGTATAAAAACGCCGGTTACAATTTACGTGAGTGCATAAGCCGTTCCAGAAATTTTCTCATTTCGCGCCGGGCCCGGAATGCCCTCACTTTGACCAACGAAACCGACCAACCCGTCAATTGGGAGATTTCTTTGACGGGTCGCTCCTCAATTTCCAGCAGGGTGATGACCAACCGGGATTCGGGTGACAGGTGTTGCAAAGCCCTTTCCACCAATTCCTTTGCCGCCAGGGCTGACTCATTGGAATCAGGCTGGCCGGCTGCAAGATGCTCCATCAGGGCCACATCATCCTCGGTGATATCCGCGAGGGCAAATTCCCGTGATTTCTTCCGGAGGCGAAGGAAATCGTAGCAGACGCGCACGGCCAGACGCATGAGCCAGTGTTCAAAGGGGGCCTCTGCGCGGAAGGTGTCCAGTTTTTGGAAAGCCTTCACAAATACCTCCTGCACAATATCCTGGGCTTCGGCCTCAGACTTGGCGTAACGGCGCGCAGTGGCAAAAATCCGGGGCTGGTAATGGAGCAGCAAGGGTTCAAAGGCGTCGAGACTACCGCTTAAAACCGCTTTGATTAATTCCGCCTCATTGTCCATACGCAGAGTGAATGGCGAAATACCACATCGTGCTGGTCAGGCCGGATCGCTATGCCGCAGAAGGCAACCTCCGTCCCCAGGCGGTCACTGCGACCGGGTTACTTTCAGCAGGCGCTCAAAATCGTCAGAAAATTTATGGATTTCGTTGGTTATCTTTTGAGGTTGCTCAATGAGGGTGTTTAAAACCCGGCTCAGCATTTCCGGTTTCCGAAGGGCGATTTCCGCAGCGGCCGTGATCATGGAAAGATGGTTGTTCACGTTGTGCCTCATATCGGACAATTTCCGATTCAATTCCTCAATTTGATCCGGATTCAATGCAACCGGTTGTTCTGGCAGAGCCATGAGACTAACTTAACAATTCCTGCCATCCCATGGCAATACTCTAACTGAAAATAAAAAGAGACCGGGATCTACCCGGTCTCTTCGCAATTTCGTTGGTGCTGCGTTTTACTTGTTCAAACGATACACCTTGTTGGATGATTCGATCGGGAGAACAACCGTATTGTTCTCATCGACCACGTTCACTTCGGCATTCACATCCACCCAGGTTCCATTGAAGGAACTGCTCTGGAGCTTCAGTTCACTGCCAAAAGCGGCGGGCCAAGTCACGACCACACTGCCACCCGACCGTTGGATCTGAATGACCGAACGACTTTCAACCATGCCAACCGGGGCACCACCGACCAACTGGATCGGCGTAATGACCTGTTCGCCAAGGTTACCGGCGAGGTCCACAACCTTCCAAGCCCAGACGTTCTGGGATTCAGTCAGCGCGCGGTCCATAACCAGAACCACCGTCTTGCCGTCGGCTTGGACAGTGGCGCTGGCCACGCTGTAGCCGCCGAACACGATGTAGCTCAGGCGGTCGTTACCCACAATGGGATCCAGTTTCTCATTGAATACCAGTGTGATGTTCTTGCCATTCAGGGTGCCGGTGGCGGCGAGCAGTATCGGCGCTACCGTGTCGTCAGTGACGGTCAGGGTCGCCGCATCGCTGAAGAGAATCACACCAGGGACACTGATCACCGCGCGATATTTGGCGCCATTATCGGACAGCGGAGCGCGGGCGATGCGATAGGTTTTATCCAAGGCGCCGTCGATATCGAACCAGATGGAAGATCCGGCCGCTTGTTTCTGCCACTGATAGTTGACCAGCGTAAGCCCGAAGGAATCCACTGCGAACGAGGCCGGCTGGGTCTTGACCGTGGTATAGCTGGCCGGTTGCGTAGTGATGAACAGCATGGTCGCATCCGGATTCCCGTATGTGGCGATGGCATCGCGGCCAATCGGCAGATAACCGGAACCGTTGGGAGGCGTGGAACCATCGGTCGTCCAGGTGACGGACAGATTGTCGTCGCCGGTGCCTGCCGCTGCCAGAGCTTCCACATAATACCTGCTCCCGGCAACCAAGGTCTTGACCACCGACTTCTGCCCGGCTTCCTTGTTCCATTCACGGATACCGGTGCCGGCAGTCACCTTGGCAATCAAGGCTTTGTTGGCCGAGGACTGATCCGTGCTGAGGTAGAGTTCAGCCTGGCTGGCGGCCGAGATGAAGAAGGTATAATCGCCGCTCGCCGGAGGAACGATGAACCCGGAAACCTTCTGGCTGTAATTGTCAGCCGCATTGGACGGGGCTTCAAACCGGGTCAGGAAACCCACCGAGTCCGGCTGCAGCGGATACTTCGCGCTGGCTTTCAGATTTGTGAGCGGAGCAGCGATGCCATTCCAAACTTCCCGGTAGAGGAATCCGGCGGCCTGCGTCCAAGCGGCAACACCAATCCGGCTGTAGGGGCGAACCAGCGACCCATCGGTGCCCATCAGGCCGATGAAGTTGATGGTGTAGAGAGCGCCGGGCACTTGCTGGCTGGTCGTCAGCACGATGTTGGTGCCAGTGCTGTCCAAGGTGGCCGCCGTAATGGTCAGGCCATTGTCCACCCGATAGTCGGCCAACTGCGTAACTGATTGTGGGAAGAGCGCCTTGGAGAAGCTGACCGTGACCTTGGTCAGTGTCGGATCGGCAATGGCGGACAGCGGAGCGGGACCAGCGGCGGGGGTACCCAGCACGAGGTCGCGATACATAGCCCGGGTGCGCACACCGGAATTCACACCGGCCGAAGTGGCCATGCCGACCAGCAAGGTGTCAGGCAAGTCAGTGGCGGTCAAGGTGCCCTGCTCGATCCAGTTGATGCCATCGCCCGAAACCAAAGCGGTGAACACACCATCCTGACGGAGGAGACGCACCCAGGAATTCGGGAAAGTCGCGGGACTGCGGTTGGCCGTGCCGGGCCAGGTGACCGTGGGGCCATTTTCGGTGGCCCGGACATTTTGCTCAAACCGGTTGTTCCCGCCCGCGGGACTCACCACCAAGCTGACGTTGGGGCTGCCAGCATTGGTGCTGTAACGGGCCATCAAACCTGCCTTCGCACCGGCGGCGGTCTGGGTGATGCTTTCAACACGCACCCGGATGTCGAAGTCGTTCGTGACCGAAGCGTAAACGAAGTGCAGTCCGTCATTGGTGCCACCGATATTGGAACCGCCAGCGTTGGCTTCAAAATCCTTGGCGGAATACGCATAGGAAAGGCCGTTGGTGATGGGATCCGTATAGGTGTCTGTGTAAAGGTCCGTCTGGCCCAAATCCTTGGGCGTCAGATAAGCCATTTCCACCACATTGGTGGACGTCAAAACGTTGCCGGCGAGGTCTTTCACCCCGGCGATGCGCAGCGTAGCGCTGGCACTGAGCGGCAGATTGACGTTGACCAGCACCACATTGTAGTTGGTGTCGTAATACTTCACGCTGCTGATCGAACCACGGTACCCAGGCAGCGAATAATTGGCCACGTTTTCCGCGGAGGCTTGATCCACCCATTCGTTGAACCGCACCGCCAATACTTTTCCACCCCAGAACACGCCAGCGGAATAAACTGCGGGAGCATCCAGGTCTTTATTCACGGTCACTTTGACCGCATCGCTGATCAGGCTCGTCGTGGAATTGTAAATCACCACGCGCCATTGGGTCGTCCCGCCATCGGCTAACCGCACAATGGGCTCGTTGTAGGTCGTGGTGGTGGCACCCGCGATATTCACAAAGGCGGTGTCGCTGGGGCCTTTTTTCTGCCACTGATAGTTGAATGGGCCACCGGCGCCGGTCGTCACACTGAAGCTGACCGGGCGGTTTTCAACAATCGTCGTTCCAACCGGTTGGGCCGTGATCGAGATGGGCACCACCGGCATCCGGCCGAAGCTGGTGAAGGTGGCCTTGGTCGTGCTGGCTGTAGTATGGCTGGTCGCCGCCAGACCCACATAAATCGTGGCTGGAAAAGCACCTTCTGAACTGGAGGCACTGTCATAGGTCTGGAAACTCGTCCAAGTCACACCATCCGCGCTGGTGAATCCGTAGAAGATGGATCCTACCCGGGCCAGACGCAGCCAAGTATTGGGATAGGTGACGGCCTTGGAACCAGCGGAACTGGTGGCTCCACCGGTGGTGTCACGCCATTGCAGCACATAGGAATTCTGGCCGGTGGACGGAGTCCCCAGCATGAACACATTACGACTCTTCTGATCGAGTGTCACCCGGGCCATAATGCCCGCCTTGGTCCAATTATCCGCGCGGGTCAGGTTATCCATTCTGACCTTCACGTCAAAATTGCCCGTCATCTGAACATTGCCGTAAGCCAATTGGTCATCGGTACCCCAGATGTCGGCCCCACCGGCCTCAATGGTAATCCGATCGCCCGCTGCGGCCGAAGTTTGCGTGTTATTGATGCGCGTCAAATTCGCCTCAAAGGCCTCAAAGGTATTGGTGGTGGCAACCATGGTATTGCCGGCCGCCGATTTATCCTTCACGTTGGCCACTGCTAAGCTGTAGGTCTCACCGGCATTCAAACCGAAGGCGGTGATGTTAACTGTATAATCCCCCACCATCGCAATGCGGCTCATGCCCACCGCGGAACCATTCTTGTCTCTCAATTTGTAATTCGCAGCGACAGTCGCCGTGGCCGAGGTTACTGGCTCGCTGAATATCACCGACACATTGTTGGTGAAAAACGCCACCGACTGCACGGTCGGGGCCACCGTATCTGCCGTGACGGTCAGCATTCCGCTCGCGCTCGCCGCCATGGAGAAGGCATTGTAAACAACGGCGTTCACGCCGGCGCCGTTATCGCTCAGGGCAACGTTGGGCAGGAAAACCGTGGGACCGGTGGCTCCGGCAATCGCCACGCCACCTTTATACCACTGGATCGTGTAACCGGGGGTGCCGGTGCCAGTGGGTGTGCCATCAATACCAGGATAGGAACCCGTAGTCCACACTCCCGCCGCACGCTGTTCATAGTAATAGCGGTTCAAGTAATTGGCATCAAAACCAGGAACGTCGATGCTGAATATGGCGTTACCGCCTTCGGCCACCGTCACGTTGGCGGGCTGTTTCGTCACGCTAACCGGTCCCAAGGTCAGGCCATAGGGTTCCAGATAGTCATTGGAGATGGGCGCGGCACCATTGGCGATATCCGCATCACCAGGTTTCACCCAAGTGATGGAAATATGGTCACCACCACCGCCTTCCTTAACCAAACCTTCAATGTAATAACGTTGTCCGGCCAGGAGGTTCACGGCCGCGGACTTTTGCGCCGCATCTTTTTTATACTCGCGCGATCCAGTCCAACCTTCGTAACCGGCGATCATCTTCTTGTTGGCCGGGTTATCGTCAGAACTCAGGAAAAGCATCGTGGAGTCATCCCCCGCGACATAAAAGTAGTAATCGCCACTGACGGGAGGAACCACATAGGCTTGGATCTGGCCAATGTAATTATCGGCAAAATCGGTTTTTTCCAGGGAGGTCACGAAGAACTTCCGGGAAGCATTGCCTGCTTTGAACGCCGCGTTGTTGGTGATGTCAGCCATCGTTGTGCCGCCGATGTTGTCGTAGGCCTTGAACACCACTGGAGCCAGGAACTTGAAGTTCTTCACTGCCGTCGCGATCGTATTGGGCGCAGTAGCCATATCCTTGACCCCACTCACGGTCAGCCCATAATTGATGCCGAAACTCAAGGTCGAAGTATACAGATAAACCCCGGTATTGTTGGCATCCACCATCGCCGCCCCGAATACCATGACGCCATTGTCTACCAGGTAATTGGCGGGATCAGCGGCCGTCGCAGGATTGACGGGTTCGGAGAAAGTCACCTGGATGCGGAAAGGATTATAAACATTTGCGCTCACCGCGGTAACCGTCGGCAGGGTAACATCAGGATTGACCTTAAGCACGGCCGGGCGGCTGATGATCATGCCCTGCTTGGTGCCAACTACGAGGCGGAACTTGGCGTTGTTGTCCTTCAGCGTGGTTTTGAGGCTATAGGACGACAGGGTTTCACCACTCAGCGCCACCATGGGCTGCGGGGTGTAATCCCGATACCACTGATAGTTTACAGGTTCACCGTTGATGGTGCTGGTGAAAACCACCGTCTGGTTCTCAACCGTCGTGATATCCGCCACATCCTGCAAGAAACTCGGGATGGGGTAGAAACTCATCGGGTACGGTTGGGCATACCGGGTGGGGATCGGCCGCTGGTTGGTGCCGTCAGGCAAGGTCCAACCAATGGCAACATTATCACCCCCGCCGCCCTCTTTATGGAGCACTTTATAGTAACAAATCTGCCCTTTAGTCAGGGTGATCGCCGCCGATTTCTGGCTGGCGTTCGCGGTCCAGTTTTGGGAACCGGTGGCGCCGCTCAACGAAGCGATCAGGGTGGCACCCGCCGGATTGGCGGTGGTGCTCAACCACAGCTCAGAGGAATCGTCGCTGGCAATCCAAAAGGTATAAGCGCCAGCCTGCGGTGCTTCCAGATACCCTTGGATCATGCTGCCGAAATTATCAGCGATATTTTGAGTCCCCTCAATGTATTGAGTGAGAGTCTCCGATTGGAGTGGGCTGCCGTCGGCATTGGGTCCATTCGGATAAATATTATATACAACGCCAGACGAGTTGGTGGCCTTGGCATTCACCAAGTCTGCCACCGCCGTGCCGGGTATGTTGTTATAAAAGAACCGGACGGCGAAACCAGCGTGGGCCCGCTGGGCGCCCAAACCGGCAAATAATAGCGCCAGGATGAAGGCTTTGGTACAGTTGCTTCGCATAGGTAATCCTCTGATTCTTCTGATTTTGTCATGGGCAGTGGCAACCCCTTCAAGGCAAGCACTCGCCCACCCTTGAAGTGTCCCGGCTTGCTTACGCAAGCTCCTCACTGTCTCACTAATAAAATCCATTTTTTTCGGAAACCATCTAAATTTGACCATTTTTGGTCGAACATGCAACATAAAATTAAATTTTTAATGCAATTTCAATTTTCCGGCCCCTTTTGTAGCTTCCAACCGATGTCCTTTTCACCCAAGCAAAAGCGTCAATTCCATCACTTCATTTCCAATAAAAATCCCACCTCCACCTTGAGTTTTGGCAACCCCGTTGACTGTGTAACGCGTTCGGCCGGACTGGCCAAAGAGTCTCGCCAGGGAATATAACCAAGAAGAAAAACGGAGCGATTCAAGAGCCGAAGATTAATTTATAAACCATTGGTTACAAGCATCATATGAAAATTCACCTCCGGCAGCCTTGCTCCTCATTCGTCCGCTCAAAACCAACTTGCACCATCCGCTAAACAGAGTTGGACAATTCCCCTTGAAAAACGTTGAAGGCAATTTTCCACTTTTACACCACCACCTGGCACGTTTACTGCTTCACAGTTAGCTTGGTAAACGGCGTTGAGTTTTGAAAATCCGGAACCTCAGGAGTGAAAATTTTTTCGTTCCAACACCTTAACAGAGTGCAGGATGGAACAAAAACTGCCCGCTCAGCGCCCCCTGAGGATTAGGAAAACCGGGTGTGTCAATCCGTGGCGGGCGACCAACTGCGATGGTTCCATGGAAAGCGCAAACTGGGGCTTTACCAGCCCACGCGAAGGGAATGACGAATGCATGGAGAATCGAATGGCGGCACTAGTGGATGTTTGCGCCAGGCAGCCGGCAGCGGATAAATGGGGCCTGTTAACGTCGGGATTTTGGTCAGGGGCAAGCCATGAACGAAGCGCCTCTCCACCGTGGTTTATAGCGGGGAGCAACCAAACCTGCGGCTAAAAAAACTGGCAGATGCGCCTCCCTTTGAACCCGGGCTTGAAATTAATGTATTCTTAAGGTTGTTTGTTCTAGGGTAAGCGTCATTAAAGTATGGGTAATATGGTTAGAGGTTTGAGACCTTCGGAAAGGGCAAGATCAACTGGCGGTTAAGTTAAGAATAGGCAACGGGTGCCTCCCGCAAGAGTGGTGCTTTTTCACTAAATATTGGCATTCCTCCAGGAACGGGTAAAAATGACCTCCAGCGGCATTGAACTTGACAATCGGGAGTTTGGCGCATGACGATGGGTTCCTTGCCGGATCCGGCGCAAGTGTAAGTTATGGCGGAAGATAAACTGCAACAGCAGAGATTGGAACTGAAGTATCTTTTAAACGAAGATACTGCGCTGCGCATCCGGGATTTCGTCAGCTGTTATCTTACGGTGGATGAATTCGGCGCATCACGCCCAAATTTCTCCTACCCGGTACACAGCCTGTATTTGGATAGCGACGATTTGCAGCTTTATTGGGAAACCATCAATGGCACCAAGAACCGTTTCAAACTGCGCCTGAGGTATTATGATAACCGGCCGGATGCCCCGGTTTATTTTGAAATCAAACGGCGGATGAACAACTGCATTCTGAAGCAGCGTGGGGGAGTGCGCAGAGATGCGGTGGATCTGCTCCTGGCGGGGCATCTGCCCGAAGCCTGCCATCTGACGTCGAATTCCTCGCGGCATCTGGTGGCCCTGCAGAATTTCTGCCACCACATGATGAACTTGCGGGCCAGCCCCAAGGCGCACATCGCCTACCTACGGGAAGCGTGGGTGAGCCCCAATGACAATTCCATCCGGGTGACGCTGGACCGCAACGTCAGCTGCACGCCTGAATTCTCCACGCGACTGGGAACGAACATCCGGACCACCAATACCACCTTCGGCCAGGAGGTGATCCTGGAATTGAAATTCACCATCAGCGGGCACCCCAATGAATTTTTCGACCTGGGCGGCGATCACATTATGGACTTGCAGTCCAACTACCGGACGCCGCGGTGGTTTCCACAATTAATTCGCGCTTTTGGATTAATGCAATGCGGCGCGGCCAAATATGTTGAAGGGATATCGGTCTATGGTGAACACCATTTCAGAAACAATACTTTACTGGGGCCCCCCGGCGCGCCCACCCCGGGCGCGACGGGCGGTTTTCCAAGGGAGAATGCGGGGACGCACGGGGGACTGCCATGATTGATTGGTTTTTCCATGGCGATTTTGCCACCTCCCCCACCAACATCCCGGCGGTCCTGGTCGGTTTGCTACTCTCTTTTATCTGCGGCCACGTGGTGGCGTGGACTTATGTAAAAACTCACAGCGGCCTTTCCTTCTCGCGGACCTTTGTCGGCTCGCTGGTGGTGATCCCCGTGGTGGTATCCATGGTGATGATGGTGCTGCAGAACAACCTGATCACCGCCTTCGGGATGATGGCCGTTTTCGCCATTGTCCGCTTCCGCAATGTGCTGCGGGACACCATGGACACGACTTACATCCTGTGCGTGATCGCCTCGGGCATGGCCTGCGGCACCCAGAAATACGCCACTGCCGTGCTGGGCGTGGCGATCATCATGGGCATCGTGTTTTACCTGCACTTCACGGCCTTTGGCACCCGCCACCGCTATGACCTCATCGTGAATCTGCACTGGTCACGGGCCTTGAGCGAGCTGGCCGTTGTGAAGGAGGTTTTCCTCAAGCACAGCCGCCGTTCGCTTTGTGCCAGCCAGCGCGCCAACGAGGGCTACGCCGGCACGGACCTCTCTTACCGCCTGCTGATGCGGGATCCGGAACGGGTGGAGGAACTGTTGATCGACCTGCGGAGCGTGCCCGGAGTTTCCCGTGTGACGAGTTTGCAAGCCTTGGACGAATCGGAGATGTGACATGCCCACCCCCACCCTCATTCCCACTCCCTGGTCACAACACTGGCGTGAATTCCGCATTCGCTTTTTGCCCTTGATCGTGGTGGCGGCCGCCGCCCTTGCGACGATCATTCTGTGGCAGGGATTCATCTTCCCCGCCTCCCTGGTGGGCCGCGCGGAAGCCGTCCAATGCCCGGTGGCAAGCCCCAAGCCGGGCATTATTTCCAAGCTGTATGTGACGCGCTTCCAAAAGGTGTGCGCCGGGGACCCCATCGCGGACATCAGCATCACGGATACCAACGTAGCCGCCGCCTCACTGGCCGTCATCCGGGCCGAAATTGACCTGCTCAAAGCGGGGGTCAACCCGTTGAATACCTGGCAGCGCACGGCCATTGATTTCGATCAACTGCGGCTGAACCTGCTGCAGCAGAGGGCCCAGCTGGCCGCCAGTCGCGTCAATCTCCAACTGGCGGAAACCGAGTTCCAGCGGACCTCCCGGCTGCACCAGGAAAAACTGGTCTCCGACGCAGAATTTGAAATCGCTCGCAACACCCGGGAGGTCATCCAAACCCAAATCACCGAGGAGGAACAGATCGTCAAGGAAATGAGCCTGGCAGTCACCCACCTTTCGGGCGCGGCCAGCCAGGCCCAGGATCCCACCAACCAGCTGCAGGCCGCCCTGCGGGTGCAGGAGGAAAAGCTCAAGCTGGCCGAGGCCGAGCTGCGGCCCATCACCCTGCGCGCGCCTACCAATGGCATGGTGGTGCTGATTTCGCAATATTCCGGGGAAACCGTCGTGCCGGGCGGGCGCATAGTCACCATCAGCACCCTCACCAGCGAGCGCATTATCGGCTACCTGCGCCAGCCACTCTACATGAAGCCTGAACTCGGCATGGAAGTCCAGGTCCGCACCCGCAGCTTCAACCGGTTAGGCGGGGTGGGCAGGATCCTGGCTATCGGCAGCCAGATGCAGCCGATTAACGATCTACTGTTACCGCCCACGCACCTGGCCGTGGGCGAGGAAGGCCTGCCAGTGCTGGTCAGCATGCCCAAGGAGCTCTCCTCGGAGCCCGGAGTTCCCCCCAAGGTGCAGCCTGGCGAATTGCTGGATTTGACCATCCGGATGAACCGGAAGCCCCGATGATCTCCAACGCCAAGGCTTTAACCTGCCAAGGTGGTCCTTGGTGCCCGCTGGCTGTATTATGGGCTTTCCTCTTTCTTAAAATATGTTAGGTTAAGGCTATGGTGGGGTCAAAGATCGACACATCAAATCCGCAGGTCGTGGCGCGGGAGATACAAGCCATGTACTTGGGCCTTTTTCCCGACGCGAATCCCTTTTTCGTGGCCCAGTCTTTGGAGTGGCTCAGGCAATCCTTCGCCGGCCAATACGCCGGCTACCAGCCCATTGACACCCATTACCATGATCTGGAGCACACCTTGGAAGTCAGCCTGTGCATGGTCCAAATCCTGCACCGCCGCCAGCGGCTGGGGGGCCAGCCAAGCCTGAACCGGAAGTTCTTTGAGCTGGGCCTGCTGGCGATCCTCCTGCATGACACCGGTTATTTGAAACTGCGGACCGATACGGAAGGCACCGGCGGCAAATACACCTTTATCCATGTGGAACGTAGCGCTTGCTTCGCGCGCCAGTTGCTCTCGGACAACGGCTTTGACGAAGCTTCCATCAAGGCCGTCCAAAACATGATCCACTGCACCGGCTTGAATGTGAACCTGAACCAAATCCCGTTTGACAGCGAGTTGGAAAAAATCGTCGGTTGCGCGCTGGGCTCAGGTGATTTGCTGGGGCAGATGGCCGCCGATAATTACCTGGACAAACTGCCCGCTTTGTTTGCGGAGTTAAACGAGTCCGCCCATTTCATGCAGGAGGGCCAGAACCGCGCGGGGGTGTTTGAAAGCGTGGAGGATCTTTTGCGTAAAACACCTTCCTTCTGGAAGCACTACGTCCTACCCAAGCTCCAGGTGGATTTCCTGGGCCTATACCGATTCTTGAACGATCCCTATCCTGACGGGCCCAACTACTACCTGCGCAAGATTGAGGACAACCTGGATCGCTTGTACCAGCAGCTATCCGGGCTGCAAACCGCCTCTGCTTGAACGACCTCCCAAAACCACGGCCATGGTCGTGGACACTGTGGTTTTCTGCTTGAACGGCCCGCCAGGCTGAAGAACCCGGTGCGGGTAACCTCTGCGCGACGGTTCCGTTACCACTGATCCCCACTCCTGGCGAACCGCTCCCAAGGTCCAAGTCAGCCAGCGGAAAACCTCCCCCACAGGCAGCCCGCCCGCCCGCCAACCGGATCTATCTTTTAGTTTGCGGATAATCTATCATCAGTGTATATGTCCGGAATATTGAGAAAGATGAAAACCTTATGAGAAGCATCAGTGTTATCAGTTTGGCAGTCTTCAGCGCCCTGGCTTCGCTTATTTCAGGCCCGGCCGGTTTTCAGGCCAGCCTCCTGGCCGCGGAACACTCCGCCCTCAAGCCTGCCCCCCGGACCGATCAGGGTTGGAAGGATCGCGCCCGCTTGCTGAATACCCGGGTCAAGGAAAATCCCGGCGCCCAAATCCTCTTTATTGGCGATTCCATCACCCAGGGATGGGAAGGTGAAGGCAAGGAGGTCTGGCAAAAGTATTTCGCACCCTTCAAGGCCATCAACCTCGGAATTGGCGGCGACCGCACCCAGCACGTCCTTTACCGGCTGGACAATGGCAACTTGGAAGGCATCCAGCCCAAAGCCGCCGTGGTGATGATAGGCACCAATAATTCCAACGGCGAAGACAATACCCCGGCCCAGATCGCCGATGGGGTGCGGGCCATCGTCCAACGGCTGCGGGACCGGATCCCGGGCGTAAAAATCCTGCTGCTGGCCATTTTCCCCCGCGGGGAAAACTTTAATCCTCAGCGGGGCAAGCTGGCCCAAATCAACCAGGTGCTGCAAAAACTGGACGACGGCAAGCAGGTTTTCTTTCTCGATATCGGCCACCGGTTCCTGACGGAAGATGGCTTGATTCCGAGCGAGATCATGCCGGATTACCTGCACCTGACCCCGCAGGGCTACGAGATTTGGGCGAAGGCCATCACCCCGTGGATCAAGAAAGCGCTGGGCGAAACGAAACCCGCAGTGGCGGAAATGGATCCCTCCGGCGAGTGGATTCTCAAGATGCGCGGCCCCAATGACCAGGAAGTGGAAATGCCCATGACGTTGAAAGCGGGCGGCGGAAAACTGGGCGGCCGCGTGGCACGGGGCCCTGGCCGCTGGCTGGAGATTTCCGATGGCCGGATCCAGGGCGGCCAGCTTTCGTTTTCCATCAAGCGCGATCGGGATCAAAACAGCCCGATGGTTTACAAAATGGAAGCCAAACTGGCCGGCGACTCCCTCGAGGGAACTGCCACCACCGAAATGGATGGCGCCCCGATCACTGTGAAATGGGCCGCCCAGAAAACCAAAACCAACCAACCGGCGCCAGCCCCCGCAGAATTCGATCCCACCGGCGAGTGGATCCTCAAAATGGCGGCGCCGAGCAGCCACGAGGTGGACCTGGCCATGAGCCTCAAGGCCGAGGGCGGCAAATTGACCGGCAAGGTGGCTCGCGGGCAGCTTACCGAGCACAAAATCCGCGGGTCGGATATCGTGATGGAGATCACCGAAGGGCAAATCACCGGCCGGCAGTTGTCCTTTGTGATCAAGCACCATGACGACCAGGAAGGCTGGCTCGTGTATCGCATGCAGGCCAAATGGGCGGGGGAACAGTTGATCGGCCAGGCCATCACCGAAAAGGGCGGCAAGGTAATAACCACTGAATGGACCGCCACCAAGGCCCAGCCTCAAAAACCGGTGATCCCCGCCACTCACTTCGATCCCACTGGCGAGTGGATCCTCAAAATGGCGGGGCCGAACAACCATGAGGTGGATATGGCCATGAGCCTCAAGGCCGAGGGAAATAAATTAACCGGAAAAGTCGCGCGAGGGCAGCTCACCGACCGCAAAATCCGCGGGACAGATATCGTGATGGAGATCACCGAGGGGAAAGTCAACGGCCAGCAGTTGTCCTTTGTGATCAAGCATCACGACGATCAGGCGGGCTGGATTGTATATCGCATGGAAGCCAAACCCGCGGGCGAACAACTGGCTGGCACCGCGAAAACCGAGCGCGCCGGCAAGGAGGTGACCACCGAGTGGACCGCCGTACGGAGCAAACCATAGGTTCCCTGGCCAATGGGCGGTCCGCCCGGCAGCCGGCAACCTTTTAGAAACCAAAAGCCGTTTATGTGGCTGCCCACATAAACGGCTTTTCCATTACCTGCCCGCTCTTGGCGGATCAGGCTAATTTCCAAGGCTCGCGATACGGGCGGGTGAGCAATTTGCTGGCGCCCTCATCCTCCAGGATGCATTCCCTGGCGGCATCCCATTTGATTTTGCGGCCGGTGATCATGGAGATGAGCCCCAAATGACCGGGAATGGCCGAATGATGGGCGGTTTCCGCCGGGGTCAGGGTGGGCTGGCGCGATTTCACGCAATCCAGGAAATTCCGATGGTGGTTGCTCGAGCGCAGCAATTTCACTTTGCGCAGGTTGTCCGGTAGCTTGGAGATGTCTTTCCACTCCGGATTGGAACAATCAAAGGCTCCCCGGTCCACCCACACCCAGCCATCAGTCCCGATCCACTTGGTGCCACCGCGGATGTCGCCGTGGCCGCCCGCGATGACCATCGTAACCTCCTGCGGGTATTTCAAATTGATGCGATACTTGGTGCAGGTGTTCCACATAGCATCCTCCGGTGGGAATTCGCCCTGGCCTTCCACCTCGGAAGGGCCGGCGTTGTCCCAATCCATCCCCCAATGGGCGATGTCGCAATGGTGCCCGATCCAATCCAGCAGCTGGCCGCCGCCGGTATTGTAATTCCAGCGCCAGTTCATGTGGATCCGGGCCTCGATATACGGCATCATTTTCGAAGGACCGATCCAGAAATCATAATTCAACCGCGCCGGGGGCTCGGTGACACTCCGTTTATCGCCGGTGCCGGCGAAGTCGTAGTGGCCGCTGGGCAAACCAACCTCCACGCGGGTGACTTTCCCGATCAATCCGTTGCGGATCATTTCGCAGGCCTTGTGGAAATTCTCCACCGACCGCTGCCAGGAACCCGTCTGCCAGATCCGCTTATGATCGCGCACGGCTTTGACGATGGCCTGCTGCTCGGCAATGGTGCGGGCGAGCGGTTTTTCCCCGTAAACATCCTTTTTATGGCTGGCCGCCTCCACGGCGAGGAGCGCGTGCCAATGATCGGGCACTGCCAGCATCACCGCGTCGATATCGTCGCGGGCCATCATCTCACGGTAATCCTGGTATGCCTTGCAATCCTTGTTCTTATATTGGTTGTTGACGGTGTCCACGGCCTGCTGGAGATGCTCCTTATCCAGGTCGCAGGCGGCCACCACCTGGCAATCTTTCTGGGCCAGAAAGGCCTGGGTATTGCCGGGGCCCATCATCCCCCACCCCACCACCCCCATGGTGATCCGTTCCGAGGGAGCCGGCCGGGCGGCCTGGCCAAGAATGGTGGAGGGCGCCAGCACCGGCACGGCCAGGGCGGCGCCAGCGGCCGCCAAAAAATGGCGGCGGGTCATCGTGGATTTGTTTGGTCTGATATCTTTTATGATCATGCCCTGCATCCATGCATCAACCGGGGCCGCGATGCAAGGCCAAAACCGGAGTGCCCAGCGGCCCAGGACCACCCACTGCGGATTGATCGGCGACGTGGGCCTGCCTATGGTGGATCGCCCCCGGCCTGCGTGAGGTCCGCTTGACAGTTACTTTTCCCCGGTGGCCTCTTTTTCCCAAGGCACCACCCATTTATAGATCGTGTGGTCGGGCAGATCGAGGTCGGCGGATGGCGCCTCCATGTTGACGGTCTGGACCGGCTTGGCACCGCGCATGTCGAAATCGTGCGACACGATGCGCGAGCCGGGCCTCAGCCTGGCCAGCTGGGGCATCAGCTTCACATTCAGATCCGGCAGCAGGTAGAGCGTGACCACCGTGGCCTTGCTCAAGTCGAGCGTGAAGATATCGGCCTCTTTGACCGAGGCCAGGCGCCCGACGTGGTTGGTCCGGATATTTTCCTGGGCTTCCTTGACCCGCTCGGGATCGATGTCGAAGCCGATGGCTTTCACCCCATATTTGCGGGCGGCAGCGACCATGATGCGGCCATCGCCACAGCCCAAATCGTAAACCACGTCACCAGGTTTGACTTCCGCCATTTCCAGCATTTTATCCACCACGGCATCCGGGGTGGGTACATAGACGACATCCGGGGTGCGGGCGGGGGCCTGGGTGGCTTTGGTGGGGGCCTTGGCACTACCGCCATCGGCGGCGGCAGCCGGGATCCGGGCCGCCAAAAAACAGGCGATTCCGGCCAGAACCATCCAGGAGGAGAGGTTTTTTAATGCGGGTCTCATAATCATAAACGACAACCGGGCCATACCGGAGGGAAACTACCACCGCTGCCCGCCTAAAGCAAGCCTGCGGCAAGGCAAGCAAAAAATCAGTCCAACCTTCAATTTTGCGATTGTGTTGCCGGTGTTTTCGCCTTAAACCCGGCCCCCATGATATCGGAACTGAACACGGTGGGAGCGGCCGGCAACCAGGATCTGTCGGAACGCTTTGCGGTGAAAATAGCGGCGGAAATCCAGGCGCCGGTCCGGTCGGTCAGCGCCACCGCCCGCTTGCTGGCAGAAGGCGCCACGGTGCCCTTCATTGCCCGCTACCGCAAGGAAGCCACCGGCTCCCTGGACGAGGTGGCCATCACCACCATCCGCGACCGCCTGACCCAACTGGCGGATCTGGAAAGCCGCCGGGAGGCCATCCTCAAATCGCTGGAGGAACGCGAATTGCTGTTCCCCGAGCTGCGGGCCCTGATCGCAGCGGCGGAGACCATGACCGCGTTGGAGGACATCTTTGCGCCCTACCGGCCCAAGCGCCGCACCCGGGCGGCCATCGCTCGTGAAAAGGGGCTGGAACCGCTGGCCACCTGGCTGCTCCAGCACCAGCAAACCGCGGGCGCCAGCCCCGCCACCGAGGCTGGCCGGTTCGTGGTGGCCTCGGACAACAAAGACCTGGCGGTGCCCACTGCGGAGGACGCCCTGGCCGGCGCACGGGACATCCTGGCCGAGCAGTTCAGCGACCACGCCGATGCCCGCCGGGAGGTGCGGACGCTTTTCGAAAAGGAATCAGCGGTGAGTTCCCATGTCATGTATGGCAAGGAAAACGATCCCGAGGCGGCCAAATACCGGGATTATTTCCAATGGTCCGAGCCGCTCTCCAAAACGCCCTCGCACCGCCTGCTGGCCATGCGGCGGGGGGAGCAGGAAGGGCATCTGATCCTCCAGATCAACGTGGAGGAAGCCAAAGGCATGCAACGCTTGAAGGACCGGTTTGTAGCCGGCGCCGGCCCCATCGCCCAGCAGGTGGCGCTGGCCTGCGAGGACGGCTACCGGCGGCTGCTGGCCCCCTCCATCGAAACCGAGATGCGCCTGGCCTCCAAGCTGGCGGCGGACACCGCCGCGGTGCGCGTCTTCGCGGAGAACCTGCGGGAGCTGCTCATGGCCGCCCCACTGGGCCAAAAACGGGTGCTGGCCATCGATCCCGGCTTCCGGACCGGGTGCAAAGTGGCGGTTTTGGACGCCCAGGGGAAGCTGCTGGCGGACTGCGTCATTCATCCTTCCGCCTCCTCGCCGCGCCAGGTGCAGGAAGCCCGCGACATCGTCAGCCGGATCTGCAAGGATTTCCAGATCGAGGCCATCGCTATCGGCAACGGCACCGCCTCCCGCGAGACCGAAGCCTTCGTCCAATCCTGCGGTCTGCCCAAGGCGGTCACCGTGGTCATGGTGAATGAAAGCGGTGCGTCGGTTTATTCCGCCTCGGAGGTGGCCCGGGAGGAATTCCCGGACAAGGATATCACCGTGCGCGGAGCGGTCTCCATCGGCCGCCGGCTGATGGATCCGCTGGCGGAGTTGGTGAAAATCGACCCCAAAAGCATCGGCGTGGGCCAATACCAGCATGACGTGGACCAAAACCTCCTCAAGCAAAGCCTGGATGACACGGTCGTTTCCTGCGTCAACCGCGTGGGCGTGGAGGTCAACACCGCCAGCCGCCAATTGTTGAGCTACGTGTCTGGCCTGAACCAGGCCACCGCCGCCAATATCGTTTCCTACCGGGATGAAAATGGCCCGTTCCACTCCCGGGACGAGCTGAAAAAAGTGCCCCGCCTCGGCAAAAAAACCTTCGAGCAAGCGGCGGGATTCCTGCGCATCCGGGATGCCGCCAATCCCCTGGATGCCAGCGCGGTCCACCCGGAAAGCTATCC
>CAIMWS010000209.1 GCA_903845125.1 uncultured Verrucomicrobiota bacterium
AACGGGCAGGGCCGCATATAAAAATATTTCCCGCACATGCTCTGCCCTTTCCTTGAAGAGCCGGGCCGCGCGCTGAAAACCGGCGGCAAGATCGTCACCTGAACTGGCCACCAGCCAATGAAAAAGGGGGCCAAACAACCCTCCAGCCTGGCTGATCGCACTCCAGCGGGCACAGCCCTTGGCCAGTTGTTCCCGCCAGCTTTGGATTTCTTTTTCCGCCGGGGAACCGCCTTCCAACCCGGCTGCCAGAGCCAGGGCTTCATCCAAAGTGCAACCTTGCCGCAGCATCAGGTGCATGGCTTCGGCAAACTGGGCCATCCTGGCCTCCCGGAAAGGCGGCACTTTCCAAAAGAAGCGTTGCCGCAGTTTGGGGACGCACATGGCCGCCAAAAAGAGACCGGTGGCGGTAATCACCAACGCGGGCGGCAGGACGGCGTGCGTCCATTGCGTCCAATAAAATTGGTTCCAATTAAAATTCGCGCCATGGCTGGCAAAGTTCCTGGCCACCACCCGGCTTAAGGTTCCAAACCATACGGATAAAGCGGCGGTCAGGATCAACAGCAATACCGGATACGCCAGCAATCCCCGGCAGCGCATCAATATCAGGTTCGATTTCTGGTAATAATCGGCCAGCATGGTCAACACTCCCGGCAGGTCATTGCTGCGGGCGGCCACACCCAGCATGCGGATGTAGAGTTCCGGAAACGCCCGCCTGGCGGCGGCCTCCGCCAGCGGCACCCCGGCAGCGAGATCCGCCTCCAAAAGCTGGTATTCATCACGCATGGTTCCCTTGCGCAGGGTGGCGCACAACCGGCGCAGGCTGCCTTCCAGCGGCAGGCCATCCTTGAGCATGCCCGCGAGCTGGAGGTTTAAAAACGCGAATTCATCAGTTTTCATGAGCCAAAAATCCGCCGTAATTCAGCTTCATTGGTCAGGCCTTTCTGGAGGATTTCCTGCGCTGCCATTTCCAGCGGAATCGCTGCCTTGGCGCATTCAGCACCTTGCTGCCGGATCTGGCGGCGCACGGGGTCATCCACCCGCAGCCATTCCGCTGCCGGAACCCGCCCATGGTATCCGGTTTGGAAGCAGGCGGCACACCCCAGCCCCGAACAATCCACGCACAACCGGCGCAGGAGCCGCTGATTCAGGACCAAAGCCACCGCTGAAAGCACCGCGTAGTGATCGGGCACCATGACCATCAGCCTCTCAAACACTCCTTTGCAGGAGCCGGCGTGCAGGGTGGAAATCACCAGGTGGCCGGTAAGCGCCGCCCGCACCGCAAGATTGGCAGTTTCATCGTCCCGGATCTCCCCCAGCACCAATACCTGTGGATCCTGGCGCAAAAGATGCCGGGCCGCCTTGGCAAAGGTCAATCCGCGGGCCTCGTTGACCTCGGTTTGCATAATGCCGGGAATGATTTGCTCTGCGGGATCCTCCACGGTGATGACGTGTTTTCCCCCCCAATCGGCCAACCGCTGCAGGCAGGCATAGATCGTGGTGGTTTTGCCGCTTCCCGCCGGCCCGGTGAGGAGCATCAAGCCGGCTGTCTGGCGTAAAAACTGATCCAGTTCCGCAGTGGTGGATGCCGGCAGGCCAAGTGCCTCCAGTTTGAGTATCGAATTTTGCTGGAATAACCGCAAAACGATTTTCTCACCGGTGACGGTCGGGTACGTCGCCACCCTGACATCATTGCGCGCCTTGAGTTCGCCCTTGTCAATCCGGCCGTCCTGGGGAAGGGAATCCTGATACGTTTTGAGCTTGGCGAGGAATTTTACCCGGCCAAAAACGCGTTCGGCCAGCGGCTTGGGCAATTCCCAACCGGGCGCCAATACCCCATCCAGGCGGAAAAAGATCCGCGCCGCTGCGCCAGTCATTTGCAGATGAATATCGCTGGCTCGGGCGGCTTCCGCCTGCTGCACCAATTTTTCCAGCACCTCCGGAGCCGACTCCTCTGGCAGCATTGCCTTGGCGGCTGAATCTGGAGGTGGCTTCATCGGCTAAAACGCGGCACGTTAATCAAATTCCATCTGTTTCATAACCTGTTTGGATGGCGATTGCAAGCCCGCACTGAGGATTGGGTCAAAATAACACATCCCCTTCCCCTTGGGCATGGAGGTGACTGGACCTGGACACCAGCAAAGCCCCGCCAGGCAAAAGCAGCCCCATTGGCGGCAGGGACTTATTGGCAGCGGAGACTTTTGACCCCGAACGCAGGCACGTCAGGAAACTTCAAACACCTGACCGCACTCCGGGGCATGCACCCGGCACTGGGGCTTTTGACCGGCCAGCGACTCCGCCAAGGCGAGGCTTTGGCTTTCCTCCCCGTGGACCACAAATATCTGCTGGAGGGAGCCGGCCAGGCCGCCGATGTACCGGTGCAGTTCGTGCTTGTCCGCATGGCCGGAAAAGGAATCAATTATGGCCACCTTGGCCCGGACCGCATGGGGTTCGCCAAAAATATTGACCTGCTCGTTGCCGGCCATGATCTGGGCCCCCAAAGTGTGCTCCGCGCAGTAACCGATGAACAAAACCAGGTTGGCCGGATTGCCGATGTGATTTTTCAGGTGATGGCGAATGCGCCCGGCTTCGCACATGCCGGAAGCGCTGATAATGATGGCCGGCTCCTTCAGATCATTCAGCTTGATGGAATGCGCCAGTTCACGGATATAGGTCAGGTTTTCCATGCCGAATGGATTCTGCTTCTGCCGGAGGAACTGATAGATCTCCGCATTGAAACATTCCGGATGCAGGCGGTAAACCTCCGTCGCATTCACGCTCAATGGGCTATCCACAAAAATGGGCACCTTGGGTAGCACCCCGGAGTCGGTCAACTGGTGCAGGGTGTAAACAATATCCTGAGTCCGGCCGACGGAAAAGGCGGGGACGATGACTTTCCCATGCTGATCCAGGGTTTCCTTCACCAAGCGGCCCAATTCCTCATGCGCGCCCGGTTTGGAAATATGCTCCCGCCCACCATAGGTGCTCTCCACCAGCAAATAATCCACCCGGTCCACAGGCTGCGGATCCCGGAGGATTTCGTCCCTGCCCCGCCCCACATCCCCGGAGAAAACCAAGCGGAAAGAGCGGCCATTTTCGCGGACATCCAGCACCACCTGGGACGAACCCAGGATATGGCCCGCATCACACAAGGTCAGGGTAACCCCATCGGCCACCGGCATCGGGCGGTCATAATTGATGGCCACAAATTGGCGAATTGCCTTCTCGGCGTCCGTGGCGGAATATAGCGGTTCCACGGGCGGCAGCCCGCGCTTGGCCCGCTTCTTGGAGATGAATTCAGCATCCGCCCGCTGGATTTCAGCCGAATCTTCGAGCATGATGCCGCATAAATCACGCGTGGCAAACGTCCCGTAAATATTGCCGTTATAGCCCTGCCGGCAAAGATTGGGCAGATTGCCGCAATGGTCCAGATGCGCGTGGCTTAAGATGACCGCGTGCAACCGGCTCGCATCGAACGGCAAATTCCGGTTGCGCTCAATGGATTCATCGCGCCGGCCCTGATACAGCCCGCAATCCAGCAGGATCCGCTGGTTGTTGATTTCCAGCAAGTGCATCGAACCGGTGGTGGTTCGCACCGCGCCCAAGAATGTAATTTTCATAATTTATTCGATCCGTGCGGATTTCCCCCTGGCGTGTGCAAGGGGCAAGCTACCGGCTAAGCCGTGTTCATGTATTGGGGAGAAAAGCGTGATTGCCGCAGATTCCGGCTCGGGAGGTGAGGTGCACCAGGCGCGTTTCCCGCCTGGATCTGAAGGTGGCGAATAACCAATGTCTTGCCCAAAAAGACCCAGCAAAACCGACCGATCCCATTGCCTGGACGCGTTCAAGGCAGCACGACGGGGCACGCGGTTCAAGCTCGGTTTAGGAATGCCTGAATATGATCCGCGCTTTATGGAGGTCATAGGGGGACATTTCCACATTAACTCTATCTCCGACACTGATGCGGATGAAATTTTTCCGCATTTTCCCTGAAATGTGCGCCAACACTTCGTGCCTCGTTGGCAAGGCCACCCGAAACATGGTGCCAGGCAGCACTTGAGTCACCGAGCCGGCTAATTCAATCGGTTCTTCCTTAGGCATGTTTATTCCATGACTTACTTGGCGCTGAAGACTCATTTCAACACCAGGGATGACAACCCGTCATCGCACCCATCCACTGAACGCTATAGACTTCAATATCCAGCTATGAAAATCAAGCCCAAGCGAAACTATTATAGGCTGCGGATTTTTCCACATCGTCAGCCGCTGGCGCGCCTTCGGCCAGCAGGGCAGCGGATGGATTGCGGTAATCGATTTCCGCCAAGGCGAGGTAATGGTAAAACACCTCCGTGTTTTGCAGAAAACCACGGAAACGTTCGGCGCCTGGGCCGAGTGCCATCAGAGGTACATAATCCGAAGTGTGCACCCCGGAAGCCCAGCCAATCCCGTGATAATTGCCCAGCAATTGCCCCAACTGGGCGGTCACCGTGTTCATCAAGTCAAACAAAGTCTGACCTTTTTTATCCAGGAAACGAGCCAGTGCCACGATCTTCTCCAAGGGAATCCGACACTCATACGCCTCCTCAATTATTTCCCGGATACGCGCGGGACTGGCCGCTTTGGGGATCATGGCCTGCAAAGCGGGGAATGAGCATTTGGCATCCATCAGACCGGCGAAAAGCCGCGGGCTTTGCCGGTATTCGGTGCCCATGCCGTTCAAGGCGGGATTACCGGTGCCGTGATCCACGGTGATCACCAGGAGGGTATCGGGTTCCTGGCGCTGGAAATTAAGGCCGATCTCGATTGCCTCATCAAAGGCGATAACTTCGCGGAAAGCGGCGGCGGCATCGCAATTATGAGCAGCGTGGTCAATCCGCCCGCCCTCGACCTGCAGTATGAAATGCGAAGACCCACGCAAACGGTCCAAGGCTAACCGGGTCATTTGGGCTAGCGAGGGGATGGTGGCAAAATCCTCCGGATCATTCACATGATCGATCGTGTAGGGCAGATGGCTGATATCGAACAAACCGAGCCATTTGCGGTCTGATGGCGCCTGCAGTAGGTCGGCCTGGGTTTGCAGAAACACATAGTTTTTCGCAGCAAATTCGCGGATCAGATTACGGTTGTCTTTGCGGTTGGCCGCTTCAAAAAATTTTCTCCCCCCGCCCAGCAAGACTTCCACTTCCCGCACCAAATACTGGGCGGCAATGGCCTCCGAATCATCCCGCTTGGCATTGATGGCAAAACCCGAAGGGGTGGCGTGAGTGATCTCGGTGGTGGTAACCAACCCGCAGCGCCAGCCGGCCTGGCCAGCCAATTCATACAGGGATTTCAGTTTCCGGCCGTCAGGCAGGATGTTGAGCATGCCATTGACCACCCGCGAACCGGAACCCCAGCTAGAGGCGGCGGCGGCGGAATCGGTCACCAGCGAATTCAGCGAGCGCATGTTCACCCAAGCCAGTGCGGCATCCCGGCGTTGTGCCAGTTCCAGCCATACCAATCCGCGCTCCCGCAGGAGATTCGACAACTGGTCGGCACAAGTGATGGTAGCCATACTGGTGCCATCAGCCACGAAGTGAATGATATGACGCGGCATTTTGCCAGCGGCCGATTCCCCTGCCGCCTGCGCCCAATTCACCGCTGGCAAGCCCAGCGAAGCTCCCGTCAGCCAGCCGCTGCGGCCAAAAAAACTCCTGCGCGTAATCTTCATGTGCGCGAAATTAAACTGGCCCACGAAAAGCGCAAACAAAGATTTTGTTGCGGTCCCGTGGCACTTCCGGCTGCCGGGGGAACCGCGAAAAAATGGGGGCGGCTTCCGGCCTGAAATCTCCTGCGACTGATGATGAAATACCCGAGAAGTGCCGACTTGAGCTGATCGATCATGAAGATCTGCCGTTTTGCAATTGCTTCATCCACACCTCGCCGGTAGCCGTATTGAATCGAAGCTTGCGCCCGAACACACCGCCGGTATGGGAACGTTTGATCGTCAGCCGGGAGGAGTCCAGCAATTGCCGGGCGCAGGCCACATTGGAATGCCCAATAACATTGCTGGGCCCGGCTTCGGAGGGCCGGGCGAAAACATTGGCCCCCCCGAACAGCTTGACTTCAAGCTCCTCCACCGTCACCCGGTAACTGCCTAGAGTTTTGAGCATGGCTGGTATTGCCAGGCTTACATAGCGGTAAGGCTCGGCCATGGTTTCGGACAAAGTCTGCCGGGCTCCGGGCTGGGGCAGCAAAGCGTGACAGATGCCGCCGATTTTTAACCGGGCGCAATACATGGTGACGGCCACACACGATCCCAGCAAGGTGGTGACCAGGCATGGCTCGGCACAGACCGCCAATTCTCCTGGGCGCAAGAAGATCTGGCTCAGCCCGGTGTGGTTTTCCATTTAATGGCCTCCAAATATGATTCCGCCAGATGCTTAAAAGCCCGTGAAGAAAATTATTTCTTCACGGGCCAAACAACAACCATGATGACTCCTAAAATTCTTTGAAATGGGCATCCATGCCGTTATCCGCGGCGCCGGCCATGGCCTTTTCCTTGCTCTGAACCTGGGTCTTGGCTGGCTGACCATGGCCCGGCCGCACGGTTAAGTGCCCGGCTATTGGCTGAGCCACTGCTTTCTTGTCGATAGGGATTTTGCCTGAAGCGGCACGGCTATTTGTACCATCCACCAACTGCTTGAGTTCCCGCACGGCGTCCTTCATGGCATCGGCCTGGGCGTTGAGTTCCTCCGCCGCGCTGGCGCTTTCCTCCGCGCTCGCCGCGTTGGATTGCGTCACTTTGTCCATTTGCGAGACGGCCGTGTTCACCTGCTCGATCCCCTGGCTCTGCTCCCGCGAAGAGT
>CAIMWS010000210.1 GCA_903845125.1 uncultured Verrucomicrobiota bacterium
AAACTATATTTGGAAGTGGTGAAACGTCCCGAGCAACGTAAGGGTTTCCACGTAGTGCGGCAGCGGTGGATTGTGGAGCGCACCTTTGGATGGTTGATGAAGTGACGACGCTTGGTGCGCGATTATGAGCGCAAAACCAAACATGCCGAAGCGATAATTCATATTTGTATGATGGGCGTCAGGCTCCGACGCCTGGAAATAACGGTGAAAAATGAATTTTCAAACAAACTCTTAATGAAGCCCACTCAGTCCACTGGGAAGATGAGTCTCCATCACCCTTTTGTGCCATATTCACCCTGGCGGGTGTGAATCTGCTCTACGCTCCTGGCTCTTTGCCGTTTGCTCGCATCCGCTTGGCTTCGGGGAGGTTCGCCTTTTTCCACTCCATTCCACCTGGTTCAACATCCGGGCATTACACCCCCCAGGTGTGTTCCCCAGCGTAGCCTTTGCGATTACCACCTGCTCCTGATTTTGCTTTGGCACTTTTTCGCACAAAAATGCGCGATTTCGCCCGATTCTTTGATTGGACAGGCGGATGCTTTGGCCTCCCGGCACAATTTTGAAAGGGCGGGCATATGATTTTTGCCGGAAGCAAACCAAAAGGTTGCCGTCCGGTTTTCCCTGTTGCTACCAGTGCTGGTCCACCTCTTGGCGGCAGGTGCGGTTACAGCTCAACCGAGCATGCTGGATTTGTTGCGTAAAGACCTTTGCCGGTCTGTTCAAGGCATGCCCGCTTCTCCTCCTGGGCCTGATAGTGTTACAAAAAACCTTCCATCCCGGCGGCAGGCACCCGGTGCCGTTGGGGAGGAAGCGGAAAAACTTGCGGGGAGGGACGTCAGGAATTAGCGTGGCAGAAAGCTGAGTTTGGCCAACCACTGCCTCACGGTTTAAGCCAGACCCGGCTTGGCAAAGATGGATGGGGTTGATTTTAATGCGGGGAAGTGAGGTTTTGCCCGGATGGTAAGCGCATGAACTGGCAGACTATAAAAATTGGATGTTTGGCCGCCGTTATTTTGGTGGCGGGCGCTATTAAAGCCCGCGCGGAAGGCGAATTTTCCAGGTATTTCCGTGATGAAACCCTGCGGGTGGATTTTTACCACGTGGGGAATGCCCGCGAGGAGTTTTACACGCTGGACCAGGTGCATGCCACCAAGCCATGGGCGGGCGGACTAAACCACTTGGTGGATCCTTTTAACAACGGCCGTTATTATTTGAAAGTTTTCGATGCCCGATCCGGGGTTTTGATTTATTCGCGAGGCTTTGATTCGTATTTCGGCGAATACCGGACGACCGGGCCAGCCAGTCAGGGGATCCGGAGAACTTATCATGAGTCGATGGTGATCCCGTTCCCGAAGTCGAAAATCAAGCTGGTAATTGAAGTCCGGGACCGGCAGAACGCGCTCCAGGAGTTGTATTCGCAGGAACTGGACCCGGCCACCGAGAATATCCTGCGGCGGTCACGGAATCCAGGGGTGAAGGTATTCAGCCCGGCGCATCTGAGGAATCCGCATCAGGCGGTGGACATTGCCGTTTTGGCGGAAGGCTACACGGCCAGCGAAGAGGGGAAGTTTCGGAAGGATCTGGACCGGCTCCGGAAAACGCTCTTCAGCCAGGAGCCTTACCGGAGCTGTAGCAACCAGTTCAATGTGTCGGGCGTTTTCCTGGCTTCCGCCGAGAGCGGGTGCGATGAGCCTGGTTACGGGATCTACAAGCGGACCACCCTGGGGGCGGCTTTCGACGCCTTCGGGCTGGAGCGTTACCTGCTGGTGGAAGATAACCGGGTCCTTCAAGATTTGGCGGACCACGTGCCCCACGAGGTGCTGGTGATCCTGGTTAATCACCAGCGTTATGGAGGGGGAGGCATCTATAATTGCTACTGCACCGTCACCGCCGATAATCCCCGGTTCGAATACGTTTTTCCCCATGAATTGGGTCATTGTTTTGGGGGATTGGCCGACGAGTATTACACCTCCACGGTCGCCTACCAGGATTTTTACCCGGCCGGTTTGGAGCCTACCGAGCCCAACATCACGGCTCAGACCTCCGCCAGCGGAGTGAAGTGGCGGCATTTGTTGGAACCGGGCATCCAGGCACCAACGCCATGGGACAAGGAGGAATATGACCGGCTGGATGTGGCTTACCAAAAAAAGCGCCAGGCCCACAACGCGCGGATCGCGCAGCTGAAACGGAGCGGGAACTTCCAAGAAGCGCTACAAGTGGAGGCGGAAGCGGAACGGTTTTCCCAGGAACACCACGCTAAAATGGCCGAATTCCTCCGGAAAGGGCAAAATGCGGGCAAAGTCGGTGTGTTTGAGGGGGCGGGCTACATGACCCAAGGGCTGTTCCGGCCGATGACCAGCTGCCTGATGTTCAGCCGGGGGGAATTATGCGTCGTCTGCCAGGATGCCATCAGACGGATGGTTGCCCATTACACGGAATAGGTGGGATTTTGGCGTGCCTTCGGGCGGGCGGCCAGATCCGCAAAATCGAAACCTTTGGCCAGCAGAGCGACCAGCCGGTTCTCCTCCTTTTTCATAAGGCGCCGCCGGGTGGGATCCAGATCATCATATCCCTGCAGATGCAGAATACCGTGGACCACATAGCGAACCATCTCGGAGGTCCAGGTGGTTTTAAAGAGCGGCGCCTGAAGCTGGGCCACGGTGGGGCAAATCACCAACTCACCATGCAGGCCGGCAGTTTCAACTAAAGCCACTCCGGCAAGCGGTTGAGCGGTTGGCCAGCCTGAATAGTCGAAAGTGATGACGTCGGTGGGACCTTCATGGTGGACAAATTCATGGTTTACACGGGCACTTTCCGCAGATTCCACCAGGCGGATGCCAATGCTGTAATGCGCCAAGCCCAGGGTGTGGCCCAGGAAGTGGCGGATTAATTGGCGGAACCAGGGAACATTCAGCGCGAGGGTGGTTTGTTCGTTGCGGACCGACAGGTTTTTCATGCGCTGCGGCCGCGGGATTCCTCGTAGGCCGCGATGATGCGTTGCACCAGGGCGTGGCGGACGACATCCCGTTTTTGGAACTCCAGGATGGCAATCCCTTCCACGTGGCGCAAAACTTTCAGCGCCTCGAACAGGCCCGACTTTTTATGCCCGGGCAGATCCACCTGGGTGGGGTCGCCGGTGATGACGGCCTTGGAATGGTTGCCCATGCGGGTCAAAAACATGAGCATTTGTTCCGTGGTGGAATTTTGGGCCTCATCGAGGATGATGAAGGCTTGGTTTAAAGTGCGCCCGCGCATATAGGCCAGCGGGGCGATCTCGATGATTCCGCGCTCCATGTTGCGCTGGATCTCATCGATCGGCAGCATGTCGTGCAAGGCATCGTGCAGCGGGCGGAGGTAGGGGGTGATTTTTTCATACAAATCGCCGGGCAGAAATCCCAGTGCCTCACCGGCCTCCACGGCGGGCCGGGTCAGGATGATCCGCTCCACCCGGTTCTCTTTCAAGGCAGAGACGGCCATGGCCATTGCGAGATAGGTTTTACCGGTGCCGGCCGGCCCCACCCCGAAGGTGACGTCGAAGTTGCGGATGGCTTCGAGGTATTTTTGCTGGCCGATGGTTTTGGGGGTTACCGCCGCTTTTTTAGGGGAGGTTTGCACCCGTTCGGCGTGCAGGGTGCGCAAGGCCTCCACCCCCTCCTGCTTGACGACTTCGATGGCGTAAGCGAAATCCCGGTTTTTGACCGGGGAACCCAGTTTGAGCGAGGTTTCCAATTGCTGGAAAACATGCCTGGCGCGTTCAATGGCTTCCGGTTCCCCCTCAAGCTTGATCCAGCCCTCACGATTGGTTGCTTTGATCGTCAGTTCCCGTTCCAGGACCGCCAGGTTTTTGGGGTCGTTATTGTAAAGCTGCTGGGCGAGGCGTGCGCTCTCGAAATGAAGCGTTTCGGTGGCCATGGATTAGGATTGGGCTTCCCGGGTTTCGGCCAAAACCGCCCGCAGGCGCGCGGCCAGTTCAGCCAAAGCCTGAGGCACCACTGAAGTTTGGGCGATTACCGGCATGAAATTGGTGTCGCCGTTCCAACGGGGGACGATATGGATATGGAGGTGTTCGGCCACGCCGGCGCCGGCCACTTTGCCCAAGTTGAGGCCCACGTTGAAGCCATCCGGTTTCATGGCCTGGCTTAAAGCATTCATGCAGCGGCGGGTCAGCAGCATCAACCCGGTCAATTCCGCTTCGGTGAGGTCATTCAGATCGGCTGTTTGCTTGTAGGGAACCACCAGCAGATGTCCGCCGTTGTAGGGATAAGTATTCAGCACGGCATAGCAGGTTTTTTCCCGGACGATGACGTGGTTCGCCTCATCCTCGCTCGAGGAGGCGATCCGGGCGAACAGCGAAGTGTCGGAAGGCGCCGCCTTGGGCGCCAGAATATATTCTATGCGCCAGGGCGCATGCAGCGATTCCATGGACTCAAAGAATATGGATTGGAACTTGGGAAGTCAAAACCTGATGGCTCAGGACCGCGGCACCGGATAATTTGGCCGGCGCATGAGCGGCATTTCTGCAGCGGCCATCATTTGGCGGCGGTGGTCCGCTCCATGATCCAAAGAACATCGTTGTTGTTGGGGGAGGCGAAATTATGCGCGTGGAAATCCGTCACTCCCGGTTTTAAAGTGCGGGTATCGCGCCAAGTGTGCGGTTCCGCGTGGCCGTCGGCAAAGGAGTTGACGGAACCGCGGCTGTGATAGATGGCTGGATAATGGTAATAACGGGCCGCAGCGAGGGTGGACATATAGACCCCAAAAAACGGCCGGCAAATGCTGTCCGGATGGGTGTCGATGAAGACCAGCGCCTTGGAGGGGCCGGGCCGGGTGATGCCCACCAGGCGTTTGTAAACAAGATAACGGGTGGGTTCTGGTATCGAATTGTAGGGATCGCCCAGCCAGCCCATGTAAGTATTCATGGAATAACTGCGCACCCGGGGATCTTTATCGGTGCCATGGGTGCCCTTGCTCTTGTCCGCCGGGCATTTATAGATGGCATAAGATTTCAGGTATTGGGTGAAAAGGGAGCGCTTGGTATCGATCAGCAGGTATTCATTGCCGGCATCGGCCGGATTGGAATTAAAGCTGCCTGCCACCCAGTAGCCGTTGCCGTCGTCGCCACGGCCATTGCTGACCAAGCGGTCGTCGTTGTCACCGGCATACATGGTCCAAATGGTGCTCAGCTGTTTTAAATTATTGGTGCAGGCGATGCGGTGTGCCTTGGATTTCGCCGCCGAGAGGGCGGGCAGCATCATGCTGGCCAGAATGGCAATGATCGCAATCACTACCAGCAACTCAATCAGTGTAAACGCGCCCCCCAGCCGCCGAGTTCGGCAACTATGTCTGGCTTGCGCATCCTTGGAAAGTCTCATCGGGTCTTTCTAGCATAGTAACTGCCTGCGATGCCAACAATATTTTTTGCCCCTTGGTGACGGGGGGCCACCCACGGCCGTTTTTCAGGCTTCAGAACAATACCTGCCAATCAGGTACAGGTTACCATCAACCGGAATCCGGCCCGGACAAAAGGCGGTCGGGCGCAGGGAAAAAAAAGGGGGCACTTGCGTGCCCCTCGTTAAAAAAGGCGTGATTAAGCGCCCATGCCATCCTCAAAGGAGCCTTGGGCCAGAGGGAAGCACAGATTGTCGCGCACGTATTGGATACCGTTGGCGCTGGTGGCATCCAGATCGCGATAGGCGCTTTCGGCTTCCACAATGAGCGGCGCGGTTTGAGTGCCCATTATTTCGCAATACCGTTTGGGATAACCCGTTTTCACCAGCAGTTCCACATAACGAACCATATTCAAGTCACCGGACGGGATATCTACAAACTGCATGCCGCGGTTTTGCCAATCGCCGTCCATCATTCGGAGGGGCACTCCATGCCGGATCACGAAATTCTTTACATGGCACCCATAAATCCTTGATCCCACTTTGGAGAACCGGCTTTCCCAGCACTCACCTTCCCAGCAATGGGATGGATCCGCATTGACCGTCAGACACTTGTCGTCTCCGCAGATCTTGACCAGCATATTGAAATCATCGGCGCACATCGCACCCGTGCCGGGGTGGATTTCGTGGGCCAGATACAAGCCCAGCGAGTTGGCGCGTTTGCGGAGTTTGGCGGTTTTTTTGACAAACCGATCCTGGCCTTCCTTAAGAAAGTCGAAGTCGCCACCTTTCCAAAATCCCCATGGATAACCGGTCGCCATTTCCCAGCCAAAGGCGACACCCCAGAACATGGGGAGGATTTTCACCCCAAGTTCCACAGCCAAATCAAACAAGTTCAACAGGTAATCTTCCGCCCATTTTTCGATTTGATCCGCCGATTTTTTGGCGACGTCACCCGGAATGAATGGACGGATGGAGGGGCTGCCGGTCCAGGCGGTGGTATGCACCCAGAACGGACAGTGGCAGGATATGCCGTCGAGTTTCATTTCGGCCTTCTGGAAGGCCGCCTTAATTTCTTTGGCGGTCAGGAGGCCGCCTTTGGCGTTTTGCAGCATGAAATTCGAAGGCTGAGCCCCTTGGGCTCCCGCATTCCGGGCCCACGCGAGAAAATCGGCCAGACTCTTGGCGCCATGCTGGGCGCCCTCAACACTAGGATGAAATACTGTTTGTGCCATAATGTTTTTGCTCCAATTGTTAGTGTGTTCGATTAACGAGGTAACCCTTAACGACTTTGACCGCCAAAAGCAACAGGATTGTGACTTGAATTTCCGCCAGGGCATCCGGGTTCCTTGGCCGTCGATCCGGGTGGCCGCCGGAGTGATCCGCGGCGAATCATGCGTGAGGAAAACGATTGTGCCCCAGGTTTTTATGCCTTGCCTCGGAGGTTCTTCGCAGCTGTTTAATGGCCGGCGGTGAAAACCATGCCTGCCGAAGATCCAGCCAGCCCTCGTGATTCAAATTAACCAAGGGTTCAAATTTCATTTAGGATTTCATTTGTGCCTGCCGCCCGTTATAAATGGCCGGTATGAAAAAATCGAAGCTGGTCGTGCTGGGGGTTACTGGCTCCATTGCGGCTCATAAGGCGGCCGATCTGGCGAGCTTGTTGACCAAGCAAGGCTTGGTTGTCAAAGTGGTGATGACTCCCGATGCCACCCGTTTCATTAAT
>CAIMWS010000211.1 GCA_903845125.1 uncultured Verrucomicrobiota bacterium
CGCGGCGATTTGTTCTTGGTCTTCCACCGAGAGAGTCAGAGCCATTGCTGATTTTGCCATGTCCCAAGGTTAATTTACCACAAAGTATATGTCTAGCTATTTAAAGGACACAACACTAGGGAGTTTTGTATATTCCCCTAGCTTCCGTAAAACATGGCAAAAAATCGCACAGACCAACTGCTGACCCTCGTGCGTGAACTGGGTGTGATGCGCCACCGCGACCTCGACGAGCATGGAATCCCGCGCACCTATCTCAAGCTGGCCGTGGACCGAAAGTTGGTCGAGCGCACCGGGCGCGGGATGTACCGGCTGCCGGACGCGGAAGCATCCGAACACCAGGCTCTCGTCGAGTCGGCTAAGCGCGTCCCACATGGCGTCGTGTGCCTGCTCTCTGCGCTGCAATTCCACGGGGTGACCACCCAGCTTCCTGCCGGCCTGTGGCTGGCGATTGGGGAGAAGGCGTGGCGGCCCAAGCAGGAATATCCGCCGCTCCGTGTGGTGTATTTCTCCGGCAAGGCACTCACCCAAGGCGCGGAAACACACATCATCCAAAACGTGCCGGTGCGCGTCTTCAGCGTGGCCAAGACCATCGCCGACTGTTTCAAATATCGGAACAAAGTCGGTCTGGACGTGGCGCTGGAGGCACTGCGTGATGGTTGGCGCAAGGCGGCGGCCGATGACCTATGGCGTTTTGCCAAGGTGTGTCGTGTAGCCAAGGTGATGCGGCCCTACCTGGAGATGCTGAGCTGAATGGGAAAGCTCCACGGAATTCATTAAGCCAACACCGTGTGAAAACCAAGTCCAAGTCGCCTGATCGAAAGCAGTTCGTCTGGCCCGTCGTCGGGATAGCCATTGGCGTGCTCGCTCGGACGAATCCTTTCTATGCGCCGCAAATCACGCTCGAAGTCGGTTTGACGGCCTGGTTGGTCGAAATGGTGCTTGTCCTGATCCTGTCTTTGCATCCGGTTACGGCACGTGTCGGGGTCCTTGTGGCCGGGCTGTTCCTCCCCGTTCCTTGTTTTCTGGGGGCATTGCCGATATACCGCTTTTTCCTGATGTGTGGCATGGCGTTTACATTCGCGGCCGCCTCCCTGCAGTTGTTCCCCGCGCCAACCGCTGCGTTTCGGGGGCGGCTGGCCTACGCTTTCACCTGGCTGGGCACCCGCGAGGTGAAGGGACGTGTTCGCAGTTTTGACACGGGATCACTACGGCAGATAATCTTCGCCACACTGGTTCTCGCCGCAGCCATTGCCGTTGTGAAGGCGGTGTCCGCCTCTGGCCTTTGGCTCCTTGCGCGCTGGCTCGCCGGCGGAATCCTGCTGTTTGCGTTTGCCGAGGTGTTGACGGCTGGTCACTACTTCATCACGGCGCTGATGGGTGTCAGCGCACCGCCCATAATGAAATCACCCTATTTATCGGCTTCGCTCCGCGAGTTTTGGGCCGAACGCTGGAATCCGGCTACTTCGGCGCTGGTATTCGGCAAGTTTTTCTTCGCGCCCCTGGCCCGGCACGGAGTTGGCTTGGGGGTGTTCGCTGCTTTCTTCGGCAGCGCGGTTGCTCACGTATTACTGCTGTTTATGGCGACCAAGCGGTGGGGAATTTCCCTGATGTGGGGCATTTTTTTTCTGATTCAGCCGCTGCTGATTGCGGTCGAGCGGTGGATGAAGGTGCGGCGTTGGCAACTGGCGGCGGGGCGGGCGTGGGCACTAACGGCGCTGGCGATTACCTCGCCCTTGTTGGTCGAACCTTTGCTTCAGCTCTGTGAGCTATCCTGGGGCACGTCAGACGATCTGTTGAGGCCAACACTCCAAGTGGTTGGTCTGGCGATTTCCATGAACATTTTCGTTTCCCTGGGTTCGCTGGCCTCCATCCGGGATTTGCCCTCGCCGAAACAGGGATAAGAAATGCCGGTCGATCATTGAAGAACGGCGCTAAAACCCGACCACAGCCGGCTGGGATGTCGATCATCCACGCACGACCGCCAACCTGACCCTGGTGTGGCTTTACTGGAACGTGGGACGGGTCATCACCCAGGACATCCAACGGCACTCCGAGCGGGCAGGCTACGGCGAACGCTTGGTCGAAGCCCTGGGAGCGCAGTTGACGCAGCAATACGGGACTGGCTTCTCGGCTCGCAGCCTTTGGGACATGCGCCGGTTTTTTGCCGACTTCGAGATTCTGCCGCCACCGGTGGCAGAATTGGGAGCTGCCCGGATTTTGCCGCCAGTGGCGGCAGAGTCTTCGCCCAGGCAGATTCTCCAGCCATCGGCTGTAAAATCCGAAAACCGCATCACCGTTGACCTGGCCAGGCACCATCACCTGGGCTGGACGCACTACCGCATCCTGTTGAGCGTGGAAGCGGGCCTGAAGCGCGGCTTCTATTTCGAGCAGGCCACGACCCATCGCTGGTCCACTTTTGCTCATTTAAATTGGACCTTTCGTTGGAAACAACTTTCCTCTTCCAAGCAGGTTTTTAGGCGTCTAAACGAAACGCAACTCCTGCGCTGCCATTTGCGGCGACCAGCGGGAGTGCTCATTTGGACCATTTTTCAATAACTCTGGCAACATATTGATATCGTGTCACTTACGTCAGTCCAAAAACAGGCTGGCGGGATGGGTCGCTTGGGTTCGCATCCCTTCGCTCGCTCCAATCCTCTCTAATAAGGACTTACCCATCTCCAACCGTTTTTTACAACGGCCACTTACAACAAACTTGTCGAAATTCGTCGAATTTGGTCGAAGTTCTCCGAGGCCGGAAATAACTCCGCGTAAACACCCTTTGGGGGTCTTCCGCTGCTCGATAGACGAGCCGAAATCGGATTTTTTCCACCTGATGTCATTGAAGTTTAGGGTAGCAGCGTGCTCCGGTAATATCGCGGCCACTGGTTGGTTGCAGTGACGTCGATGAACAGGTAAGGGCTTTCCGGAAGGGTCAGGTTCGTCAGAAATTTCCAATGGGTGAAGCCAATCTCAGCATTCACATACTCAATCTGATGCCGCGTTCCCGCCGGTGCCGAAAAAGTCCAACAAGGAAACCGCCAGGCTTCCAGGCGGCTCGCCGGTGCGGGCGGCAATTCGGTTTCTGAGCGGGCCACCCGGTAATAGCGGCGGCCCGTTTGGTTGGCGCTGAAGTCAATATAGGTGTGCGGCGTATTTGAAACCGTGATGCTTTCGTGTTCCGACCACGGACCATGGACATCCGGCGCGGTTTGTATAGTGAGTTGAGTTCCCGGCCGGGACGTCAGCACCAAGCCGAGAACATTGGATGCCCGCACATTATTGACTCCGATGGCGGCCGGCTCGTTCGTGACCGATCCCACCACATTACTGGCCACGACCCAATAAATGCCGGCATGTTCCGGGGACACAATGGGAATGGCATAGGAAGTATTGGTGGCATTCGAGATCGGCTGACCATTAAAAAACCACTGATAATTGGGTGCCGGTCCCCCCTTAATCTGGACGCCTAAATTCGCTGAACTCCCCTCCAAGAGGACGTCTGAATACAATGGCTGGATGATTTCCGGCAGAGAGCGTGGTTGAGTCTCCTGGAAAGACCAACTAATAATAGCGTGATCGGACCAGACAGTGTATGTTGACGCTGTAAAACCCACCCATGCCCGACCTTTATCCAGTCCGATGGTTTCCAAATCGACCCGGACTTCGAGTGCGGCTTGCAGGTTGTTGTCCATGAAAACCTTCAACAGTCCCGGCACATAGACAATGCGCGCCCGGTGAACTGCCCCATCCGCCAATTCCGGGATGCTGGTCGTCGATCCTTTTGAATCTATTTCGTGACTGGAATTCGGGAGTGTGCCCCGAGTATGAACGCTCAGGTGGTTTCCATTGGGGTCCGCCATGTCCACGTTGCTCCGATTGTTCAGCCAGGTATCAAACTCCACAGCCAAAGAATGCGAAATGCCAGCCGATTCATCCGTCAATGCATATCCCAGTCCATAGCCTGGCCCCCCGAGCGCATCCGGACCGCTGTTTTGGATGACAAAGGCAAATCCATCTCCACCCAGATGTCCCTCCGGATCCGCCATCCCGCCGTTCTGGGAAATCCTAAACTCGAATTCAGTTGTGAATCCGCTTTGCACGTTCTGTGGCATCCAGTACCAGGCCGAGCCCACTTTTCGATAATTGGCCATGGTCAAACGTAGTATTTGGTCCGTAGTCGTCGCATCTCCGTTGAGTCTGAGGCCGTTTTCTGCATAAAAATGTGGGAAGGCGAATTTGGTGTCTTGAGGTTGTAACACCGTTAAATTGGCCACTGCACTCGTTACCCCGCCAAACGCATTGGTTAACACCACGAAATAGCCACCTTGTTGGGCAGGTTGAGCGTTGGTGACGAACAGGATGGAGTTTGTGGCCCAGGATAAAACGTTTCCCTCAAACCACCATTGATAACTTATAGGGGGAGACCCACCGACCTGAATCGAAAAAGAGACCGATCCTCCAGTGGTAACTATTTGGCTGTAAGGTTGAATGGCGATTTGAGGGGGGCCGGAATTTGAGAGACCGATGGATTGGGGATCCACATAGGTGCCGATGTTTGATCCATGGAGAGCGGGTTCTGAGCCATTCGCTGGATCCGGTTCTCCGTCCATGATAAAGGTGGCGCCGACATTGTCCCCGCCGGATTGTTCGGTATGCACCGATTCCAGATAATATTTTTGGCCCGCGTTTAGGCTGATCACGTTGCCACCGGGCCATTGCGTGCCAGGAAAGCGATCGGAGCGTTTCGCTATGTCACCCACCCAAATCCGCGGATTACTCCAGCTGGTCTCCTGGGCAATCAGCTCTTTATGATCCGGATTTTCATCCGGGCTCAAATAGAGGTTGGAAGGATCGTCGCTGCAGGTGAAGAAGACATAATTGCCCGTCTTGGGTGGCAGGAACCAACCCACGAGTCGGTTGCCGTACTGGGTGCCCCCTTCGTTGCCGCCCTGGGGTGGATACTCCCAGACCGGTTCGAGTGTCGTCCACGACGGGAGGTGCGGGAACTGTAGATCGGTCGTGAGTGTGTCGATGCTGTAATTGGTTTTATTCTCCCAAAATTGATGTGTCACCCAGCCGGTGACAAATACGAATGTTTTGAAGGTCAAGGTGCTGTTCGGGGGGATGACATTACCCATGGCATCCTTCACTTGGTTTACGGTAAGGGTCAAAACGTCGCCCTCCTTTTGCTTGCTGGTCCGTAAAAGTACCTTATGGTCGCCGGGATTGCCTCGCTTTGCATAGAGCTGGGCGGAGGTAATAATCAGCCCCCCGGAAAGACGATAGTTCGCCGGTATTTCCGCCGTTGCTGGATCTACTGGCTCAGAAAAGGTGACCGTTATGGCCTCCATGGAGACCGAACCGGAAGCGGACACCAAGGTGGGAGGTGCCGTATCGGTAACCACCGTTAAAAGTGCTTCCTGGCTGGTCACCGTGCCTTGAGCGCCGGTAATCACCACACTGTAGAGCGAATTGTTATCGGCTGCCGATACGCGAGGAATGAGATAAAATGGGTCCGTGGCATTGGCCAGATCCACGCCATTCTTTCGCCACTGGTAGGCATAAGGAGGCGTGCCATCCACCTCGGCCATAAAGCGGGCCGATTGCCCTTCGTTGAGGGTCTGACTTTGGGGTTGGGTTACGATCCGAAGGGGGCCGCTGGTTTTATCGATGGATGAAAGGTATTGGCCCGGAATGGGCCGGTTGGCATCAATGACGCCGAGTGGATCTCGCACCGCCACGGAAAGGTTATCTCCACCGCCGCTCTCTTTCATCAAAGCCTCAAGGTAATAGGTTTTGCCCGCCTGCAAGGAAATCTTAGCGCCGCCTTCCGGATCTCTGGCGGGCCATTGCGTGCCGGCGTATGTTTTTGAATTTTTAGCCGCGAGGTCTCCACCAAAACCGCCGAAAGCATAACTACGGGCGATGCTCCATCCCGTCTCACAGGCGATGAGCTTTTTATTGGCGGCGGTGTCGTCCAAGCTGAGATACAGACTGCCGCCGTCATCGGAGCAAATATAGAAAACATAATCGCCCGATTGCGGCGGATGAAAATATCCGACCATCTGGACTCCGTAATTATCGGCGTAATCGCCTGGCGCCAGGGCTATGTTGCCCGTGGCATTCCATTCGAAATAGGGAAGATATTTGACCACGTCTGGATGATTCGGAAATTTTGAATGGCTGGTGAGATTCGCAACGGCGGTGCCACTTCCGGTATCGAGAAAGGCCTTGCCGGTGATGACACCCTGGGCGCCACCGGTGCCGCTTGAAGTCACGGTTAACACGGCCACCCCACTGGTCACCACCCCGAGACTATTTTGCACTACGACACGGTAGGATCCCGCATCATTGTTTTGCGCATTGGTTATCGTTAAGGTGGATTCGTTGGCACTGGGCAGGTTCGTATTGTCCTTTTGCCATTGAAAACTTATCGGTGGTACGCCCGAAGCCACCACGGTGAACGCCGCCGTGGATCCGGCCATGACAGCCAGACTTTGCGGTTGCTGAATGATGATGACATTCGTTTGATAGCTCTCGTACTCAACCACATATCCCAGGCTCGAAAAATAGTTGTCCGGAGCGTCATTCCAATGTTTGCCCGCATAATTGACGAGGTGATCAAACATGGCCGTGTCTTCACCAGGCCAGGAATCACTCGGTTCAGCGAGCACGCCACCCGTCGCCCAGTTTACAAAACCAAAGAGCTCCCCGGTGACCCATTGCCAGCCACCCGCAGGCTCAGGGGTCCCGGGCGGTTGAAAAGCCCCTATCCAATGGCGGTTGAGCAGATCGCTCGAGCCGTTGCCGAGCTGGGGATGGTCAGTGACAAACCGATTCTCCTCCGCCGAAGTGATGGTGACCAGGTGGCCGGCCAATCCTTGAAAGGTTTTCGCCTCGGCGGCGCTCTTGGCCATGGTCCAACTGATTTGTTCCTCGTCGATGCGTTGGTACCAATGGCCATTGGTGCTCCAGAATACCGGCTCAGAAGCGATTGTGTATTGGGCCAGCAAGGCGTGTAACAAGAACAGGCTTGGGATTTGTCTGAGCGTTTTCATGGCTGCTCCTTTTATATCATCAGTTTCTTAATGGGCCTTAGGTCGGTCAGGGTAAAACAATAGAGCGATAAAATCGCCGGACTCCATTGGTCACCGTGTCGTCTCGCCAGATGTGTTCGCTATTCGTCAAAGTGACGTTGGTGCGGGTTTGCCAAAAAATATTCCCTGACAAATCGCTGGCCGATTGAAGACTGTAGGCTTGGCCAGTAGTCCCGGTTATGACCAGCTCAAATCCATCCCTGACTTGGCGGCCGTTGAGGACGGGCGAAGCATAGGATGCCCCTAAGGGAGAAGATTGCACAATGACTCGGTCCCCCACCGCCACGAAAGTATGGTTTCCATAGGCCACAGAGGAAAGCTGATTAGTGACCGTTGCATTATGGCTTTTCCAATTGAGTCCATCAGCGGAACTAAAAATATTCTTCGCGCTAACCGCCACAAATCGGTTGGCGCCATAGGCAACGCTACGCATGTCCAAAAAGTTAGTCCTGGACCAGGACAAGCCATTGGTTGAACTCATGGCAACATAAGAACCCACCACCACATAAGTTTGTTTTCCATACGCAACACTTCGAAAATTAAAATCATAAGCGGGATTTTTGCAGGTCCATGTGATCCCATCTGGGGATGTCAACATCGTTTCAAACATGCCGACAGCCAAAAATGGCCGCGCAAACTTTTTTCTGTAAAATCTTTTTTCAC
>CAIMWS010000212.1 GCA_903845125.1 uncultured Verrucomicrobiota bacterium
TGAATTTGATCCGCTCCGCCACCGCCCCGCTGATCAGCGCCGGGGTGATGATGGCGAACATCAATTGGAACAGCATGAAACTGCTGTGCGGCACGGTGGCGGCGTAATCCTCGTTGGGCGCCAGGCCCACCCCTTTGAGCAGAAAATATTGGAGGGGATTGCCCACCAGCGCGTTGCCCTCCCCGAAGGCCAGGCTGTAGCCATAAACCACCCACGCCAGGGAAATCACCCCCATCAGGATCAGGCTGTGCATCATCGTGCCCAGCACGTTCTTTTCCCGCACCAAGCCGCCGTAAAACAGGATCAGCCCGGGGGCGGTCATCAGCAGCACCATGGCCGTGCTGACCAGCAGCCAGGCGTTGTCGCCGGAATTGACCGCCGTGGCGCTTTTGTGGAATTGCTCCAGCTGCAGCACCCTTTGCTCCAAGGAGACCGGAGCCGCTGCTTCAGCCCCCTGGGGGGAAGCCTGGCTCAGCCCGATCAACATCAGACCCAAAATAAAAAAGCGTTTCAACATATGCCGGACACCTTGCTCTTCATGGCGGTCCACCACCCCCACCCCATGCATCGGGTCTGGTTAAATTCAACGGTGGACCAGAAATTTTAGCTTTTAGCAGAATTCGTGCCGCCAGACTTTGGCCAGGGCCCAAACCGCCATCATTCTAATTGATGGAATAAGAAATGAGCCTGAAACACGCTCCCTAAAGGAGCTCCTGGCACTTGCCCCGACCAAGAGGTAGCAGGAAAATGAGCGCGCAACTGTCTGTTTTTGATCATGGAGTGGAGATTGATAACCTGGCTGCGCAAATACAAACAGCCTGCAGTAGCAACTGAAGTCCTGTTTTCGCCAGGCGGTTCCTTTGGTTACACCGGGGTCGCGCAGCCGGCCAACGCGGCGCGGACGGAGGCAGTAACCGACCCGGCCATGCCTTGGCATGAGGGTCTCCTGCTCTCCCCTCAGGCATACGCCTTGGGAGATATTATGGGTGCGGAGGCCAAGGACCATCTGGACTGGGTCCGGATAGCCGATCCACCTCGTTGCCTCGGCAGCTACCAGCGCCTGGCATACCTAAGCAACCGGATCTTGCGGCGATCCGCCGCAGATCACCTCGCCCTGACCCTCCCCGCGGAACCGTCTCCCTGCCCTTGGCTCTCCCGCTGGCTGGCCGCCGGACTCCCTGGTTCGGCCTTGCAATTTTGGGTTTATAGGATTTATTGAAAGCGCCGTGCGAGGTTGCCGAATGTCCAGCCCCGCAAAAAAGCGCGCCGCTGCCTCCGGGGACATCGTCGTGCCATCAACCCTTCCCCGCAGGAATGATCGATATGAGAAATAAGTTCAGGCTATTTGCGGTGACCGCACTCGCACTTTTCGTTGGCGCACTGTGGAGCCAAACCCAGGCCGCAACGCTCAAAGTCGGCGACCCGGCCCCCAAGCTGCAGGTGGGCAAATGGGTGCAGGGCGAGCCTGTCAAAGGCTTTGAGCCGGACAAGGCCTACATCGTCGAGTTTTGGGCCACCTGGTGCGGCCCGTGCCGGACTTCCATCCCCCACCTCAACGAGATTTACCTGCGGTTCAAAGACAAAAACCTGGTCGTGATCGGGCAGGATTGCTGGGAGCGGGATGAATCCCTGGTGGCCCCTTTTGTGGAGAAGATGGGCGAGAAAATGACCTATCGCGTCGCCTTGGATGATAAAGCCGGCAGCGAAAAAGGGAAAATGGCCGTCACCTGGATGGAAGCGGCCGGCCAGAACGGCATCCCCTCCGCCTTCCTGGTGGACAAGCAGGGCAAGATCGCCTGGATGGGGCATCCCATGGAACTCAAGGACACCGTGATCGAGCAGGTGCTCGAAGGCAAATTCGATATTAAAAAGGCCGCGGCGGAATTCGAGCAACGCAAGCAGTCCGAGCAAAAAATCATGCAGTTTTACCGCGAGCTGACCACCAGCATGAAGAGCAAGGACTGGGAAAAAGCCGAGGCCGCCATTGCCCAGCTCGAAAAAGTGATGCCCGCGGAACAGCGCATCAGCCTGGACATGGCCCGCATCGATATTCTGCTGGGCCGCGAGGATTACAAGGGCGCCAGCAAGCTGGCCCTGGAAATCAGCGATGCCCAAAAGGACAACGCCATGCTTCAGAACGCACTGGCTTGGCAGATCGCCACCGGTGAAGGCATCAAGGAACGGGATCTCGAGCTGGCCCACAAAATTGCCGTCCGCGCCAATGAAGCCTCCAAGGGCAAAGAGGCCGCGATGGTCGATACCCTGGCGCGGGTCAAATTCATGCTGGGCAAAAAGGCCGAGGCCATTGAACTCCAGCAACGGGCGGTTGAGCTGGCCAATGGAGCGCTGAAAACACAACTCGAAAAAGTCCTCGACAGCTACAAGCAGGACAAACTACCCCCCGCCGAGTAAACAACTTGCTTGAATGAGCCGCTGGAGCCGGTTCCCAATTTTTGGGATTGCGGCTCCGCGCAGCTCAAATTCGCAGCGGTAGCGCGGGTACCGGCCGCGGCTGCGGCTCAGCCTTGCCCCTGCCTTGGATACGGAGGTGCTTGCAGCGCAATCACTTCCATGCCAACTTCTCAGGAACCTCCCTAAAGCTTGTGTTGTTTCAGATCGGGGTCCCCTGCGTCATAGTTTGAGCACTCAGGGTCGATCCCAATGTTGTTAACGTTATAGACGGTATTCCCGGCTGGGCAGGACGGCTTAAACTTGAGGTAGGTCGTTGACAGCCGGGTAAGCCCGCAGGGATCGCCCGTTTTCAGTTTGTATTCGAAGGCATACATCTCCTTGGCACCGCAGATCTGTTTGAGGTTGGTGATGCACGCGTTGATTTGCGTCTTGGCGCGGGCCCGCATGAAGTTCGGGATCGCGATGGCCGCCAGCAGGCCAATAATGGCCACCACGATCATGATTTCCACCAAGGTGAAACCCGCTTGGGGGAAGTGTTTGTTTAACATGGTAGGTGCCTTTTTATAGCCGGTGTGAATCCGGTTGGGCGCTATATTATGATTACACAATTTGATTCACTTTATTACCCAACCTGCCGACCTCTGCCAAGGGAGCACTTCAAATGCCAGCCTCAGACCCGGGAATCGACGAGCGAAGCTCCTGGCCAAGGTTTTGGGCAAATCCACCGGGTGCCAGGGATAAAAAAAACCGGACTCCGCAGCCAGAGGATGGCTTGGGAGTCCGGGGAATTTCGAACTCAGTACAATCAGCGGGATTTTGTGGGTCCCTAAGATCTGGTGTAGTACGGCACCAAATCTTCAACTAACGATGCTGTAAGTAGCATTTTCAATGCCAACACCTGTTAAACTCAATTTTGAGACGTTTTCCCGTGTAATATGGAGATTTCCCGTTTTGAACCAGCCAAAGTGTGTCTCAAAATCATCCATGGTGGGCAAAAATGACACAATACGGGCAAAAATGACTCACTTGGCCGTGTCCCTGCCATGGGTTCAGCCTTGCGGCCGGGGTCTTTTTGGGCAAAACCTTCCTCATCCACCCCTCATTCCCCTCCGATCGGGACTCGGGGAACATTTTCCAACCCTGCGCAAAAATCTGCGGCGCAGTCACTTCCATTTCCAAGGCTGGGATCCGGCGGGGCGTCCCAGCGGGGCCACGAATTAGATTTGCAATTCCGGCGCAAGCTGTTGAACTGAAAGTCCAAAGCATAAACCGGATGAAAATCGGAAATGAAAGCTGATCGATGGCCCACCTTTCGCCTGGCCGGCCAGGATGCCAGCGGCACCATCCGCTATCACAATCCGCTCCCTGGCGCCAAGGAAGCGCCCCAATGCCAGGGCACTTGTTGCGAGTGCTCGGCCGTGGGCCTGCCGGCCAAACTGCCCGAGAATGTATCTTCCACCGATCCGGACGGCCTGTGCATCAACCTGTTCGCCCCTTCCCAAATCACCTCGGACCAGCGCGGCCACCGGGTGGCCTTGACCCAGGCCACCACCTTCCCTTTCGACGCCGCGTTGGCCTTGACGCTGGAAACCCCTGCCCCCTTGGAGATGGATATCCCGATCCCGGTGCCGTCGTGGGCCGCCGGCCCGATGGAAATCAAGGTTAATGGCGAACGGACCGCCCTGGGCGCCCCGGGCCGCTGCACCTCCCTCCGTAGGAAATGGGCGGGCCAGGAGGTGATCCGTTTCACCCTGCCAATGCGTTTCACCACCGTCAAATATACCGGGCTGGACCAGGCGCCGGACCATGTGGACCGCTGCGCGCTTTTGTATGGACCGATCCTGATGGCGCTCAACGACACCCAAGAGAGGATCTGCACGGCTCCGGCAACCCTGCCGGGCCTCCTGGCGGCCGTGACCGGCCGCCCGCTCCATTACGAGGTCCCAGGCACCGGCTACCAATATCTGGCCTATTGGCAGGTGAGCGGCGGCTTCACCTGCTGCCCCATGGTCCAGCCTTGAACCTCCCCCCTTTTATGCAACTCAAACGTTTCCATCATGTGGCTATAATCTGCTCCGATTACCCCAAGTCGAAAGCCTTCTACACCGGGATCCTGGGCCTGCGGATCATCGCCGAGACCTACCGCGAAGGCCGGCAATCCTACAAGCTCGACCTCGCCCTGCCCGATGGCTCCCAGATCGAACTGTTCTCTTTTCCCGGCGCCCCACCCCGCCCTTCCCGCCCCGAAGCGCTCGGGCTGCGCCACCTGGCCTTTGAAGTCGATGACGTCCCCGCCACCGCCACCCAACTCCAGGCAAAAGGCATTCCCGTGGAACCGCTCCGCATCGACCCGCTCACCGGCCGGCAATTCACCTTTTTCGCCGATCCGGACGGCTTGCCCCTGGAGCTTTACGAAGCGGCGAAGCCTTGAGCCATTGGCCCCGCCTATTTTTCAGCCAACAGGCGTTATCAGCCCATTGTGTCTTCGCTGGTCCTCCCACCAGTTCCTTCGCTTCACTGAGTAAAAGGTCAGCAATCAAGAACTCTGTCCAATAATCAACCAGTCAAAAACCTCCGGCAAAGCCGGGGGGTTCCCATTAATCTAAAGCGCGGTGCGCCAGTGCTGCCCCGGAACGGGCCGGTTGAAGACCTCCTATGCCCGGATCGCTCCAGTCGTCTGGGCGTAATTGGGCCGTAAACGGCTGATAAAGAATTCAAGTCTCATCTTTTGAGACGTTCTATATATTTTCGATATTCCTCCAAGGATGTTGTTGGTCCATTCCCAATTCCTAAATGAGCGACGTTCGTACTGACTGGACCATAATCTTTCGTCGGCTGTGATCCCCAGACTTTGTTAGATAAGAAATAAAAGCGACCTTTCATAAACTCCTTTAGATCGGGCGGAAAATTGGTTTGGTAGTTCTCCACTTGGATCAGGTTGCTTTCATAGATTTGATTAAAAGGGACTGACGATTACTCCGACTTCTTGAAGGGGGATTCGCTTTCTCTCCTTTCTTTCTCGGCCGCGGTGTGGATGCTGAACAGTGTCTCTCCAGCATTCTGCACATCGACACTCGAGCCTTGCATCCGGAAGTCCAACGTGGATGATCGGCAGGCGTGAAACCAAAACGTCGCCCGCAGGTGCCAAAAGTCCGGATTAATTTGTTCGTAGGCCATGCATTCGAACCTGCTCAAACCGTTGTATGGCATCAACTGCACGAATAGGTATCGAGCTGGCCCCGCCGCGACCTCCGCAAACGATGCTGATGCCGACTCCAAGCCCGTGAACATATTGGTTAGCTCTACTAGTGAGCTGGCGGATACATACTGACTCGGGACAATCCAGCGGGTTAACTGCTTTTCTCCGAGGCTTGAACGTGCACATCCAGCAGCTAGGCAGATTCCCAAGCAAAGTCCATACGTCACTTGGGAGCAGACCAAGCGGAACCACTTGGAACACAGGTATCTGGACATATAATATCGTTTTTGTAAAACACATTTGCATGATTGCATTTTTGAGGAGGCTTCGCGTCATTCGGTTTTTCAGACCAGCCGCCTCCAGGATCTTGACGCTTGAAATGGAATCCCACTTCGCCAGGAACTAGTTCAGCACGAATTTTATGGTAGCCCTTTGCACACTCGCCATTGCCTTTTTTCATTTCTTTGACGTTAGGATCATTCGGAAAATCCTTTTTGATTCGCCTAAACACTTCATCGCATGTTAGCGTGCCTTTTTTCATGTACGCCACATTCCCTTCACCGCCAAACATGCCAGGCCAAGCACCGTTGATGGCCGGGACGGGCTTCCCATCTGGCCCTTTGGAACCAACCGGCGAACCAATGGCGTAGAGATAGCAATTACCTAAAAAGTTGGCTATCGATGAGGACGAAGGAGCAGAATTTAGCCAATTCGCGTAGCTGGGGCCAGCACCACACCATGTTGCAAAATCCACCAATCCAAAAGAATCAATAAGACTTGCCGGATTGTTTCCGACCATGCTGTAAAGGTTCAAACCACCCAATTCTTGTATAGGATCCCGATTCAGCCACCGCTGCAAATTCGGATCGTAAAACCGTAAACCATAATAATAAAGGCCGGAAGCCGAATGGAATTCCTTGCAGGAGAAGCGATAGACATTGGCACTGGCCAGTGTGCCTGATTGGGCGAGCGTAGTGCCAAACGGATCATACTTGTATGTGGCCGCCGCCGTCTGACTGGAGTTCATGATGTAGGTGATATTCCCA
>CAIMWS010000213.1 GCA_903845125.1 uncultured Verrucomicrobiota bacterium
CCGTGGCGGTTGACGGGGGGGTAATTCGGAATTGCCGGGTCCCAGCAAACTTATTGGACACCCACAGCCCTTTCTGTTAAGGTAAGTGACACTTGCTGAGGATTTAATAAACAAAAAATGAAAATAACATCCATCATATTGATGGGTCTTTTGACCGGCCTCCTTTACCAATCGGTGGACGTGGGAGCCCAATCCATCCAATTCAGCGGATCGATCCAGGCATCCGACACCACTGCGCCCCCGTTGGAACCTTTGTTGCAGGTGGGGGATACCAATTATTTTGCCTTTAAGAACTTGGACAACGGAAGCGCCGCGGCCACGGTGATCACCAATTTTGCCTCCCTGGCGGCCGATATCCCCGCGACGGTGACGCTGGAATTGGGAAATTTGGAATTGATCGGCCCCACCCTCGTGCGCGACGCATCGTCCGTCACCGAAAATTTTGGCGACACCGATAGCGCACCTGCCTATTTGCGTGTAAGGCGCAATGGCGTCTTGGTAGCCCAGAGCGCCGATTTAACCATGAGCCTGGTAACGGTGACGGATCCGCGTTCGGGCCTCTTCAACCGCGGCGTGGGGATTGGGCAGGGAACCCTGCAAACCGTAGGGGACGACTCCTTTGGCGATGAACTCAAATCTTTGACGGGCGGTTCCGGACTGTTCAGGCTGCGTTTCAATGATTATACCCCGGTCGAAACCTGGCCCCTGGCGCGAGCCACGGATACCGCCGCGTGGTTCGGCTTTAAAGGAGATATTTTCCTGATCCCGGTGCCTCCGCTCATTACGAAGCACCCGCAGAGCCTGGCCGTGAAAGAGGGCCAGCGCGCCGATTTTTCGGTGGCAGTCATTGGGAAAACCCCTTATTTGAGCTTCCAGTGGACCTTCAACGGAGCCGCCCTGGCCGGAGCCACGAATGACACCTTCAGCCTCGCCAGCGCCACTGCCGCCCAAGCCGGCCGCTACCAGGTGCTCATCAGCAACCGGGCGGGTACGACCACCAGCGCGGAAGCCAGCCTGGCGGTCAGCGCGATAGTGATTCCCCCTTCCATTACTGCTCAACCCCAAAGCCTCACCGCCACCAACCGGGGCACTGCAAGTTTCTCGGTGAGCGTGGTGGGAAGCGCTCCTTTGGCCTACCAATGGCGTTTTAACGGAACCGCCATCGCGGGGGCCAATCAACCCACCCTCACCCTGGACAATATCGACTCGACCCAGGCCGGAACTTATTCGGTGGTGGTCAGCAACGATGCGGGCAGCGTGGTCAGCAGCGGAGCCACTTTGACGGTGAACGTGACTTATTTCCCCCCGCAGATCGTCGTGCATCCCGTAAGCCAAACGGTAACCAATGGCGCCGACGTAACCTTTTTTGTAACCGCGACCGGCTCGGAACCGCTTGTCTACCAGTGGAAATGGAATGGCATGTCCATCTTAGGTGCCACCAACGCGAGCTTTTCGCTCAGCCATGTCAATGCCAACCAAGCCGGGTATTTTACGGTGGTGGTGGCGAATGCCATCGGCTCAGTGACCAGTCAGATCGCCGTGCTAAGCCTGGGCGAGCCTTCCAAACCGCCGGTTATTTTTGAATCGCCAGCCAGCCAGACCATCGTAGCCGGCCTGACTGCCACCTTGCACTGCAACGCAGGCGGAACCCCCCCATTGCATTACCAATGGCAGAAAAATGGGATCAACCTGGCGGGCCAGACCAATGCCAGCCTCGTACTGTTCAACGCCCAGGCCAGCGACTCGGGCGCCTACCTGGTCATAGTGTCCAACGAGCGCGGTTCGCTGGCCAGCCAATCCGCCAATCTGCTCGTGGTGCCGTCAAAGATTTCCCAGATCGATTTTTCCTTCAGCCTGAAAATCAGCGATAATACGGAACCGCCCCTGGAACCGGTGGTGGAACTTGCCAGCACGCCCTATTTCGCCTTTAAACATTTGGATTCCGGTGGCGGCACCGCCACTGGATTCACCCGTTTTGCCTCCCTGGCAGATTCAACGCCGGGCAGTTTTCTTTTTTATGTGTCGGGCATGGACTTGCTCGGACCGGAAATAAGCCTCGGATCAGACGGGGCCTCTCTGACTTACCTGTCCAGCGAGGAAACACCCGACAATTTCGGCTTTTACCGCAACGGCCGGGTGATCGCCGCTACCGACCGAATCCTGCTGAAATTCACCACGGTCACCAACAGCGCCTCGCTGCTCTGGGGCCAGTCCTCCGGGGTTGGGGAAGCTTACCTCAAACCCGTGGCAGAGGATCCTTTCATGGATGAACTCATGGCCCTGACCGGCGGCACCAACCTGGTGCAGATCAAGCTGGATTACTTCAAGCCAACCCAGTTGATACCCGTCTTCCGCAGCATTGATAATTCGGCCGGTATCTCCGGCACCGGCCAGTTTGTCGTTTTTGCCATTCCGCCGGTCATAACGCGGCAACCCACCAACACAACCGTCGTGTCCGGCAAAACGGCCCACCTAAGCGTGGAGGCTCCCGGCAAGGCGCCATTTCTCAATTACCAATGGAAATTCAACGGCACGGAGATCGCCGGCGCCAACGATGCGATACTCGAATTGTCCCAGGTGGCGATGAACCAGGCTGGGGATTATTCCGTGGTGGTGGGCAACGCAGCCGGCAGCATTGCCAGCCAGTCCGCCCATCTGACTGTGCTTCCGCCGCTGCAACCACCCTTCATCGTGGCCCAACCCGTCTCGCAAAGCGTGAGCAACGGATCCACGGCGATCTTCTCCGTGGCCGTGCTGGGCACCGAGCCTTTCTTTTACCAGTGGAAATGGAATGACGCCACACTGGCGGGAGCAACCAACAAGGATTTGCTGCTGTTTAACGTGAGCACCATCCAGGCGGGCGCCTACACAGTCACGATTTCCAATGAAGCGGGGAGCGCCACCAGCCAGCCAGCCCAGTTGGCAGTGGTCAATCCACCGGCAGCCCCTGTCATCATCACCCAACCCCAGCCCCGCAGCGCCACGAATGGTGCAACCGTAACCTTTTCGGTGGAGGCAGCCGGCAGCGAACCGCTTTATTACCAGTGGCGCTTCAATGGCATCAACATCCCCAACGCCACCAACTCCAGCCTGGTCATTCCCAGCGCAGGCGTGGCCCAAACCGGAAAATACACGGTGGTAGCCAGCAACCTGGCAGGAACCACGGTCAGTTCGGAAGCCAGTTTGGTCGTGGGTGACCCGCCCAGCCTGGATTTGGCCATGTTCGCCGGACTGACGATCAGCGGAACAACTGGGGCCAGGTATCTGGTAGAACGCCAGGAGGTGCTCGGCAGCACCACCAATTGGATCACGCTGGCCACCGTGGCGCTCACCAACTCTCCGCTGTTGTTCATCGATGTGACTTCCACCAACGCCAGCAAACGCTTTTACCGGGCCACGCTGGCGCCATGAGCCGGCCTGGATTTGCCTGCCTCCAACGGGGATGCGAGGATGAAATATATCGATGAATTCCGCGATGCGCGGGCAGTGGAACAAATCGCCCAGCGCATACGCAGCCGGGTTACCCGACCATGGCATATCATGGAGATATGTGGCGGGCAGACGCATACCATTGTGCGCTTCAGCCTGGAATCGCTTCTGCCTTCCGAGGTGACCCTGGTGCATGGGCCGGGATGCCCGGTTTGCGTGACCCCGATCGAATTGATCGACAAAGCCATCCTGCTGGCCGGACGGCCGGAAGTTCTTTTGTGTTCATATGGGGATATGCTAAGGGTTCCCGGATCCAAGCACGATCTCCTTTCCGTGAAAGCCACCGGCGGGGATATCCGGATGGTTTACTCCCCGATGGACGCCGTGAAACTGGCCCGGGAAAATCCGGAAAAGCAGGTGGTTTTTTTCGCCGTCGGTTTTGAAACCACCGCGCCGGCACATGCCATGGCCGTGCTCCAAGCCCGCACGGCTGGCGTGACCAACTTTTCCCTGCTGGTTTCCCACGTGCTGGTCCCCCCGGCCATGGAGGCTATCCTGAGTTCACCGCACAATCGGATCCAGGGCTTCCTGGCAGCCGGGCATGTCTGCTCAGTCATGGGCTTTCACGAATATGAACCCTTGGCCGCGAAATACCGCGTGCCCATGGTGGTGGCCGGCTTCGAACCGCTGGACCTGATGCAAGGCATGCTGATGTGCCTCACCCAATTGGAAGAGGGCCGGCACACCGTGGAAAACCAATATGCCCGTGTGGTGTGCCGGGAGGGAAACCGGCCGGCCCAAAAAGCGATCCGCGAGGTATTCCAAGTGGTGGCGCGCAAATGGCGAGGCGTGGGGGAAATCCCGGGCAGCGGCCTTGGGCTGGCCGAAGCCTTTGCCAATTACGATGCGGAAAAACGCTTCCAACTCGCCGATTGCCAGGTTCAGGAATCGCCTGACTGCCAGGCTGGACAGGTTTTACGCGGCCTCATCAAGCCGCAGGAATGCAAAGCCTTCGGCACGGCCTGCTCACCGGAACATCCTTTGGGTGCCCCCATGGTTTCCAATGAAGGAGCTTGTGCGGCGTATTACCGCTACCGCACTCACCCCTGATCATCCTCAGGTGGCGAGGCCGGCCGGCCGTCGCCGCATGCCCAGGAACAGTCCGGTTCCCAAACCGGCCAGGATGGGCAACGCCACGGCGGGCACATTGAGGCCACCATATCTTTTCCCAGCCAGCGCCAAGGAATCCCGGAAGCCCCGCTCGTTTTCTTTTAACCAGCCCGTATCCGGCAGCCCCACCAGCCAATCCATCGGATTCACCACATGCCGGGCAAACCCTGACAACAGGGAATCCGGCAGGCCACCCGGTTTTACCTGGGCCAGATTCTTAAAACCTCCCCGGCGCAGCGCCGCAGCCAGCGCGCCGAGGAACTCCCCCACCCGCTGCAAATTTCGATCACTGGAACGGGAGGCCAGAAGCTGGCTCTGGGCAACAAGCACCGTCAGGGGGCGGCCGGGCTGGCTCCAGGCGAGATCCAATTGTTCATACCGCCGCCGGTTGGTTTGCGCCAGCAGGACTATGGGCAACACCACGCTGGCCACCACCGCAGCCAGCAATACCCGGTTGTAAAGGCCTTTCATCCGGCAGCTATTCCCAGCGGGAACTCAAACCAATTTCTTGAGTTCGGGATGGGCCGCCATCCGCTGGACCAGTTCCTTCACTTTCTGGGCCTGGCTCTTGTGCGCCACCAAGGTGGCATCGTCCGTCTGCACCAGGATGCAGTCCCGCAGCCCCACCACGGCGATCGGGGTTCGGCGTTTCACACGCGCATCGTAAATAAGGTTCCGCGCGGCGTCCACGTGGATGAATGTCCCCACTGCACAATTACCCTCGGCGTCCGCTTTGAGATGCCGCGCCAGCGCCGTCCAGGAGCCCAGATCGTCCCAGGCGAAAGCGCCATCCGCGACCACGATGTTGTGCGCTTTTTCCAGCAGCGCATAGTCGATGGAGATCTTTTTGATGGCGGGGTAGTCCGCCGCCAGCGCCTTGGCCAGCCGTCCCTTGGCCGCCGCCTCGAACCATCGCTCGCACGCCGCCGCCATCTCCGGTTGGTGCGCTTTGAGGCTTTCCGTGATGGTGACAAATGACCAGATGAACATGCCCGCATTCCAACGGTAATGACCGCTGTTCATATATTCCACGGCCTTGTCGTGGTTGGGCTTCTCCACGAATTGCTCGGCTTTGAAAAAGGTGGATTTGTATGGCTTGGCATCATGCGGAGGGGGCAGCGGAGGCCCCACCCGGATATACCCATAGCCGGTGGCAGGCTCGGTGGGTTTGATACCAATGGTGACGATGGCCTGCCCCCGGCCGCCCAGGTCGAAAGCATCGTTGAGGACCTGCTGGAATTTCCTGGGCTCAGGAATCAGATGATCCGCGGGCAACACAGCCATGACTCCCCGGGTACACCGCGCCCCCACCAAGGCCGCCCCCAAGGTCACCGCCGCGCACGTATCCCGCCCGCATGGCTCAGCCACCAAGTTGGCCTTGGGCACCTCGGGCAATTGCTTGCGCACCGCTCCCAGTTGGGCCTCGTTGGTGATCACAATGACGTTTGCCACGGGCACCAGCGGCAACACATTGCGGACCGCCTCCTGCAGCATGGAACGATCACCCACCAGGGGCAATAATTGTTTGGGCGTTGCCTGCCGGCTCAGCGGCCAGAAACGCTCCCCTCGCCCACCCGCCATGATGACCGCGAACCGTTCGTTTTTATTGACTTTCGTTTTCATGTGACCGGCCCATTCTGACGCTACTCCGGCCACCGGTCAAGGACTCGGAACCGATGCCGAGGAATAATCGCAGGCCGCCACCGCGATGGAAGGAATTGGCAGCCCAGGGACCAGGAGGTTTGTAGATTAGCTGGCCCACACGCCTTGCAGGACAATCCGCAGACCGATGAGACAAAGGATGACACCACCCGCAATTTCCATGCGTTTGCCGAACCGCATCCCCACGCGGGCGCCCAGTTGGATGCCAATCAAAGACAGGCCCGCGGTGACAATGCCGATGACCACACTGGGATACCAGATATCCACCCGCAGCAAAGCCAGGCTCAAGCCGATGGCCAGGGCGTCGATGCTGGTGGCCACACAGAGCATTATCAGGGTCCACTTGCGCGTTGGATCAGTGGGAAAAGATTCCGCCTTGGGGTCCAGACCTGCGCGGATCATTCGAAAACCCACCCAAACCAGCAGGCCAAACGCCACCCAATGGTCGAATTTCCGGATGAATGACTCCGCGTGCAAGCCGGCGAACCACCCCATCACCGGCATCAGGAACTGGAACAAACCAAAATGGAAGGAGAGCCGGAATATGGGCCGGAATCCTCGCACGTGGGCAGTGGTGCCCACCGCCAGGGACACTGCAAAAGCATCCATGGCCAAACCCACGGCAATCAACAATATTTCCGGCAAATCCATGGGCGCACATGTTTGGCGATGGGCTCCACCGGGTAAAGCGAAATATGCGTTCATCCTGGATCCACGAGTTGACTCAAATTAAAAGACACCGGGGACCTGAATCTGAGAGGAGGCAAAACGGGTCGTTGACTCATGGGAAAAAGACACCGGAAATCGGTGGTAA
>CAIMWS010000214.1 GCA_903845125.1 uncultured Verrucomicrobiota bacterium
ATCGAAATCTCCGATCAATGGGAAATCGGAAAAATTTACCTCAATATGCAACCCAATCCCCAGCCCTCGGTTTAACCCTCGTGAAAAAAGATTTTACAGAAAAAAGTTTGCGCGGCCTGGCAGGATGCCACGCGTGGCGATAGCGCGTTTTTTCGTGCAAATCCATCGTGGCGTTCCCAAGATTTCACATATCTGCGACATGAATAAGACAATCACTATTACCACGCTCGTTGAAGATACCGTAAATCAGCGTGGACTGCTGGCGGAGCATGGATTGGCGTTTTACATCCAAGCCGGCACGAAACGAGTTCTTTTCGATGTGGGCCAAACCAATGTCCTCTTTCATAATGCACAAAAATTGGGCGTGTGCCTGGATGGACTGGATGCTGTCGTGCTCAGTCACGGACATTATGACCATACCGGTGCCTTAGGGGAACTCATGGTGCGTATGCCTCGCCTATCCCTGTATCTTCACCCGGATGCCTTGAAACCCAAGAATGGGCGCAATCAGTATGGATCCTTACGATCGATCGGTATGTCGAATGAGATTGTCGAACAAGTGGGGCGTCATGCCGGTTCATTGGTTTGGACCACTAAGATTACTGAAATATGTGATGGGCTTTTCGTAACCGGCCCCATCCCACGAACACACCGTTTCGAAGATACAAGTGGTTCATTCTTCACCGACAGCACCAGCACTCAACCAGACCTTTTACTTGATGACCAAGCGTTATTCTTTGAAACACGCCAAGGGGTCCATGTGGTCCTTGGGTGCGCACATGCTGGTGTATTAAACACCTTGCACTATATCCAGGACTTCACTGGAGGAAAACCGATTCATACCGTTATGGGTGGAATGCATCTGTTAATGGCTTCTCCCGAACGGATTGACCGAACCGTTACCGAATTGCGCCAATTGGGAGTTCAGTCAATCGCCCCGGCGCACTGCACTGGAACAATGGCTACGGCGGCACTTTGGACTCAGTTTCCTGGGAAGTGTTTTAGTTGTCCAACGGGAAGCCACGTAGCATTCTCAATCGACTGATTTGTTAATGACCGGCGCGACCTGGTGCGTGATTCCCAGTTCCTCTTGCAAGAGTTGAGCTGCCTCGGACACACATACCTGGCAACTGTGCTGATTCCTTTGCCTCAATTCGTGGCACAAAACAGCGCCCGTTTTTTCCGCAAATCGACTCTTCAACCGATCAGCTTTGTCTGGAAGGACTGTACAAGCGGTACGCTAGGCTCCACAAAGGCCGTTTGGGGCGCGGCCGCCACCATAGCGTTTCATCGTAAGCGTCCATCGGGAAACGTGGGAATCGCCGGGGCAACCTGGGATGACCGCGAGCCGCGCTACCGAGTCGGTGCCTCAGAGGCTCGGGCGGGTTTCCACTGATGAGGTGGAAGTTCCCGCACCTGGCTGGTGGTCATCGACGATTCCCTCCGCGAAGGGCACGCCCTGGCCGCCGCCGCCCTGGCCGGCGATGGCCGGGACGAGCTGATTGTCTTGTGGCGGGGCGGCGCCGGCGGCCTGGCCATCTACCGGGCCGGGGATGACCCCGGCGGCGCCTGGCGGAAAATCCCCCTGGCTGCGGACCTGGCCGTCGAAGGCCTGGCGGTGGCCGACCTCAACGGCGACGGCCAGCTGGACTTGGTGGCCATGGCCGGCCGCTCCAACCTCCTGGTCTGGTTCGAACAAATGCCAACCAAGTGAGGTGCCGGGCAAGAGGCCGGGTATGAGGCCGGGCATGGGGGCGGCGGCCTCGCCCGCCCGGATCCCTTTCGACCTTTCGGAAAACCTTTGCCGCCGCCGGAATTTGGCCTATCATGGCCCCATGTTTTCGCATGTCGTAATTTTTTGGACGGATCCGGCCCAGCCCCAGGCGGCGGATGAATTAGTGGCGGGAGCCCGCAAATACCTGGCCAACATCCCGGGCATCGTGCATTTCCACGTGGGCAGGATGGCCACCAGCGCCCGGCCGGTGGTGGACCAATCCTACCAGGTGGGTTTGAACGTGGTCTTCGCCAGCAAGCAGGCCCAGGATGATTACCAGGCTCACCCGCAGCATCTCGAGTTCGTGGAGAAAGTCTTCAAGCCCCGGTTCAAGAAGGTCGTGATTTACGACTTCGAATAGCCCCCTGCCCGCCATGGAATTCTACGACGCGATCAACCAGCGCTTTAGCGTGCGCAAGTTCAAGCCCGATCCGGTGGAACCGGAGAAGCTCCAGCGCCTCTGGGAGGCGGTGCGGATGGCCCCCTCAGCCTGCAATTTCCAGCCCTGGCGTTTCCTGAGCGTGAAGTCCCCGGCGGCCCGCGAGCAATTGGGTGAGGTGCTGCGCCTGCCCGGGTTCAGCCCGCAGGATTGGAGCCTGCAGGCCCCGGAGTTCATTGTGGCCTTGGGCAACCGGGACACCGCCTGGCGCCGCGACAACGAAAGCGTGCTGGCCATCGATGTGGCCATCGCCCTGGAGCACCTGGTGCTCGCGGCCGCCGCGGAAGGCCTGGGCACCTGCTGGATCTGTGCCTTCAACCGCAAAGCCCTGTTCCGGGCGCTCGGCCTGGCCAGCCCCTGGGAGCCCGTCGCCTGCACCCCCTTGGGCTACCCGGATGAACCCTGGCGCCGCACCGACCGCAAGCCTTTGGGGGAGATCCTCAAGGAAATCTGACCGGGGCCGGCGGTTCCCCCGGCTCCGGGGCCGGAAAAACCGGGGGGATTCCCACCGCCCCACCTTGCCTGGCCTGGCGGGCTGGTCATGAAAACGGGGCTTACCCCTGCTCGGCATCGAATGCCTCCAGCGAGGCGCGGGCTTCGAGAATGGCTGGCAGCCGGGCACACTCCACCACCTTGATGCGCAGGCTGGTGCAGAGGGAGGCGAGCGCCATGGCCATGGATCGGCTGCCCACGCGAATGGTCCCGGGGCGGAAACCATGGTCCGCCAGGCATTTCTCCAGCGTGAGCGCGGCGGTGTCGGCGAGGGTGTCGTGTAACTCACCGGCATGGTAACCGTAAATCCGCCCATCCTGGGCATCCGCCGCCAGGCCCACCTTCGCGTAATAGGGGCGGGGCGGCTCGTCGATGATCATCGGGGAACTGAAGGCGTCCACCTCCCAGATGCACTGGCGCCGCTGGGGCAGGCCGCACAGCCCGGCCAGCCGGCCCTTGGCCCAGGCCACCGGCGGATCCACCCGCGGCGGCTCGGGGATGACCTGGTGCCAGGTGAAGGCGGCCAGGTTTTCCGGCTGGTCTTCGCCCGCCGGGAAAAAAGGGATTTTCTGCTGGCCTTTGAACGCAAAGGCGCCGGGTTCGTTACGCACCAGGCCGGCGAAGCAGATGGCCCGGCGGAGGGTGTCCACCATCATTTGCGCCTCCCCGGCATCGAGGAACCACGGCGCATAACCAGGCCGGTAGCTGTAAAACTGCGGGAACCGCCGCGGACTGCCCGGCGCGGGCTGGAAGCTGATCTCCCGCTGGAGTTCGCGATCCTCCGCGCGCAGGGAACCGCGGCGCACGAAATCCAGCAGCACGGAGTTCTGCATCCAGGTGATATCGGGATCCTCCGGCAGAATTTCCCGGCGCAGCAACCGCATCAGGTAATTGATGCCGGCACTGCCCAGGTAAACGGCCAGGCCCAGCACCTCGCCGAGGTTGCCGATCACGGAAGCCAGCCGCACGCCGTGGCGGTCATTGAGGCCAAAAATATGGCTGTCGTCCATCCAGCGCCAGGGCGCCAGCCGCTGGAACTCCACGGCGGTCCGGTATAGCTCAATCCACATTTCCCCGGGCACGGGGGGCGGTGGAACTTTTGATTTCCGCATCAGCGAATAATTCCCATAATACCTCCTTCTGGCAAGCCGCATTGAGCTCCGCATTGAGCTCCGCCGTGGTCGCCCGGCCGGGAAGGCCGTGCCCGGCGGATTCGCGGCCAAGCCCCGGGGGAAAGGCTTGCCTTGCCGGCCGGGGCGGGGTTTGAATGGGCGCATGCAAACGAGCCAGCGCCTGCAGCGGACCGTCCCGCACCAATACGAATGCCGTTACCTGTTGCACCTGCCCCGGGCGGCCCAGGCCGGTGGCGGCCGCCGCTGGCCCCTCCTCCTGTTCCTGCACGGCATGGGCGAGCGCGGGACAGACTTGGCCCTCGTCCGGAAGCATGGGCCGCCCCGGATTGTGGAGGACCGGCCGGACTTCCCTTTCATCGTCGTCTCGCCCCAGTGCGAGCCGGGCGACTGGTGGCGCAATGAGCCGCTCGCGGCGTTGCTGGACGAGGTGGTGGAGCGCCACCCGGTGGATGCCTCCCGCATCTGCCTCACCGGCTTGAGCATGGGCGGGTTTGCCACCTGGAATCTGCTCCTGGAATTCCCCGCCCGGTTCGCCGCCGCCGTGCCGATCTGTGGCGGCGGCAATCCCTACCTGCCCTACAGTTACGAGGCCTCCCGGCTGCAGGCCCTGAAAACCCTGCCCATCCGGGTGTTCCACGGGGCCCGGGACCCGGTGGTGCCCCTGGCCGAGTCCGAGCGGATGGTCCACTCGCTGCGAAAGTTTGGCTGCCCGGTGGATTTCACCGTTTACCCGGAGGCCGAGCACGATTCCTGGACCGCCACCTACGACCAACCCGGGCTTTACGATTGGTTCCTGGGCTGCCGCCGCACCCCTGGTCCATGATCCCGGCCCGCGGCCGCCCTCCGGGTCGGCACCCCAATCCTCCCCCAGGGAATTTGCCGGGGTGCTTTTGACCGGCCGGAAAAAGTCGCCCCGCAATTCATATCGTATTGATTATCTGTGGTTTACAAAATCCGGCAGAATTCCAGGCCCCATGGATTATCGGGGTGTTCAAGGCACTTTGGCGGCCGGATTTTCCAATTTAGTTGTGCCTGCGCTCTCTGGATGTTATTCGTGGTTCGAGGCATGAGTGCACAACCAAAAGAAATTAAATCGGCCAATTCCAAAACGGACCAGACCTCCCCCGCCAGCCAGTGGATCTCCTATCGCCCCGAGATCAAAGTGCTGGATTGCACGATCCGGGATGGCGGCCTGATGAACGACCACCATTTTGACGACGCGCTCGTCAAGGCGGTTTACCACACGTGCGTCGCGGCGGGTGTGGATTATATGGAGCTGGGCTACAAGGCCTCCCGGAAAGGCATCGTGGCCGGGGAACATGGCGCGTGGAAATACTGCACGGAGGAGGACCTGCGGCGCATCGTGGGCGACAACCCCTCCTCGCTCAAGCTTTCGATCATGGCCGACGCCGAGCGCTGCGATTACAAAACGGACATACCGCCCAAGCCAGAGAGCGTGGTGGACATGATCCGGGTGGCCACCTACATCAACCAGATCCCCACGGCGCTGGACATGGTGAAGGACGCCCAGGACAAAGGCTACGAGACCACCTTGAATCTGATGGCCGCCTCCACGGTGCTGGAGCGGGATTTGAACGAAGGCCTGGAGCTGATGGCGCAATCCAACACCAAGGCCATTTACGTGGTGGATAGCTTCGGTTCCTTGTATGGCGAGCAAATCCAATATTTCGTCAAGAAATACCAGCATTACTGCCGCGGCGCCGGGATCGAGGTGGGGATCCATGCGCACAACAACCTGCAGCTGGCCTTCGCGAACACCATCGAGGCGGTCGTGCTGGGGTGCAATTTCCTCGATGCCACCCTGGCCGGCTTCGGGCGCGGCGCGGGCAACTGCCCCATGGAGCTGCTGCTCGGCTTCCTGCACAACCCCAAATACGACCAGCGCCCGGTGCTGCGCTGCGTGCAGGACCACATCGAGCCGATGCGCAGCAAGCTGCTGTGGGGTTTCGACCTGCCCTATATGATCACGGGCCAGTTCAACCAGCACCCGCGCTCGGCCATCAAATACAACGCCACCGAGCCTAAAGAGGACATCGTGAAGTTTTTCGACATGCTCAGCGATTAGGCGGCGCCCAAACCCGCGTGGGCCGGCCGGCGAATGCCGCGGCCCAGCCAGCCGTTCCCGGCCGATAATGGACTGCCACCGTGCTGGCGGGATCGAACACGGCCTTTCCCGCCTGCGGGGCGTCGCCCTCAAAATACACCCCGGCCAGGCTGGCGCACCCCGCGAAGACGGAATCACCCAGCCTCGCCACCCGGCCCGGCAGGGTGAGTCGGGCGAGGCTGTTGCAATTCCGGAACGCGGCGGCTTCAATGGCGGCCAGGCCGCCCGGGAGGGAGATTTCCACCAGGCGGGTGCAACTGGCGAATGCCTTCTGGCCGATGACCTCCACACTGGGGGGGAGGGCGATGCGGGGGAGGCTGGCGCAACCCGCGAACATGAGCTCCCCGATTTTCGTGATGCCGGCCGGCAGCGCCACCCGTTCCAGGCTGGCGCAGCCGGTGAACAGCCCGCTGCCGAGGCTGGTGGCGGTGGCCGGCAGGGTGATCTCCTTAAGGCTGGCACAGCCCGCGAAGGCTTCGTCCAAAATGCGGGTCACCCCGGTGGGAATGTCGATCCTGGCCAGGCCGGTGCAGTAATGGAAAGCGGCCCGCCCAACGGTGGCGACCCCCTTTGGGAGGGAGATGCCCAGGAGGCTGGTGCAGCCATCGAAAGCCTGGTCTGGCACCACGGCCAGGCCGGCGGGCAGGACCATGCGGGACAGCTGGCGGCAATTTTGGAAGGCCCGGTCCCCCAGCCGGGCTACACTGCCAGGAAGGGTCACCTGGGTGAGCGCAGTGCAGCCCGCGAAAGCGGCGCTCCCAATCTCGGTGACCCCCGGCGCGATAGTGACCCCCGCCAGGCGCCGGCAGCCCTCAAACGCATAACTCTCAATCCGCACCACCTCGGCGGGCACCACGCAGTGCCCTCCCTGGCCGCGCGGAAAGGTGATCAGGACCGTGCGATTCTTGTTGTACAGGAGGCCATCGAGACTGCTGAATTGGGGGTTTTCCGGATCCACCGTGATGGCGGCCAGGGCCGGACAGCAGGTCAAGGCGTCCCGGCCAATGTCTGCCACGCTTCTGGGGATGGCAATCTGGGTGAGGGGACAGCCTTCGAAAGCATTGGCCCCCAGGCCGGCGATGCCATCGCCCAGGGTGGCGCTGGCCAGGTTGGTGCAGGCAAAAAAAGCATACTGGGGGATTTGGATCACGCTGCCGGGGATTTTGATGCTGGTCAGCTGGTATGACATGGCGAAGGCGTAATCCCGCAGGCGGGTGACGCCTTCGGGGATCTCGAAACCGCCCGGCCGGCCATTGGGATAGGCCAGAAGCTCCTCTTTGATTTGGTCGTAAAGAACCCCATCCTGGCTGCTGAATTTGGCATTCCGGGAATCCACCTGGATGGCGGCCAGGCGGGCGCAGCCTTGGAAAGCCAGGTTTCCGATCCGTTCCACGCTGGCGGGTAGCAAAATACCCTCCAGGCTGACGCAGTCGCAGAAGGCGCTCTCACCGATGCTGGTGACGTGTCCACCGAGGATGATTTCCGATAATTTGGGGCAATCCAGGAACGCCGCATTCCCGATCTGGGTGACACTGCCGGGGATTACCACCCGGACCAGGTTGGTGAGGCCGGAAAACGCGTTATCCCCCAGTTCCACCACCGGGAGCCCCTCCAGGGTGTCCGGTATGGCCAGGACGCGTTCGCTCCCGGCATAGCGGGTGATAGTGGCCAGGCCGGCTTTGGCCTCCAAGGCGAAATCACCGGCCTGGGCGGCCCGGGCAGGCGCCAGGCCTGGCCCAAGCAGGGCGGCGGGCAGAACCAGGGCCAGGCACAGCCGCCCAAGGCGGGAGCGAAGGGAATCCACCCGCATGGCCGTTTTCATAGGAAGAAAATTCACATTAAATTCCGGATCTGAACGACTGCGAAATTTACGCATTTACCGGGCGGCAGGAAAGCTTAAACCCGAACTCCGAAGTTAGGTTTGCATTTTTTTTAGGGGATCGATAAGCGCCTCGTTCATATTCCACCTCCGCCGAGTGCCTGCCGAGCCTCCGGAGGCACCAACTTCGGCGACGCGCTTTTCAACCAGTCCAAGGC
>CAIMWS010000215.1 GCA_903845125.1 uncultured Verrucomicrobiota bacterium
ATCTCCTCTGGGAGGCCTGCCAACCCTCCGCCTCAAAGAAGATCATTGCCTCCAATCCACTTCCTCAAATATGCCTCAACTAATTTGGCATACACCCTTACCGGTCGGACCGTTGATCTCCAAAGTGGCGGCCGGGGTAATTACAGGATACTCTGGCCGGGCCCCCCAAGCTTGGCCAATGATCCAGCCGCAGTCTTTTACTGGCACCCGGATGGAACGGCCAAACCTTCGGATCATTCAGCATTAATTCAGAATTGATCTGACATTGGGAACGGGATCCGTGAGGATGTTCCAGACTCATGAAAACAACTTGCATATTCCGGGCCTCGGATTGGGTGCTTTATCAAACCATGGCGTACTGGATCATCGGTATGCAACTATTCCCAGCGGTGACCGCCTGGGGTGCGGTGGAGGCGCCGTCCACCTTCCCGCCCCAGTCCGCAACTGCCGGTCCCCTGCCCCCTGCTAACGTTACTGGCCGCATGGCTTTGGATGGCCGGTGGCGGCTGGCGCTGGATCCGAAAAACGCGGGACGCGCGGAGCGTTGGTGGGAAAAAACCGTGGCCGAAGCCAAAACGGCGCGGGTGCCCGGGATCATCCAGGAGGTTTTCCCCGGTGCCCATGGCGTGGCCTGGTATTGGCGGGATTTCACGGCCCCCAGGCAACTCCCGCCGGAGGGGCGCTGCCTCCTGCGTTTCTGGGGGGCGGATTGCCAGGCCGTGGTGTGGCTGAACGGCCGACTGGTGGGCGAACACGAAGGGGGCGAAACCCCCTTCACGCTCGATGTGACGGATACCCTCAAGCCGGGGGCCGGCAACCGGCTGGCGGTGCGGATTATCAATCCCACCCACGAGCCGATCGATGGCCTCGTATTGAACCAGACCCCGCGCCAGGCCCGGGTTCTTCCTTACTCCGCCGGGGCCGCCTACGATTGCGGCGGGCTCACCGACACCGTGGAACTGCTGCTGACTCCCGCGGTGCGGATCGAGGACGTTTTTGCCCGGGCCAATCCCACCAACGGGATCGTGCAGATCCAGGCCAACGTCCGCAACGCCGGCCAGGCGGCCGCCCGGGGGCGCCTGGAAGTGGCGCTCGCGCCAGCCGCGGGCGGGGAAACCCTGGCCGCCGTGGTGATCGAGCGGGAGCTGCCACCCGGCGACACCCTGGTGGAGGTCCGCCTCCCGGTGGCGCAGCCGCACCTGTGGGATCTGAACGATCCTTTTCTTTATCGCGCCACCGCCCGGGTGAGTGCCGACGGGACGCCGGCATGGGATGAAAGCTCCGTGCGGTTTGGCTTCCGCGATTTCCGTTTTGAGCGCGGTTATTTCCGGCTCAATGGCCGGCGGCTTTTCCTGCGCTCCAGCCACACCTGCAACCATTTCCCCATCGGCCAGCGCTTGCCGCACGATCCCGGCCTGGCGCGCAAGGACCTGCTGGATGTGAAGACCATGGGCTTCAACACCCTGCGCTTCATCTGGGGCGGCGCGCTGCGCTATCAACTCGACTTGTGCGACGAACTCGGCCTGCTGGTTTACGAGGAATCCTTCGCCTCCTCGCCGTTGGATCCCTCGCCGCAACTGGCGCAACGCTTCGACCGGTCGGTCGCCGAGCTCATCCGGCGCGATCGCAATCATCCCAGCGTGGTCATCTGGGGCCTGCTGAATGAGGCCCCGGACGCGCCGGCCTTCCGCCACGCCACCACCATGCTCCCGCTGGTGCGGTCGCTCGATCCCACGCGCCTGGTGTTGCTCAACGCCGGCCGCTACGATGGCCTCGCCACCGCCACCGAAGGCCCGTTCTCGAGGGTTGATTGGTGGCACGGCCCGGCCGGGCGCGAGCCGTGGATTGTCTATAACCCGCTCCCGGACCCGCTCCCCACGCCGTTCGGCTTCGCCTGGATTCCGCACCGGGTCTGCCTGCACCCCGGGGAAAAAGGCGAGTATAGCGTGGCGCGCTGGATCGCGCCCCGCTCCGGACGGGCCGCCGTGACCGCCACCTTCACCGGGTTGCCGCAAAGCCCCGCCACCACGGATATCCACGTGTTGCACCACGGAAAATCCCTTTTCTCCAGCTGCATCAATCTCAACGGCCGACCCAATGCTGCCAATTATTCCGCCAGCCTGGCGGTGGCGGAAGGCGATACGCTCGATTTCGCCGTGGGCTTCGGCAATGGGAGCTATGGCAGCGATACCACCGCCCTGGAGGCCTCCATCCAAATGGAATCCGGTCCGCTTTACCGCCTGGCGGATGGGTTTTCCAAGGAACACAATCCTGCGGGACCGTGGGTTTACGGCACCTTCCAGCCGGGCCCCGGGCCGGAGTCCGCCTCCTTTGCCCGCTACACGGAGCCAGGGAAGCCGGCCACCTTCGGCAGCCTCGCCAATCCCGGCTCCGTCCAGTGGGAGGATTTGCTCACAGATCAGCATCACTATCCTCGCGTGCCCCACACGGCGGCCATTCTCCAGACCTTGCGCCAGCAGGCCAGCCACCGCCCCATTTTCCTCTCCGAGTATGGCATCGGCAGCGCGGTCGATCTCTGGCGCACGACGCGCCATTTCGAGCGGCTCGGGCTGGACAACCTCGAAGACGCCTGGTTCTACCGCGATAAACTGAATCGTTTCCTGGCGGACTGGGAGCATTGGCGGCTAGGCGAACTATATGCCCGGCCCCAGGATTTCTTCGCAGAAAGTCTGCGGAAAATGGCGGGCCAGCGCACTTTGGGTCTCAACGCCATCCGCGCCAATCCCCATTATGTCGGCTACAGCCTGACCGGGATGAACGATCACGTCAGCTGCGGCGAGGGCTTGACCACCACCTTCCGGGAACTCAAGCCCGGCACAGTGGACGCGCTTTTTGAGGGGCTGGCCCCCCTGCGGTTGTGCCTGTTCGCCGAGCCAGCCTTCACCTACCGCGGCGGCCGGGTGAAACTGGAGGCGGTTTTGGCCAACGAGGACGCCCTGGCCCCGGGCACCTACCCGGTGCGCCTGCAAGTCATCGGGCCGGATCACCAGCGCCAGTTCGAGCGCACCGTGCCGCTCGTGATCCGCGAGGTCCAGCCTGGCTCCGAACCACCTTTCGCCCTGCCGGTCGCCACCGAGGAGATCCCGATGAACGGACCTTCCGGCCGTTACCAGTTCCTGGCGAATTTTGAAAAAGGCGCCGCCCCCACTGGCGGCGAAGCGGAGTTTTATGTCGCCGGGCCGGACCACCAGCCGAAAATCGAGGCGGAAGTGGTGCTCTGGGGCAAAGCCCCGGAACTGGTCCGGTGGCTTTCCCAACAATCCGTCAAAACCCGTCCTTTCAGCCCGGACCGCCGGCCAGCGCGGGAGGTGCTGCTCGCTGGCACCGTCCCGGAGCCTGGCGGGGCGGAAGCTTTCCGGGAACTGGCCCGGCGGGTGGCGCAGGGATCCACCGTCATTTTTCTGTCGCCGAAGGTTTTTCAGAAAGGCAACCAGCCCCTGGGCTGGTTGCCGCTCGCCAACAAAGGCGCGGTTACCTCCATTTATAGCTGGCTTTACCTCAAGGATGAATGGGCGAAAACCCATCCCATTTTTGAGCGCCTTCCCGCCGGCGGCTTGCTGGATTACACGGTTTACCGCGAAATCATTCCGGAACTGGTTTGGACGGGCCAGGATCCGCCGGCGGAGGCGGTGGCCGGCGCCATCAAGGCCTCCCAGGATTACTCTTCCGGGCTGCTGCTGTCGGTTTACCGCCTGGGAGCTGGCCGTTTCATCCTGAATACTTTCCTGATCGAGGAGAACCTGGGGCAGCATCCGGCAGCCGGCCAGCTATTGAACAACCTGATCCGTTTTGCCGCCCATGGGCATGAACAATCCCCGGCTGAATTGCCAGCCGGTTTCGAGGCTCACCTGAAGACCTTGGGCTATTAATCGGCTGCAAACGGGCATATCCTTCTTAACAAACGAGGCATGCGACAGAAACCGCATGCCTTTTTTTTATGGCCTCGAAAAACCATCTGCGCCACCAGCGGCTTTAACCGTTTTGAACCAGCCAAGCCTCCAGATCAGCCTTGGAACCGAAATCCAACAGGACATCCGCCAACCCGTCCAACTGCGGGCTGGAAAGCTTCTTCAGCCTGGCCTTTGTCCGCGGCGCCAACACCCCAAACCGCCGCTCCAGTAATCGGCTCACCACCGCCAACTGGCCTTTGACCAAGCCTTGCTCGAGACCTTGCTCCAGACCTTGCTCGAGACCTTGCTCGAGACCTTGCTCCAGACCTTGTTCCAGACCTTGTTCCAAGCCTCGGGCCATTCCCTTTTCTTCCCAGGATGTCATAAATTTCATAATCTTCTCACCTTCCTGAACTTCTGGTGATTTACCCGCTTCATC
>CAIMWS010000216.1 GCA_903845125.1 uncultured Verrucomicrobiota bacterium
AACTCCGCTGGGGTGCTGGGCCTGTTTGGGTGCTGCACCGTGAGTTTGGCCTGGGAGTGGGTAGCCCAGCAGCGAATACTTCATCCCAAGTCCAAGGCCAGCGTGCGCCGGTTCCAAAAAGCTTTCACCGCCGGGAGGGTGGCCCGGACCGCCTGCGGGCGCTCATTTTCTCCAAGTCACCGGTTGCCTGGCGCTTCGCAAAATGAAAAGCCGTGTCCTATAGCCGGACCCGGTCGGTCGATTTTCCATTTGCCAAGTCGGAATATCTAAAATAGCGTTCCGGAGATGTTGAACGATGGGCAGACCACCGCCGCCGGGTGAGGTGCGCGTAAAATGGACGATTGCGTGCCCCGATCACTGTCATCGGGGCGTTTTCATTGGGTGGCCTGTTTCCAATCCCGCAAGGAAGAGGTGATTTTATGTCAGAAGCTGCCAAACAACCGGTTGAACGGAAAACACTGGATGAGCGGAACCGCATGAGCGACTTGGAGCGGTTGCGCCATTCGTGTGCGCACATCATGGCTGCGGCGGTGCTCCGCCTCTGGCCGGATGCCCGCCTGGATATCGGCCCCCCGACGGACGAGGGTTTTTATTACGATTTCGACCTGGCCAGCCACCGGTTTACACCGGACGACTTCCCGGCCATCGAGGAGGAGATGAAGAAAATCATCAAGGAAAACCAGGTTTTTGAAAAAGGGGTTCTGGCTCGCGCGGAGGCCTCGGATCTGTTCCAATCCAAGGGGCAGTCTTTCAAATTGGAGCGCCTGGCGGACATCCCTGAGGGAGAGGCTATTTCCATCTACCGCAGCGGTGAATTTGTGGACCTCTGCGCGGGTCCGCATGTGATGCGCACCGGCAACGTGAAAGCTTACAAGCTGTTGCGGGTGGCCTCCGCCTATTACCGGGGCAATGAAAAAAATCCCCAGTTGCAGCGTCTCTACGGCACGGCTTTTCCCAATAAAACCGAGCTGGAACAATGGGTTACCGCCCAGGAGGAGGCCAAAAAACGCGATCATCGCAAGATCGGCCGGGAAATGGAGTTGTTCGTTTTCGATGACGATGTGGGGCCTGGTCTGCCGCTTTGGATGCCGAAAGGGGCGGTCATCCTGGAGGAATTGGAGCGCCTGGCCAAGGAAACGGAGTTTGCCGCCGGCTATGAACGCGTGCGCACCCCGCATTTGGCTCGGGAGTCCATGTATAAAAAGTCGGGCCACCTTCCCTATTACGCGGAAAGCATGTTTCCGCCCATGGAATTGCACGAAGCGGGTGGCGAAGGTGCGGCGGAAGCCCCCCGTGAGCGATATTATCTCAAGGCCATGAACTGCCCTCATCACCACAAGATTTTCGCCGCCTCGCCCCGCAGCTACCGCGAGTTGCCCTTGCGCCTGGCGGAGTATGGCACCTGCTACCGCTATGAGCAGTCCGGCGAGCTGATGGGGCTCATGCGCGTGCGCTCCATGCAGATGAACGATGCCCATATCTATTGCACCGCTGAGCAGTTCGCTGAGGAATTTCGGGCAGTCAACGAGATGTACCTCAAGTATTTCAAAATTTTCGGGCTGGACCGGTTCCTGATGCGTTTCAGCACTCACGACCCCGCCCGGCTGGGGCAGAAATTTGTCGATGATCCCGAGTTGTGGAAAAAAACCGAGGATATGGTGCGGCGTACCTTGGTGGAATCGGGCATCAATTTTGTGGAAGTCCCCAATGAAGCCGCCTTTTACGGACCCAAGATTGATGTCCAAGTCTGGAGTGTCGTGGGTCGCGAATTCACGATCGCCACCAACCAGGTGGACTTCGCCGTGCCTGGCCGGTTTGGCCTGGTCTATAAAACGCGCGAAAACACCGAGGGCACGCCTTTGTGCATCCACCGTGCGCCCTTGGGCACCCATGAGCGGTTTGTGGCTTTTCTCATCGAGCATTACGCCGGCAATTTCCCGCTCTGGCTGGCGCCCGAGCAGGTGCGGGTGTTGCCTATCGGCGAGGAACAGGACGATTACGGACGCAGCCTGGTGCGGGAACTGCGTGCCCATGGCATCCGGGCCGACCTCGATGCTTCGGGTGATAAGATCGGCGCCAAGATCCGCAGCGCGGAAACGGCCAAGGTCCACACGATGTGGGTGGTGGGCCGGAAGGAGCAGGCCGCCGGGCAGGTCGCCATCCGCCGCCACGGCCTGGGCGACCTGGGCGTGCGCTCCCGCGGGGAGGCCCTGGCCCTACTGCAGGCAGATATCCAGCAGCGCGGCATTTCCAGTTAAACACGGGATTTGAAACACCTATGGAAAACAAGTTGCCTCCATATAATTTCCACCCGGCCCTTAAGGCCGCCTTGGATCCGTCCGGCCTGGACCCCAGCCAGATTCAGCTTGGACTGCTGGTGGAGGAGATCAACCATCGGCGCGCGTTGATCATCAAGGATCGCCACGATATTGCTTTACGTCAGAATGATACCGAAGCGACCTGGCATGTGCCGATGCTTTCCGCCTTGTGGCGGGGTGAGGAAAAACCGCCGGCCCAGATGCAGGTGCCTCCGTCGGAATATGACGCTTATTTCTTTTGGATCGAGCACTATGTTTTGGCTTACGCTCAAATGATGGGCGATCCCACCGACCAGGATTTGGAGCGGGCTTATGGCGCCTTGCGCCGCCGTCCCGATGGCAAAAGCCAGGGGGTTTTGCACGATGTGTTGTGGCAAACGGCGGCCGTCTTGTTGGGCCGCTTTGCCATCAGCCAGGCCCAGTTCGAGGCTATCTTCGGCCGCCTCGAGAAATCCACCCGCACCTTTGGGATGCCCCCCGTCTCCCGGAATTACGTTTTCAATATCCGTGAGTTGTTCGACAAAGCGGGAATTTAGGAGGGGACTGGGGAAAGCCCGCTTTACTGCGGTGCCTGCCCCCCGGCTCAACGGGAGTGCGGCCCTCCCTCGGAATTTGAGCTATTAAATCCTTTGAGTTCATGGCCGCGGTCATTATTATTTCATGCCATGAAAGTGTTTGTGACAGGCGGAGCGGGGTATATTGGATCCACCTGCGTTGAGGAATTGCTCAACGCCGGCCACGAGGTGTTGGTGTATGACGACTTGTCGGAAGGGCATCGTTCAGCCGTAGATGGCCGGGCGCGGTTTGTGCATGCCGGTTTGGATCATCAGGAAACGCTGCTGACCGCCATGCGGGGATTTGCCCCGGAGGTGGTGATGCATTTCGCCGCCAAGGCTTTGGTCAATGAATCCATGACCAATCCGCATAAGTATTTTTACAACAATGTTTCGCTGGGCCTGAACTTGGTCGATGCGGCTCGCCAAACCGGAGTGCGCAAGTTTGTCTTCAGTTCCACATGCGCCACCTACGGGATTCCGGAGCGGGTGCCCATGACGGAGGATCTGCCCCAGAAACCGATCAATCCTTACGGCGAATCCAAGCTGATGTTTGAGAAAATCCTGGATTGGTATCGGCAAATCCACGGCCTCGATTTTGCCGCGCTCCGTTATTTCAACGCCGCCGGCGCCAGCGAACGCTTCGGGGAGCACCACCGCATTGAAACCCACCTGATACCGAACGTGTTGAAAGTGCCCCTTGGCCAGGCTTCGCACTGCGAAGTTTACGGCGCCGATTATCCCACTCCGGATGGCACCTGCGTGCGCGATTTCATCCATATTTGCGATCTTGCCCAAGCCCATATGCTGGCCATGAAATCCGGGCCTTCGGGATTTTTTAACCTGGGAACCGGCGATGGCTTTTCGGTGCGCCAGGTCATTCAAGCTTGCGAAACCGTGGCTGGCGCCAGGATCAAGGTGATTGAAAAACCCCGGCGTGCCGGTGACCCGCCCCGCTTGGTGGCAGCCGCCGGCAAAGCCCGCCAGGAATTGGGTTGGAAGCCCGCGTTTTCCCGGTTGGAGGACATCGTCAGTTCGGCCTGGGCCTGGCACAAAAAACATCCCCAAGGCTATCCGGATTAAGTAGCTCCCCAAGGAGACTCATTCGCGCCTGCGCAGACCGGTTGCGTTTCTGCCACAATAAATTGGTGAAATTCGCCGTCAATTACTCACCCCCGGCGGTTCGTTTGTCCCGACAAGGGCAGATCCGTGTTGATTTATTCAAATGCCCCGCCTGGCGCGACCTGGTGCAGGAAATCGCCGGAGAACTCCCCATTTACGTTCATTTCCCGTTGCGGGTGGGCGGTGGCACGGGGCATTTGGTAGACACCGAGAAAAACCAGTTCGCCGACCTCGATTTCATGGAGGCATTACGGGTACAGTCGCAAACCCCTTTTCTCAACGTGCACCTGGCAGTCACGGCTGGCGATTGCCCCGGCCTGGCTTTTGATGCATTGGACGCAGCCGCTTGCGAGCGCGTGGCCAGCCAATTGCTGAGGGATTTGGAGCCTGCAGTGGAGCGCTGGGGGGCGGACCGGATAGTGCTGGAAAACATTTATGATCATGGCGGGCAATATTATTATGCCGCCTTTGTGCCCGAGGTCATCCAGCGGGTTATCGAGACTTCCGGCTGCGGGCTATTGCTCGATGTCTCGCACGCCCGGTTGGGGGCGAGGTGCCTCGGCCTGGAAGCGCGCAGCTACCTCCAGTCTCTGCCTTTGAGTCGGCTCAAGGAGATCCATGTCACGGGCATCCAATTATTCGATGAACGATGGATGGACCGTTTGCAAAAGGCTGGCCTGCTGACGCCCCGGCTGCGGGAATCGGCGGGCCGCTTGATGGATCATCTCCCGATGACCCCAGCCGACTGGGAGTTTTTCGAATGGGTCGCCGGCTGCCTGCGGGATCGTTTATGGCCCATTCCGGAGTTGGTGGCCTTTGAATACGGCGGGCTGGGATCCTGGTGGGAGGCGCTTACCGAAGACAGTGTTTTGCTGGCACAAATTCCTCGTTTCAGATCCCTGCTGGCGGTTGATTGAGGATTCATCCTCCCAACCGGACTCGAATTAAAATGGCTGCTGCTGCCTTGGGCCGCCTTTATTCATGGCTGGCGGTAGCCGCTCCGCCAGCCCCAAACCTTCGGCCGCCTTTTTACCGGCCGCAGCACTGCTTGTATTTTTTCCCGCTGTTGCACGGGCAAGGGTCATTGCGCCCCACCTTGGGCGCGTTGCGCACCGGTTTGGTCTTGGAGACGGCTTCCGTAGCCTCGGTGACCATATCGCTCGCTTTGGGCGAACCGGGGGCGGCCTGCGTGGCTGGCGAAGCCTGGGTGCCACCGCCGAAAGACGAGGCGGTGGGGTGGGCCAGGTTCTGCTGCAAATTGTTCCAGAAATTCTGGTAGGCCATGAGGCTGGAGGCGCTCCGGAATATATTATGACAAACCTCCGTCTTTATGCTCACCATCAGTTCGTCGAACGTCTTGAACGCTTCCGCCTTGTATTCGATCAGCGGATCGCGCTGGGCATAGGCGCGCAGGCCGATGGCGTTGCGCAAGCTGTCCATGAAATAAAGGTGCTCTTTCCACAGCTTGTCGATGGCGCTCAGGATCGTGTAGCGCTCCACCGATTTCAGCTCCTCGGGCTTCTCGAAACTGGCCTTCAAGTCGTAGGCATCGCGGACCAGTTTGGCAATGTGGGAGGCGACCGCGAACTGGTGGGCATTAAAGCCATCGTAGAGTGAGTCTTTGACCGGCAGATCGTTGCCGGAATTGGCCACTTTCAGGACATCCTCCTCGCGCACCGCCAGCAGGAAATTATAATTCACCCAATCGACCAAAGGACGGGCTTTCCAGTCGGTTACATCCCCTTGGGCCGTCGTGAAAACACCCATCTTCTGGACCACCACCTCCTCCATGATGTCCATCAAACGGTCACGCACATCCTCGCAGTGGATGATTTCATTGCGGAAGCCATAAATGACCTCGCGCTGCTTGTTCATCACGTCGTCGTATTCGAGCGTGCGTTTGCGGATCTGGAAATTGTGCTGCTCCACCCGCTTCTGGGCCGTTTGGATGGACCGGTTGAGCAGCGGGTGCTGCAGTTCCTGCCCTTCTTCCAGCCCAACCCGTTCCATGACTTTGACGATCTTGTCCGAGCCGAACAGGCGCATGAGATCGTCCTCAAGGGAGATGAAAAAGTGCGAGGAACCAGGGTCGCCCTGGCGGGCGCAACGCCCGCGCAACTGGCGATCAATGCGGCGGGCTTCATGCCGCTCGGTGCCGAGCACGTGCAGGCCGCCCAGGCTGGCTACATCGGCCCCGAGTTTGATGTCGGTGCCGCGGCCAGCCATGTTGGTGGCGATGGTCACCGCTCCGCGCTGGCCGGCACGGGCGACGATCTCGGCTTCCTGCTGGTGATACTTGGCATTGAGGACGGAATGCATGACGCCGGCCTTCTTCAGCAGGCGGGAGAGGTGTTCGCTGGTTTCCACTGAAATGGTGCCCACCAGGATTGGCCTGCCTTGGGCATGAATCGAGGCGATTTCCTTGACCACGGCGTCGAACTTTTCGCGCTTGGTCTTGTAGACCGAATCGTCCTGATCCTTGCGCACGCACGGTTTATTGGTCGGGATGACCATGACCCCAAGCTTGTAAATGTCGAAAAATTCCGTGGCCTCCGTTTCGGCCGTGCCGGTCATGCCGGCCAGCTTGTGGTAGAGGCGGAAATAATTCTGGATCGTGATGGTGGCCAGGGTTTGGGTTTCGCGCTCGATGGCCACCCCTTCCTTGGCTTCTACGGCTTGGTGCAGACCGTCGCTCCACCGCCGGCCTTGCATCAGGCGCCCGGTATGCTCATCGACAATGATGACCTTGTTGTCCTGGACGACGTATTCGACATCCCTTTCGTAAAGGCTGTAAGCCTTGAGGAGCTGGGAAATGCAATGGATGCGCTGAGCGCGGTTGTCAAACTCCGACTGCAGTTTCTCCTTGAGCTTGATACGCTCCATGGGATCCTTGATCGGTCCCGTGTCGATCTCATGGAAAATGGTGGTCAAGTCGGGCAAGACAAAGGCTTCAGGGTCATTGGGACTGAGAAAAGCGCGGCCTTTTTCCGTCAGGTCGGATTCATGGGATTTTTCCTCGATCGCGAAGAAAAGCTCCTCCTTTTGCGCGTATAGCGTCCGTTTGGTTTGGTCGGCATGCAATTCCAACTCGGCTTCGTTCATCAGCCGCAAGTTTTCGGGGTCCTCCAGCAGTTTGAGCAAGGCGGGCTGTTTGGGCGCTCCCAGCCGGGCGCGGTAGAGCGCCAGCCCCAACTCCTGCTCGGTCTCGCCGGCGCGGACCGGTTGTGAGCCGTCGGTGGGATGGAGCTTGGCGATCAATTTCTGGGCTTCCTCAATGAACCGATTGCATAGCCGGTTTTGGGTTTGCACCAGGTTGTGGATCGCCGGTTTGAACTGCTCGTAAAAGCTGTTGTCCGCATCCACCACTGCCAGCCCGCTGATGATCAGCGGCACCCGGGCTTCATCGATGAGGATGGAGTCCACTTCGTCGATGATCGCGAAATAATGGCCGCGCTGCACCTGTTCCTGGGCGCTGGCAGCCATGCCGTTATCGCGCAAATAATCAAAGCCAAATTCCGCGTTGGTGCCGTAGGTGATGTCGCAGGCGTATTGCTGGCGGCGCACCTCGGGCGTTTGGTCGTGGATGATGCAGCCAACCGTGAGCCCGAGGAAACGGTAAATCGCGCCCATCCATTCGCTGTCGCGCGCTGCCAGGTAATCGTTTACCGTGACAATATGTACTCCGCGCCCGGTCAGGGCGTTCAGGAAGGCTGGCATGGTGGCCACGAGGGTTTTGCCTTCGCCGGTGGCCATTTCGGTGATTTTTCCGCTATGCAGGGCCATTCCGCCGATCAACTGCACATCAAAGGGGATCATGTCCCAGACCACATCGTGGCCGCGAACCGTGATCGTTTTTTCCATGAGGCGCCGGCAGGCGTTTTTAACTGCCGCAAAGGCATCCGGCAGGATTTCATCCAAAGTCAGCCGCAGTTCCTCGAGGTCGTTGATGGCTGCCAGGCGGGTTTTCCATTCCGCCGTTTTTTGGCGCAAACCATCGTCAGTCAGGCTTTGATACGACTGTTCGATCTCGTTGATACGGACCACCACCGGCCGCAGGCGCTTCACCTCGCGATCGTTTTTGGTTCCGAAAATTTTCTTAATAATGTAGCTTAACATGACTCAATGCGTAAATCTTGCCAACCAGACTGCGCAACTGACCCTTCCGGCAGCCCCAGGCGAGGGACAATGCCCTCTTTCACCGTTTCCGATCGTCCCGTTCATCCCTGGTTCCGCAACGTGCAACCCGTTGATTCGGCAACCGTTGGCTTGGTGTCCGCCCAAGTCATTGCCAGGGAATCGGCAGCCAACAAACCACCTTGGGCGTCCCCAACCCAATGGGTCAACGGGAACCCGGCACGGTGTGTGTTATCCCTTAATCCGAAGCGTGAAGGTAAGGGAATCTGGCTTCTCCGTCAAAGGTTTAAAAACGGGTCCTGGACCGTCGCCCGGAGGAACTCACGGCCCGGTTTTCAGCCTCGAAAAACGGGGTGTTTGGCGGCCCTCCTTTGAAGAGGATTCCACGATTGGCGATTTTCTGCTTTGCTCTTGGCCATCCATCGGTTACAAACTCTGTGTTGGATGAGTCGGAGCGTAGCTCAGCCTGGCTAGAGCACTTGGTTTGGGACCAAGACGTCGCAGGTTCAAATCCTGTCGCTCCGACCACTTTTCCCTCTTTCCACCACTGGTCATCCCCTTTTTTTGTCCGTGCAGCTGGCCTTTTTAAGGCGTCACTTGCGGGGGGGAGGGGACGGCGTCAGAAACTATACCCGATGCAAGCCAAAACAACCGATCCAATGGCCCGTGTGTCCAGAGGGAACCCGTCCCTCTGAGATACGGTTTTCAACGCTTGCCACCCGCCCGCAGGCGGCTCAAGATCCTCCCCATATATGAACCGACGAACCGCGCTTGCGACCATGGCGGCTGGGTTGGGATCCTTGATCCTGCCGAAAGCCGCCGAATCCAAATCCCAGCCCTTTTTTCCGTTTTGCATTGATTGGCATGACGCCAAAAAACGCAATTTCAAGGAACAGGCGGAAATGCTCAAGGAACTGGGTTATGCCGGGGTTGGCCATATCTGGCTGGATCAGGTGGCCGAGCGGATTAAAACACTGGATGAAGCCGGTCTCACCTTGTTCCAGATCACCATGAATGTGGATGTAAGCCCGGGCAAGATACCCTACGAGTCCAAATTCAAGGAGGTGCTTTCCCTGGTCAAAGGCCGTCATCTCCAATTCGCCTTGCTGCTGAACGGCATGAAACCTTCCGATCCCTCGGTGGATCCACACGCCGTAGCCATTTTGCGCGAAATGTCGGACCTCGCCCAGGAGGCGGGCGCTCAATTATTGCTATACCCGCATCAGGGTTCCTGGGTGGAACGTATTGAAGATTCCATCCGTGTGGCGGATCAAGTGAACCGGCCAAACGTCGGGGTCATGTTTAACCTGTGCCATTGGCTGAGGGTGGATAAACAGCGCGATTATGCCCGGTTGCTGCAGCAGGCCATGCCCCGCCTATGGGCTGTTTCCATCAACGGCGCCGATGATCACGATGAAAAGCCGGGCTGGGATCGTTATATCCAACCGCTGGACAAAGGTTCATTCGATGTTGGGAAGTTTTTGAAAACGCTGCAGGATTTGGGCTATCGTGGCCCCATTGGCCTGCAGTGTTATGGGATTGGGGGTGACACCCGTGAACACCTCGCCCGATCCTTGGCGGCTTGGAAAAAATTGAGGCCAGCCCTGCCTTGAGGTTGCCCAACCGCCGGGGCATTCCACCATCACACTTGCCTTTACGCTGTTTTGTCCGGCCCCCGCGACCACTGCCGCCGAGGTGGCGAGGTGGAATCTGTTGCTGGCGTAGTGTCAACGGATTCCCCGCTTTTATGATTCTTCCGCAGCCTCGTCGGGGCTGGGAATGCACCGCGAAGGTTTAACCCGAACTCCGAAGTTAGGTTTGCATTTTTTTTAGGGGATCGATAAGCGCCTCGTTCATATTCCACCTCCGCCGAGTGCCTGCCGAGCCTCCGGAGGCACCAACTTCGGCGACGCGCTTTTCAACCAGTCCAAGGC
>CAIMWS010000217.1 GCA_903845125.1 uncultured Verrucomicrobiota bacterium
CGCCGCCGCCCTTCTGGCGGAAGCAGCCGCCAAGGGGGGCGCGGAGCAGCGAGTGGCCCGCAACAGTCTTATGGCGCTGCGGGGCGAAGGCATCGACCAGGCGATCCTGGCCGCCCTCAGCCAGCAGTCCGCTCCCGTCCAGGTTGAATTGGTCCGGGCGCTGGCCGCCCGCAATGCCAGGGCCGCCATCCCGGATCTTCTGCAAGTGGCCCGCCAAGGCTCAGGCACGGTTCGCCTGGCAGCCTTGAATGCCCTGGGAGTGCTGGGCACGGAAGCTGAATTATCGCCTTTGGCCAAGCTGGCCTTGGAACCTGCGGAACTGGGCGACCGGCCAGCCATTGAGGAGGCCATCGCCGCGATCCTGCGGCGGATCACCGATACCCAAAAACGCGCCGCCCCTTTGCTGGCTACGTATGCCACTGCCACTCCCGCCGCCAAACCAACCTTGTTGCGCTTGCTGGGGCTGGCCGGCACCGCCGATTCCCTCGCCGCCGTCCGCGCGGCGTTGAACGACACCGCCGAATCCGTGCGCCAGGCCGCCATCCGCACCCTGGCGGAGTGGCCGGACGCCGCGCCCGCCGACGACCTGGTGCGCCTCCTTGAAACCTTGGCCGATCCCACGCAAAAAACGCTGGTCTTGCGCGGTTTCGTGCGGATGGCCGCCCTGGCCGAAAACCCCACCGCGCGTTACGCCCGCGCCATGGAACTGGCGCAAACCGGCGACGAAAAGAAACTGGTGCTGGCGGGACTGGGCAGTGCCCGTTCGATGGAAGCGCTGCAACTGGCCGAAAAATCTCTGCCGGACGCCGCTTTGCGGGCGGAGGCGGCCCAAGCCATTATCCAACTCGCCGATTTCGCGCGTCAGAAAGATGCCAGCCGGGCCAAGGCCGCCCTGCGTGGCGTGCTCGCCGCAACCCAGGAGGCCAGCCTGCGCCAGCAAGCCCAAAAAGTGATCAACCTGATCGAGCAGCACGAAGGATACATCCTCAACTGGGTGGTGGTGGGGCCTTTTACGCAAAAAGACAAGGAAAGCCAGGCCATTTTTGAATTCGTTTTCCCGCCGGAAGATCCCGCCAAACCGGCCATCGCCTGGCAGCCGTTGACCAAAGGCATGGGCGCCTGGGAGGTAACTTTGGACACCGCCCTCCGCTCCGAAAACCACTGCGCCGCCTACCTGCGCACCCGGGTGTGGTCCCCTGCGGCCCAGGAAGCCCGGCTGGAATTGGGCAGTGACGATGCCATCAAAGCCTGGTTGAACGGGAAATTAGTGCATGCCAATTATACCCATCGCGGAGTAGGTCCAGCCCAGGATACCGCCAAAATCAGCCTGGCTGCGGGCTGGAACGAACTCCTCCTGAAAATCGTGAATCACGAAGGCGGCTGGGGCTTCTGCTGCCGCATCCGCAATCCAGACGGCAGCGCCTTGCCGGGGCTGAAAGTGGATGCCAAAGCCGATTGACCAGCTTTAACCCTGCGGTCACCAGAGGTATTCCGCCTCCGATAACCTCCGCGTGCGAATGGCGAATTCAAAGCCTGGCCGATGGCCGGGCTTTTTTTGTCGCGTGGGATTCCGGCGGTTTAGCCAGCCAGGAAGCCATGCAGCTTGCCCGCCCCACGGTTTCCTGGACCCAAGGTTCCTCCAGCGGGTGGCGGTGGCTCAGATCCCTTCACCGTGATGCAACACTCCCCGCTCCACATAGCCTTCTCCGCGGCCGATGGCGAAAATGGCGAGGTCCGCATCCAGGTTGGGATTGTCCAACACTTCGATCCCCTCCTCCGTGTTCAAGGGAATGGTTCGGTGGATCTTGATCCGCTTTTGTTGGCAAAACTCCTCGAAATCGGCGATCGATAAAAAGCGCCGGTTGGGCGTATTATACCACTCATAGCAAAGGACTCCCGTGGACTTCGGGGCCCGCCCCTCTTCAGCCAGCATTTTGCGCAAACGGCGAAAGGCGAAATTCGGGAAGCTTACAATACCGGTCCGCCCGACACGCAGCATCTCCCGGATGATCCCCTCCACATCGTCGATGGCCTGCAAAGTCTGGGATAGGACCACGAAATCGAATTGGTCATCCGCGAAGGCCGCCAATCCCTGGTTCAGGTCCGCCTGGATCACATCCAATCCCTTCCGGATGCCTGCCAGGATGCTGGATTCATCCCGTTCCAACCCCACCAGCGGCCCGTGTTGGCCTTGCTTCAGCCGCGCCAGAAGCGCGCCGGAGCCGCATCCTAAATCCAGCACGCTGGATCCGGCGGGGATCAGTTCCCCGATCCGCTCGTAATCCAAACGATGCTGGCGGAAAATACTCGTGGTCTCATAGGCCTCATCATCCTGGCTCGGCTGGCAACCCGGCGCTTTCGGATCCAGTTGGCCCAGAAATCCGCGGATCATTTCCCCGTAGCTGGCCAGTTCATCAGCCAGGAGAAAGGCGTCATGGCCACATTGGCTGGAGATATCGCAATAACTCACCTGGGTACGGTTGGCGATCAAAGCGTTCACCAGGTCGCGCGATTGGCTCGAGGGGAAAAGCCAGTCGCTGCTGAAGCTGAGCACGAGCCAGCGGCAGGTGGCGGGTTGCAGCGCCGCCGCCAGGGCTTGGCGCGAACTGCCCAAGTCGAACAGATCCATGGCCATGGATATGGCGATATAGCTGTTGGCATCAAACCGCTCCACAAATTTATCCCCTTGGTAGCCCAGGTAGGATCCCACTGAAAAGACTTTCTCGAACTCGGTCGCCACCTGGCGCGGATGCAGCCGGTCGAAATCGAATTTCTTGGCCATGGCCTCTCCGGATAAATACGTGATATGGCCGATCATGCGGGCAATCGCCAGACCCACTTCCGGCCCTTGGTGCTCATAATATTGGCCATCGCAAAAGTGCGGATCCTGCCGGATGGCATTGCGCCCAACCACGTCGAAGGCCAGCGCCTGGCTGGTCAGACGGGGGGAGGTGGCCAGGGCCACTACTCCCTGCACGCGGTGCGGGAATTGAATCGCCCAGGTCAAAGCCTGATGCCCACCCAGCGAACCGCCCACCACCGAGCGCCACCGCTGGATGCCCAGGTGATCCATCAGGCGCCGCTGTACTTCCACCATGTCGTTGAGGGTTATCGTCGGGAAATCCTGCCCATACGGCTTCCCCGTCTCCAAATTGATGCTCCCCGGTCCCGTGGTGCCGCGGCAGCCGCCCAGCAAATTGGAGCAAACCACAAAATATTGATCGGTATCGATGGCTTTGCCGGGGCCAACCACCAAATCCCACCAGCCAGGATCATCGGTTTCATTGTGCCTGGCCACATGGCTGTCACCGCTCAACGCATGGCAGACCAAAATCGCATTGTTCTTGGCGGCATTGAGCTGGCCATACGTTTCGTAGGCCACGATAACCCCTTGCAGCACTGCATGGTGTTCCAATTGCAACGGGTCAGCCAGGTGGGCCGTTTGCACGTAACGCAGCGGCTTGGCGCTGCGCAAACTATCGCTGCTGTCTTGTAAGGAGGCAGTCATGGGAAAAACCGTTTTTGTTAAACCTCAATTGTCTGGCCGGCCACATCTACCATTCAACTTGTTGGTTGAAAGGGATTCAGCACCGGAAACGCCAGCCAGGTGCGCCTGAGCACCCGCAGCGCCCGGCTCCCGGCCTGGCCATTTGTTGGCAACGCACTCGTCCAAAAATCATCAGGGTCATAACATATTGGATTCGGCTGGCAACGCCACGCCAGACTTTTACCGAGCCACGCCGTTATGACGATCCACAGGGTCGCATTATCGACAAAACCACCCTCCGGTCAATGGCAAGGAGGCGGTGAAAAAAGTGGCCAACGGGGCCCGGACGTTGGGTGGCGAACCAGGTTTCAGCTATTCCAGCCCCGGGATTGCTTCCCGGGCCAGGCCCCCTCCCGCAATGGATTCAGACCTTTACCGGGTCATGAGCCTCGTGTTTGCCGGCATGGTTCAGGTGATGGCGCCAACTGGCGATGAGAACAGCCGCCGCGCAGGCCAGAATGGAAGCGAGGGCGAATACCGGGCGCAGGCTGTTGCCATAAGCGGCCGCCACCCGGCCGGCCGCCCAGTTGGAAAACATGGGGCCCAGGCCAGTGCCCACCAGGAACAAAAACGACTGGGCCGTGGCGCGCACCGCTTTGCCGGCGATGACGTTGACCAGCACGCTGGCAGTGATGTGGAAACAAACCACGACCACCCCCGCCAGAACGAAACTAAAAGCCAAAATCCAAACATTGCTCAACCAGCAAAAAAGCGCGTGCCGGACCGCCAAAGCCACGCAGCCCACAAACATCATGCGGGCGAAATTCCAACGCCGCAGCAGAGCCGGATGCCACTGAAAAAGGATGATCTCCACGATGACCCCGATGGCTTGGATCGGCCCCAGCCAAGGCCGGGCAATGCCCAGGCTCTCGAGGAAAGGCGGCGAGTAATAGGTGAGCAGCGAAAAGGAGCCTGAAATCAGGAAATACCCCAGCACCAGCACCCGGTAATTGGGGTTGTCCAGCAGCTTTTTCAGGGCTGGCAGATAATGCCCGCCGGCGGAGCTGCCTTTATTCTTCCGGACGGCTCCCGGCGAAGTATGGGGCAAGGCGAATGACCAAGCCACCATGGCCAGGCAGACAGCCGCTCCCAATACCGGGATGAAACTCAAATCCCCGGTTCCACGGTGGATCATCCACAAGGAGATCGGCAGGAATGGCAAAATCCAGCCCAGCGATCCCCAGGCCCGCAAAATGCCGAATTACTCCCGGGGATTGGACAAGTGGTGGAAACTCAAGGCGGTGAGCAACGTGAAAGCGGGATTCAGGCAGGCGTAAAAGATATTGGCAAGATCGCCGGAGCGAGCTGGACGCTCATGGTGCTGACGGCCATCATCTCGAA
>CAIMWS010000218.1 GCA_903845125.1 uncultured Verrucomicrobiota bacterium
AGGAAAACGATGCCAATGGCGTCGCGTACGCTCCTGAAGGGGTGTCGTTTAAACTTCTCTATCGCAAAGGCATGGTCGCGAATTGGCAAACCATCGAATTCACATTGAAGGATGGCATGTTTACTGATTACCAGTGGAACAACATGGGGTGGCACATGTGTTCGGAAAAGCTAAAGACCATATTAGCAGGATGCGCCGGTCCAGACGATTCCATCCAATGGCTTCCAGTCGTGGTTAAAAACATTACAGGCGAGCAACGCAATTATCACGTCTTGCACCTGCCAATTCCCTGTGATGTATTGAGCAAAACTCGGACAATCATGTCAGGCAATATTGTAATTAAGCCAGTACTAAATGCTTCGAAAATTGAATCGCACTCAATTTTCACATATTCCGACGAGGGAATTAAGGTTTACATTGCTGAATTCATTCGAAAGCGAATTCGTGCCGCTAAAATCACAGGATTGGATTTCCTGACAGTTCCAACCATAACCTCGGAATAATGTGCATCCACCCCCGCTACTTTGCGAAGCAAAATATACGTTCCTACCGAAGCGGCGGTTCCGAATTAGGCATTCTTCGGGTTGAGATTTGAGCGGTTTCCGGCCCTGCTGGCGGCCCTGTGGGCCATTTTGTCCCACCACCTCTGAAATATTTTTATTCGAATCGCCTTTTTTAGATTAATTGGAAACCCCCCGGCTTTGCCGGGGAGACTCCCAGAGTCTGACAACTCCGGGAGTCCATTGAGTATCCGCGTTGTGAACCGCTCAAGGTCAACAACAGGAAACTCAAAACATGAACGAATATGAAAATCTTAACCATACGAAGTGGGAATGCAAATACCATGTGGTGTTTATTCCGAAATATCGAAGAAAGACCCTCTACGACTCATTACGCAAGCACCTGGGGTGTATATTTCGGGAGTTGGCGAAACACAGGGAATGCGAGATAGGGGAGGGGCATCTGATGGTCGATCATGTGCATATGTTGATATCGATTCCGCCGAAGTACTCGGTATCCCAGGTAATGGGTTACATAAAGGGGAAAAGCGCAATCCAGATAGCGCGGACGTTTGGAGGCAAGCGGCGCAACTTTGTGGGGCAGCATTTCTGGGCGCGGGGTTACTGGGTGTCGACGGTCGGTCACAATGAAGCGGCCGTTCGAAAGTACATTCAAGCGCAGGAAAAGGAAGACCAGCGTCTCGATCAGTTAGGACTGTTCGATGGCCAAAGCCGCTTTGAGCGGCTCCAAGACTAATCCGCTTTGAGCGGTTCACCATTTCAAGCCTCCGGCTTTGCCGGAGGTTTTTGACAGCTACGCCTGGAAATCCGAGACCTTGGGCTCCCCCCTGGCATTAGCCGTTCCCTCGATGAGCTTTCTTGCGCCCGCTCCGCTCCTGTCGTGGCAAACTCCCGAGCGAGCCAAAGACAAAGTTAGTTCGCGTGTTCCGGCCTTGGGGAGGGAAATGAAGTCGCAGCAGGTTTTTGCCCGGGCCGCCAAACGAGCCCCAGGGAGCCGCCTGATCGAGGTGAACGGCGAACGGACCAAGCTCTCCAATTTTCATCACCGCATTTCGCGACCGTCACACCTTAAGGAAGTTCGCACCGCAAATTGCGTGGGAGACGGAGGTGTGGATAGCCGAAGCCCCAGACCACTTGATTCACTTCGACGGGCATAAGTTCCTTGGCCCATACGAAAACAAGAACGAGCAGAAATTTTAGCCGCTCAAGCTGGCGCAAAAATCTGCGGCGTAAATACCTCCCTCCCAACGGCGGGAATCCGGTGCGGGTGGGCGGGCGGCGCGAGTCGAGGCCCAGGCGGCTCCTTTGCGTGCGCCTTGACCCCGAAGCTTTTCGTGGCAATCATTCATTCATGGTGGATTCCGAAGTTCAATGAATGGGATGCAAGCTGAATTCAAAAATGAAACTCAGGGATTGCTGCAGTCCTGGATGAAGTATGATGCGGAACTGCTGCGGAATTACCTGGTGACCAGGGTGGAAGATCCGCGGCTCAATATCCAGAGTGTGTTAACGCGGCATTTTCTGGTGGAATACCTGTTTGGCCGGCGTTTCCTGGGCTTGATGCAGGCCGAACTGCATTTTGCCGCAGTGCTGAACTGGTGCCTGCGGTTGCTGAAAGGCCGGATCATCGCCGATGACCTGGACGCCATCCAGCATGCGCTCGAGCGCGGGGCGGACAATGCCGAAGGAATTGCCATCCCGGCTTTTGTGACCCGCACTTTCAACCAGCTGCCGCTCGCCTTGCAATCGGTGGTAGTGCCGAATTACCTCAGCGCCTGGCTGGGGCAGAATCCTGAGGCGGCTCCGGCCATGAGTGAATCAGTGGCGGCAACTTTCGAGCGGCTCTGGAGTGGAGTCCTCGCCGGCGAGACCGCTACCCGCCTCGCCGTGCTGGAACCGGCCTGCGGTTCCGCCAATGATTTCCGGTTCCTGAAGCGTTACGGCCTGGCCGCTTTCCTGGATTATCACGGTCTTGATTTGTGCCCGAAAAATATCGTCAATGCGCAGGAAATGTTCCCCGGGGCAGCTTTTTCTACGGGTAATGTGCTGGATATCCAGGCTGGAGAAAAACAATTCGATCTTTGTTTTGTCCACGATCTGTTTGAACACCTCTCCCTGCCCGCCATGGAGGCCGCCTTCGCGGAACTGGTGCGGGTAACCCGACGCGGAATCTGTGCGCACTTTTTCAGCATGGCCGAAATCGAATCGCACGTGGTGCGTCCGGTGGATGACTACCACTGGAATACCGTCAGCTTGGAGCAGGTCCGGTCGTGGTTTGAGAGCCGGGGCGCGGCGGTCCAGGTGTTCCACATCGCCTCCTACCTGGGATGCCTTTTCAACGACTCCACCACACACAACCCCAACGCTTACACCTTGATGATCCGGTGGCCTGAGTCATGACCGGCTATTTCGATCTTCTGATACTGATCGCCTGCGCCGTTTTTTATTACCGGCTGGGCGAACAAGAGTTTGACCTGGGCGGTTACCTGGCCGGTGGCAGCATTTTGCTCTGGGCTGGTGGAGCCATGGGGCTGGGCTGGGGGATTGCCGGCTGCCTGGCGCTGCAAGTGGCCTTCTTCGTGGCCATCACCGGCCTCAAACTGTGGATCAGCGAACGGGAAAGGAAATCTTGAGTGCGCGGCGTTCCCGCTCCAACAGCAATATTTTCCATTGTAAACCGCCGCTGAATCCTCCCAGGTGTGGCCCACCGGGCTGGTAATTGGCCGGAACCACCCGATGGCAGGGAATCAAAACCGGGATGGGATTGGCCCCGCAGGCAGCGCCCACAGCCCGGCAGGCGGCCGGCCGGAGGATTCGTGCCGCAATTTGACCGTAAGTTTGTGTCTGGCCCTGGGCCACTTGCAGTAATTCCCGCCACACCCTTTGCTGGAAATCGGTGCCGGAGGAAATATCCAGCGGCGGCAGTTTGGCCGGGATTTCCGCCAAGAGGATCTGGCGCAAGGCGGCTGCGGTCCAGTCCAGCCAGGTCTGCGGCGGGCGGGTTCCGGTTTCAAACTCCAGGCTGGAGGAGACCTGTTGAGGGAATTCCACCCGGGCCAGTCCGGCGGCGGTGAAGCCCGCCGCAAATTGGCCATCCTGGGTGGGAATTGGGATCCAATATAGGCTCATGAGATTAACGCTTCCGGAAGATGAACGAAAGAACCCCCAGCAAAACCAGGATGAAAATCGCCACGGTTACCAGGAACTGGTTCCGTGCCACCCGTTTCTCATGACGCAATTGGCGCAATCCGTGGATATTGCCCGCTGCCAGCAGGTTGAGCAGGCGGGGGTTGGAGGGCTGGGGGGAACGCAAAAAGTCCACCAGCCGGCGCCAGGGAGTTTTTTTGCGAGGGATCAGTTCCTCCGGCTTGGGTGGCGTGATAAGGGGATGGTCCAGCCCCTGGGCGGAGATGGGTTCGACTTTCTCGAAAATGGAATCCCGGGAACCGCCGGGGGTGGGCTGGGGACCGTTGATGGGCGGCCTGGCTGTGGACCGATAATGCGTCGGGCGGGACTTGGACTCCTGGTTAAGCAGCAGGTCCGCCTTGAGACGCTTGATTTCATCCTGCACCGAGGCCAGCTTCTCCTCCAGCAGCCGGCTTCGTTCCGAGATGGGATCACGTTTCTTTTTAAAAAATCCCATGCCGGGGCATCACTTTTGAAAAAGCCGGACGCAAAACAGGATTAAAGCAATCAGAGCAACCAGGGCCAGGGGCCAGGTCAGGGCGAAACCCAGCTGGCACAGTTTCCAAAACGGCTGGCGCCACCAGGTGGCATTGGCCGGCTGGAAGGGGGAGGTTTTGGTTTCGTCCGCCGCCGGTTTTTCGGTGAGTATGGGCCATTTCATCAAGGCGGAGTTCCACTCCATCCGGGCATTTTCAATGGCGGTAAGCGCCTTGGTCACCTCGTCGCCGTAACTCTCCGAAGACCACGTCTCGGGATTGATATTCTGCACCTTTGCGAGCGATTCGCGCAGATCGACGAGCGTGCGCAGCATTTGGTCCGCGTCGCGGCGGGCTTTGAATTCGGTCTCCGTCAGCAGCCCGATGCCGCGGGTGAGGTGCTGGACCATTTCCTCCCGCCCGCTCTGAAATTCGACCTGGCGCCGCCGGGCTTCCTCCAGGGCGGCCCGCTCCCGTTCCAACGACTCCTGGGCCCGCTTCAGCTCCGCCAGCTTGTTGACGGTTTCCCCCACCTTTTGCTCCAATTCCTCCCGGGTCGGCGGACGATTTGTCAAACGCCGCTCCAAGTCCGTGAACCCCGCTGAGATGGGCGGCTCGGACAATTTTTTCTGACTGCTAAACTTGGTGCCATCCAACTCAATTGGATCAAATTCTGAAGCCATGGGAAAACTGTATCGGCAACCGGGGGTGATGTAAAGCCGTGCTTGTCCCTGGCAGATGTACACAAGTTAGGAGGCAAAAACGCGAGTAAAGGGGCTTTGGAGGCGGTTTGGACCGCCTTCAGGATGCTCTCGAGGGAACCAAGGTAGGTGGTTTTGACCATTTTCGGGCGGCCGTCCACGCGCTGGCAGTGGCGGACATAATAATAGGGGCGGCCCTGGATGAGCTTGCGCGTGAGGCAGGGCATAATAGTTAGGCCCACCAACCCCATTTGTAAATCAGTTGTTTTTATCCTGTTGGGATGCTTAATTGAGCGCCATTGCCATTGTAAATAATGAAATCAAACCGAAATCACGCCGGAATAGCTGCCGCCGGGCCGGTGGCAATCGATCGCGCATAATAGATAGGTCATACATTGCCGCTGGAACAGCGCGGTTCAAAGCGGGACTGGCAGTAAGGAGTGGGAAGCGCGGACGCCTGAAAACAAAGGCTCCGAAGCGGTCGGAGAATCAATATAGTTTAATATTTACTTAAGGAGCCATCCGTCAATGGCTCTAACTTGTAAACTTCTGCCAGGCCGGGTCCCCTGATCCGGCGTTCCGTGTGGAACAGCACCTTGCGGATCAGCTTGAGTGCCAGACGAATAGGATCCTAATCTTATTTCGGCTGGTTTTGCCCATAATAGGCCCCGGGGCCGTGTTTGCGGAAGAAGTGTTTTTGCAACAGAGCGGCTCCGATCGGCTTGGCGGCCGGTTCAAGGTTGAAAGTGGATTGGGCCATGGCGGCCACATATTCCAGGATTACCGCGATATGGACCGCATCCGCGGCGGTTTTGCCCCAGGTGAAGGGGGCGTGGTTGCGGACCAGGACGGCCGGGATTTCCAAGGGATCCAGTTTGCGCGCTTGGAATTCCCGGATGATGACCAGGCCGGTGTTGTGCTCATAACCTGAACCGCCGGTGATTTCATCGGAGGTCATGGTGGCGGTGCAGGGGACTGCTCCATTGAAATAATCGGCATGCGTGGTGCCGAGGCAGGGAATGTCCCGGCCGGCCTGGGCCCAAGCGGTGGCCAGGCGGGAATGGGTATGGACAACGCCCCGGATCATCGGCCATTGCCGATAAAGTGCCAGGTGGGTGGGAGTGTCCGAAGAAGGCCGCAGGGAACCCGGTTCCAAGGCCTTTCCGGAGGTCACCTCCAGCAAAACCATGTTTTCCGGCGTTAATTGATCATAATCCACACCGCTGGGCTTGATGGCCATCACGCCGCTGCCCGGGTCAAATGCCGAGGCGTTTCCGAAGGACGAAATCACCAAGCCTTGGCGGACCAACTCAAGGTTGGCAGCGCAGGCCTGTTCACGAAGTTGTTGATGGTTCATAGGCTGTATCAGATTTTGCCGGCTCCATTGATAAGAATTTTCAAAAGCCAGGCAATCCCCTTCTTGGGGGTTTTCACTAAACGCGGTAGAGACTCAGCCTTGGGCGGGTGGCTCAATCGGGGCGGTTCAGGATTTTCCCTAAATGCCGCCCATCCAATGGGGTGAAAATACTCATAAAACGATGGGTATTTTTTCCTCGTCAAGGTCTTGTGGAAGTTGCCGATGTCCTGTTTGGCATGAGAACCCAGGATAAAAGGGGTGGTAAGGGAGCCTTTCCTCAAGATTTTGAGCAGGGCGCAAACTTGGATCGCAAACGCGCGCCAGCGGAAGCAGGAGCCTTCCTAATCGGTAATGCCAGGTGGCCCAGACTGAGTGACGGCTGAAGGGATGGTTCGACCGTGCCGGAGTTAATCAATGCATATATGAAAACAAACAATTCTACCCAATCAGCCCAAACCGGGCCGTTATTAACCGGTGTGCTCAGCTTGGCACTGGCCGTTTGGTGGTGGCTGCCCGGAATCCCGGTGGTCGCCGCTGAAGAGTCAGTAACCCCAGAAAAAGCCCTGGAGCAATTGCTGGAGGGCAACCAAAGATTTGTGGCCAACACCGTCAAACGCCCCCATCAAAACCTGGAACGGCGCAAGGAGTTAACCAAAGGGCAGGCGCCATTTGCCATAATCCTGACTTGCTCAGACTCGCGAGTTTCTCCGGAGGTCGTTTTCGACCAAGGGCTGGGGGACTTATTTGTGATCCGCAACGCCGGCAACCTGGTGGATGACCACACCTTGGGGAGCTTGGAATACGCGGTGGAGCATTTGCATGCCTCCCTGGTGGTGGTTATGGGGCATGGGAAATGCGGGGCTGTGTCCGCCGCAGTCGGTGGCGGCCATGCGCCCGGCCACATCCATAGCGTGGTGGAGTCCATCGAACCGGCGGTGGAGCAAAGCAAAGACCAACCGGGTGACAAGATCGACAATGCGATCCGCGCCAATGCCAAGCGCATGGCCGACATCATCAATCGCGTGGAACCCATCCTGAATGAGGCTGTCAAAGCGGGAAAACTGAAAGTGGTGGCCGCCTGCTACGATTTGGACTCAGGTGAAGTGAAAATAATCAAGTAACCGGTTCGGTCCCAACCCTGAAAAATGCTCAATCATCATCCCCATTATCTATGCAAACCATGACCCTTGGAAGAAAGATCGGCCTTGGCTTCGGCGGCCTCATTCTCATCACTGCCCTGCTGGGGGGCATGGCATTGAACCATATGCGCACCGTGCGCAGTGATGCCCATAAATTGGCCACCGAATATGTGGCAGAAGCCCAAGTGGCGGCTGAATTCAATAATGCGCTGGGACGCGCCCAGTTGGATATCCGCAGCTATGGCTTCACCACCGAGGCCAGCTACCTGGCGAGCGGCCGCACCAACCTGGTGGAGGTCCATACCTGGCTGGAATCGGCGCAGAAACTGGCCGATGCCCATCCCGACTTGGTTAAATTACGGGAAGAGTTGAAGGAAATCACCCCGTTGCTGGCTTCCTACGAGCAAGCGGTGGCTGAGACCGAAACTAAAAACAAGGAGATCCTTGCCAACCGCCAGCGGCTCAATATGGCGGCGGCTGGTTTCACCACGAATATTGAAAAGCTGATTCAGGCGCAGGAGGAAAGGCTGGGCAAGGAAATCAAATCATTCACGGAAGTTGGCAAACTGGAGGAGCGGGTAAAGAAATTGGTTTTAGCCACGGAAATCCGGGATTTGGGCAACGCCGCCCGGATCGCCGTATTCAAAGCTGAAGCGCTCCGGGATTTGAAAATCATCGAGGAAGGCTTGAAAAATTTTGAATCGATGGAGGAAAAATTTACGGTGCTGGCGGCGCTGCTGCACGTGCAGGCCGACTTGGACGAACTCAACACCGTGAAAACGGATGCCCATGCCTACCGTGATACGATGAAAGAAATCGAAGCCGACAGCCTCGCCATCGCCGCCCTGGGCAAGCGCCGCGCAGAAACCGCCAACCGGCTTTCGGCCCTGGTGGAAACCACCTCCACCACCGGGATGAAACGAGCGGTGGATTCCGCCAATTCGTCGAATCAGACCCTGGCCAATGCCTCCATTGCCCTCCTGGCGGGGTTGATGGCGGCGATGGTGATCAGCGTCTGCGTAGCGATGTTCATCATCAGCGGTACCAAACGGGTCCTGGCCAGTGTAACTTCCGCCCTGAGTTCAGGGGCGGAACAAACCGCCGCCGCGGCCGGACAGGTGTCCGCCTCCAGCCAATCCCTGGCGGAAGGGGCCAGCGAACAGGCGGCGTCATTGGAGGAAACCAGTTCGTCGCTCGAGGAAATGGCCAGCATCACGAAGAAAAACACCGAGACCGCGGAGAAGGTGAAGGAACTGGCAACGCAGGCGCGTCAGGCGGGGGATACGGGATCTCAAGACATGGCCGCGATGACCGCTGCCATGGATGCCATTAAGAACTCCAGCGCCGATATCGCCAAAATCATCAAGACCATCGACGAAATCGCCTTCCAAACCAACATTCTGGCCTTGAACGCGGCGGTGGAAGCGGCGCGGGCGGGAGAAGCGGGGATGGGCTTTGCCGTGGTGGCGGACGAGGTGC
>CAIMWS010000219.1 GCA_903845125.1 uncultured Verrucomicrobiota bacterium
CCCGCGCTGTACAGGTTCAGGCCAAAGGCCGGCGCCACATCGGTGTCGCCTTCGAAATTGCCGCGGCCGCCGTTGCCCCAGTAGTTGAACACGTCGGCGGTATGGTAGCCAACGGTGGCAATGGCGTGCAGGCCGCTCAGCTGGTCTTCCGTCCAGGCGGTGCTGGTGGTGGCGCTGGTGGACTGCGAACTGCGGGTGGCGAAGCCCAGGGTGTCACCCGAGGTCAGCGCCTGCGCCCAATCCGGGTTCAGCACGGCCACGTTGGCGCTGGCCACCGTGAAGCTCCAGGAATTGGTGAAGCTCTTCGGCGTGGTGCCGTTGTCGGCATATTCCAGCCGCACATTGTAGGTCGCACCCACGGTCCAGAGGGTGGCCGGCAGATAGCTGAAGGAGGCGCCCACCGGGGTGGCCGTCGCCGCCACATTGAGCAGGTTGGTGCCCAAATAGACCTTGATGCTGCTGACATTGACCTTGGTGTCGTTGTCCGTGATCTCGATCTTCAACGTATTGTCCGGCATCACGCCCGTCTGGCCCTTGGCCGGGGAGACCGCTGCCACATACGGAGGCAGGCTGCCCGCCGCCGCCTGCACCGGGGCGAACATGTAGAAGTTGGCGTTCAAACCGCCCGCCACCAGCGTGGTCCGGAAGGTCGTCTTGCCGCCCAGGCGGACGGTCACTTCGTTGCCGAACGCGTCGGTCAGCGGGAAGAACAGGTAATTCTGCCAGCCGCCCGTGCCCTGGCCGGGGAAAGTCCCCAGCGCGGCCACGGTCTGATTGGCGGTGCCTGCGCCCGCCGTCACTTTGTCAAAACGGGCCACCCACGGGTCGCTGCCATCCCGCGCCAGGCGGGCATAAACCTTGTAGGCGTTGGCGGGCACGGTGCGGGTGTAATTCCACCATTCACCGGCGTCCACCCAGCCCACGTCGTAATCCACCACAGCGGGGTCGGTCTGCTGGGCCGTGAGGTATTTGTCGCGCGTCAGTTCCTGGGCACCGACGATCTCCGTGCCGACGGTCTCACCCGTCGCGGAGGTGGCATCATACGCGCGGTAAACGTGCGCGGCGCCGCCTTCGGTGGGGTTGTGCTTGTCCACGCCCTCCACGCCGACCTTGTTGATGTAGTTGTTGGCGGCTTCCACGCTGCTCAACACTTGGTTGTCCAGGAACTGGCCATTATTGAAGTCGAAGTCTTCCGCCTCGATCATGAAGTTGTTCTGCGTGAACCATTCCCAGCTATAACCATTGACCACGAAATCGCGGGTGTCTTCGTTGACCTGCCCGTTGGAATCGGTGAACTTGGTGTAGATGGAATGGGTGGTGCCGAAGGTCAGCGGCGTGGCCAGCTTGAACAACGCGGTCGTCAGGTAGTCATCCGCTTTGTAGCTGATGGAGCCCAGCGCCACCGCCACGCCGTCGATCTTGGCCGTGAGCGTGTTGGTGTCCATGCCGACGATCTTGGCGCCGGCTTTGGCGTCCTTCCATTGCATGGAAACACCCAGGGGGGTGCCATTGGCCCCGACCACCAGCGGGCCGCTGGCCGGGATGGTATGCAACTTGATGTTGTCGATCCAGGTGTTCTCGTAGGAACCACCCGTGCGGCCGGAGAAGATCAGGCGGCCGGCGCTGGGGAAAAACGTGGTCTGCAGGTTGGTGCAAACGACGCTGTTTTTCCAGGCGATCGCCAGCTTGCCATCGACGCCCAGGTTCACCGTGAAGGGCTGCCAGGTCCAGGGGCCATTCTGCGGGCCGGTCTGCATGGAGGTGGCATCGGTCGCCGCGCCGTGCCGGGTGGGCATGGGATAGGAGGCGATGATCTTGTTGTCCACGCGGACGCTCACGCCGACGACGTCGCCGCTGCCGCTGTCCCACGTGTCGAAGCCGATGGCCAGACCGGTCTGGGTGCCTTCCTCAGGCAGGTTGGCTTCACCGCCGGGGCTGGCCGCGAAGGCGCCGTTTGCCGGATCCAGCGCCACGGGGTCCGTGTCCCGGGCGTAGTTGATGGAGAAACCATCGGCGGGCGGGTTGCTGCCGCCGCCCACCAGCAGGTCCACTGAAAAGTTGAACCCTTTAACGATCAGGCCATCGTCGAAATCGGGGAAGACGATGGTTCCTTTCAAACTGCCGACCGCATCCGTGATGCAAATATAGCCGCCGGTGGCGGGGTTGCCCCCCGTGCTGCGCCAGACACCAGCATTGCTGCCATTGCCGATCAGCCTGAATTCCGGATCCTTGGTGGGATCGGTATCCAGGTTGTAAAACGCGTCGCCCGCGTTGGCCGCCGTAGTGGCCGCCAACAAGGCTAGCGCGGCAACCAGCATGCGTCCGGAGCCCGCCCGCTCCTGGACCCACGCCGATTGTTTTTGTCTATTCAACATATGCATTCCTCCGTTTGTTTTTGTTTGTTTTATTATACAGGTTGTTGGTACTGCCACTCTTAGGCCAAGGTGACAAGACAAGCTCGGAAATGGAAAGGGAACTGGAAACGATCGCCCCGCCTGGACGACTGAATCCAGCTGCACAAGACCTTGTAAAGCCTTTGATGGCCCTTTCATGATCTCCACTGCTCGGTTTTATCTGGCTAAAAGTATAGGCATTTAAACTTTAAACCTACCCGCGCCGAATGCAAGAATTTTTATCGCGGCGGTTTTCCACCGAGTTGACTCAAATTAAAAGACACCGGGGACCTGAATCTGAGAGGAGGCAAAACGGGTCGTTGACTCATGGGAAAAAGACACCGGAAATCGGTGGTAATGCACATGAGCAAACAGTGGAAAAAGGAAGCGTTACCGAA
>CAIMWS010000220.1 GCA_903845125.1 uncultured Verrucomicrobiota bacterium
GCTCAATAATCCGGGGCGCCAGCACTTTCCCCCCAAATGCAGCCACGCGGCTTAACCGTCAAGGTGGAGTTCCGCCCCATCGGTTCAGGTCAAACGTCTGCTCCTCTTTTCAATTGGGTAAGAACGGGGGGACATATTTTCCCGGGACCAGGTAACTGCGGGTCCATGGTGGCAAGGCCGGCTGGGTTCCCGATCTCAGATCAGCTTTCCATTCCGTGTCAGTTTTCCGGGTGGTGCCGGGCAGTTCGAATTCATAGTGGCTCAAGACCGGACCCGCATACATCATGCGGTCCGCGCCGCAATCCACAGCCAGAAACAGCATGTGGATGTTGCCCACCGCCTCGTGCAGCACGCAGCCGGGATCCCCTATGGCAGCGGTATCGGTATGCACATCCGCCACCAGCGGATCCCATTTATCCGATCCCTGGTTTTCGGCGAAATTGTTCCCTTCCATGCAATTCCGGTAAAAGAGGGAAGGATACCAGCCGTTGTATTGTTTGATGCCACCGTAGGCATCCATACGTTCCATCATGTTTTTCAGGAAATCGACCTCGTCGGTGGTAAAAGGCTGCTGCAGCAATTCCTTGGCAGCCATGGCTTGCAGGCGGTCAACAGCGGTGGCGAACCGATTAAAAAAGCCAACCTGTTTCTCATGGACCTCAGCCAGATTTATTAATTGGCTCATCCCATAACTCCCCGGCAACGATACGGTTCCCACCATCCGATTTCGGGCCACCAGGCTGGCCGCGCTCCGGGCCATGACGGCCACCCGCTGCCAAAACGCCGGCCGGGGCTCGACAAAGCCTGCGGGATACGAGCAAAGGAAAGGCGAGGTGTAAGATTGTTTGGCGTAAAGCAGCGTGTCGTGCCGCAGCTGGGTCCAGGAAGCCAGTTGGGTATTGAGGTCTTTCATGGCCCAGGCACGCGTGCGCAGCGCTTCCGGGAATTGCGCATCGGTGGCCGGAGCGGAAAGCTCCCGCAGGCAGGCCAGCCAATGCATGTAGATGCTGCTGTTCCACAAGGCTGGGTTTTGGCTGTCGATCACCCGCCTCACCGCGGCCAGATTGTGTTGGTAGGGCAATCCATCCCGGAAGGCGCGTCCGTCAGTCGCGAGAATACGCTCCACCAGATCCGGAACCACCTGGTTGTTGCCGAAAACGCTGAAAGCAACATCCAACGCCGTGGGAATCCGGCGGTTAACCTTATTGAAAAGCATGGGTGCCGGCCATTCGCCATCCCAAAGAATTTCGTCGAATACCACCTTGGCCAAGGCCCAGCTATCGGGCACAAATTTCTGCCCGGCCACAGTGAAGGAAACTGGCAATTTGACCTGCGCCGCGCCAAACGGCGAATAATAGTAGTCACTGCGGATTTGCTGCATCCCCACCTGTCCCTGCTCCAGCCTGCTCCGAAGTTGCTGGATGACATCCAGGGAAGTGACATCGGCGGTGGATTGAATGTTGGCGGCAGCCAGGAGATCTCCAAGCTGCAGAAAAGTCAGGGAATCAGTCCAGCCGACAAAAGTTTGGATGATCTGGTCGAACTCCTGCCAGGCTTCCATTTGGCCGGATTGCTTCATCGCAAAATACAGGACAATCGCCGTTCCCAATTCACGTGGCACCGCATCATGAGGCCCGGCACAAGCTGCGTCCTTATAGGGTCCACCCGCCACTCTCAAATCAGTCCGCCCCAGCCACATAAGGCACTGGAAATACCGCCGCAACGACTCGGAACTTTCGTAGTGGCCACGCACTTTGAACTGGGAGAAATCCACCGCCCTCGGCGCGCCAAACAGGTCGAAACAATCGACCAATTGCTCCAATTTGATCGCGGCGAGAGTTTTGGCGACCCGGTCATCCTGGCCGGTGACTGTATTCTCCATTTTGCCCGATAATAAGGAGCGGGCCACGGCCAGGAAGTAATCCGCATCCATGACGCTGTCCTTCAGAACCCCCTGCCTGTGCTGCGCCCAAATCGAGGACATGGGAGCAACCATGCTGCTCAGCATGAAATCCACCAAAGCGTTCAGATGCATTTCCTCCAACTCGATGAGCATGGCCTGGTAGGAAAAATGCCAGGCCTGCAGGATCGCATCCGCCGAAATAAAAACCGGGAGATCCTTAATGAAAACGCGGTAAAAGCCATCCGCAAAACTATAGGCTCCAAGGCGCGAGTTGACTCAAATTAAAAGACACCGGGGACCTGAATCTGAGAGGAGGCAAAACGGGTCGTTGACTCATGGGAAAAAGACACCGGAAATCGGTGGTAATGCACATGAGCAAACAGTGGAAAAAGGAAGCGTTACCGAAA
>CAIMWS010000221.1 GCA_903845125.1 uncultured Verrucomicrobiota bacterium
AACAGGTCCAGGCCGCCATTCAACAGGGAACGCACTTGTTCATGGTTGGGCGGCGGCGTGCCATATTGGCGGCGCGCATCAGAATAATAGCGTTTTTCCACCTGCCACCTATTGGTAAGTTGCGCCGCCAGGCGATTCAACAGGCTGCGGCTATCCACCCAGCCACCCACCGCCAGAAAACCGGCTGAGGGCTGGTGGGGGTACTGACGCATGCGCTCTTCAAAAGCCATGGTTTTGGCCGCAATGACGCCCACCTCCTGCCGCAGGCTCACCGGCCACCGCCCCACCGCAATCTCCGGCCGATAATGGATCTGGTCGTAATTAATGGGATCAGATTTATTCTTTTCACCTCGCACCTCTCCAAAGTAGGCGGCATGAAACCCCTCCTTGCGCTGGTTCCAGTCGTCGAATGAACCATCCGCTCGGGCGAGGTCGCTGTAATAAAGATCGCTCGGATAAAAGGCGTAATCAAAGGCCGCTGGCGTCACCCGGTCGAGCGCCATGTAACGCACCGGCATCACGTCCACGTCGCCGACGAGCAACACGTAACCCAGGCCTTTTTGGCGCCATTCCTCATAAAGGAACCGCTTGAGTTTTTCCGGATCATCCACCCCGGACGCCTTCTGCACGATGCTTTCCAAGGAGCGACCTTCCGTGGGCAAAACCTGGTTCTTATAGGCAATGAAATCTTTCAGCGCGGGCTGCAATTTTTCCGGAGCAATCACGAGGAATCGGTTTGCGTTCGTCTCAGCACCCATCGCTGCCGGCGCAACGTTTCCCATGACCGACCACCAAACAACCCCCGTCAGGCCTAGCTTGACCATCCAACCCTGGCGGCAGTTCTGCTCCAGGTGGTTCTTCAATAATTTACCAATGTTCACCATAAAAAACCTGGGATCCAACACGTCCACTGGCGGCATCCTGGCCCAACAACCACTCGGCAAAATGCCGGTTGGACCGTGACCCATACCCGTTTTTGCTTGGTAGTGGCAGTGACGCAACTATCCGCCTGCCAAGCGCCTCCCAAAGGGTCAGCACTTTGGACCTCATGTTTTTAACAGGATCACTCTGAAAATACAATCCATGCTGGAATACACCGCTGGGAACCGGATCCTCCTCTGCTAAATCGCTCAGCCCGTTTTCCATCACGAATGCCGATATCAAATGGGTCGGATCCGTGCCTGCCACCATTCCTGCGCAGTGGGTCATCCGGTCCTGGTCGGCACCCACCTGCCAGTTCTGAACCTTGCCCAGCCGCCCTCCGCCCCTCCTCCCTCTTTGGCTTTGGTCAAGTCCTGGATTAAATGTGTCACTTTCGAGGCTGAATTGCTTAAGCCGGATGCGGGTCCGGCCTGCGGCTCGCGCTTTTCCCTGGGTACGCTTCTCGTGGGCCGTTGGACCCGGAAATACAGTAAATCCGGCTTCGACCTGTCCCCCGAGCAACCCTCGGTCTTGGATAGTGGGTTAGACTTTTCCATTCATCACTTTCGCTTTGAACTCCGGCGGTCCTCCCGCCGAACTTGGAGGACTTTCACCTCCGAACACGCACAGCTTCTCCGAGCGCACCAGACCTCCGCTCTCCGCTCTCCGCTCCAAGCTCTGCGCCCTCCGCTCCAAGCTGCCCTCCGGCCTCCGCTCTAAGCTCTCCGCCGGCTACCATTTAGGCTCAAATGAGATAAAACATTTTTTTAAAATCGAAAAAATCATATGCCAGTTGACATGGATTATTGTTAGGTTAACTTGATGATAAGCACTCACAACTTTTTTTTCCAGTGAACGCTTTGGATCAGTTTTGTAATCAGTCTTTGCAGGGGAGGAATGCTCTAGCCCAACGTGCGCCTGAATGGCCAGCCACGCGGGCGTTCCCGGCCAAGGCTCCGAGAGGAACGGCGCACCACCGCCGTCGGTTGCTCGGTCTGGGATTTTGGGTGCTCTGGGGCGCCTGGAAAGTCCAGACCGCCCCGAGTGGTCCCTATGATTCGGCGCACAGTTATTACGCAGGAACTGGCTTCCTTGCGGATTCCGAACCTGAAGACGTACCAATGTTGGAATATTTATCCATTGTTCCCAGTAACAAGCCTTTGACCAAGCCGCAGCCATTGAACCGGGCTGCCATCCAGAGGCGGCATGGGGGCAAGTGGAACGCGCTTTTTTGCGATCAACACATAGAAGCCTTTTCCTCCAGTGGCTTGTTTGATATCCGACAAGATAATATCGCCCGGCGCTGGAACCGGGACAACCTCCCGCATAACCAATGAATTGGGACCTCGCAATAGACGGGAAGGCCAAGGGGGTTTTCCGCCAGGGAATGCCAACGGGACTTCGCCCTCCAATCCAGGCTAGTCCTGCGGGCGGGACTACCCTGGGTGAACGGTGGCCCCAGGCCATACCCCAACCGGGTTTCTTCTCCATCCCGGAGCGATCTTTCCAGCACAACCGGCACCGCTTGACTGCACCAGACTCCATTTTTCGGAGGGGCGGCGGCTCGTCGCCAGGGCATTGTGTCCGAAATGCCGGCGACCAGCTATCGCCGCTCCGTCCACGTAAGTGCGCCAGCGGGAGCTTTAGGCAGCCCTGCCATATCCAGCGCGCCTCTCGATCAATTGGTTTCACGCTGATCGAACTGCTGGTGGTGATCGTGATTATTGCGATTCTGGCCAGCTTGTTGCTGCCTGGCTTATCGCGCGCCAAACAGTTGGCACAACTGACCGCCTGCAAAACCCATCTCAGGCAATGGGGCATCACGCTGCAATTGTACGTGGGGGACTATGGGGCTAACCCATCGGGGTTACCAAAGAGTTGGGCTTACACTTTGGAGCGATATTTTGGCATTACCAATACTTTTCAACCGCAGGTTGGACTAGCCATCCCTGGATTACCCGAATGTCCCGGTTTACCTCCGTTTGCCGGGCTTGGTTTATAGGGCGGAGTCCAATAATACATTCATGAGTTATGGGTATAATTCCGGGGGTGTCCTCCTTTATGGTACCAATGATCCCCTGCCTCGCGGTTTATCCAGAACCTATGAGCAACAGATTGCGCGCCCCAGCCAAATGATTGCTTTAGCCGATGGCATTCCTGTCTACCGAAAATCCGGTTATGACCTTACAATAGACGGGAAGGCCAAGCGGATTTTCCGCCAGGGAATGCCAACGGGCCGTTGGCGAACGGGGATTAAGGGTTCTACCACGGTCCAAAACTCATCCGATATTTTCCAGGATTTGATTGGTGCCATATGGGACCATGGACGCTGACGAGCGGTTGGCCAAAAGACTGCTATTATTTAGGGATAAACCCTAAGAAGCCCCGGTGGGGGGGTTGGGGCGGCTGCGGAGGATGCGAAGAGGGTTCCACCAGCGGAAGTTGGCGGGCTTTTGTGGACACCCGCCGGTCTCGGATTGGGGGGACAATTTCACCATGTTCATGCGTTTGGCGACCTCATCCATGCCGGCCGCCACGATCCGTTTCAAGCTGCGGTTTTGCTGGTGGAACCAGCCAGCCAATCCCACCAACGAAAGCAGCAGGCTCCATTTCCACCAAGCCGCCTTGCCCCACAGGGAAATAAACAATACCAGGGCGGCCAGAGTGCCGAAAAAGCAAAGCTTGGCGGTGAAAGTCCAACAGGAACGCAACCGGCAACGGAGCAGCCATCGGTGGCTGGCGTGGGCCTCGGCGACAGTCAGCACCTGGAGCCGGGACCAACGGTTGCCGAGCACTTCCAGGTCAAAACCCTGCCAGCCTGAATCGGTTTTTACCGGCCAGTCCATGACCGCAAGCCTTTCCAGAACACATTGGATGAACCCATACCGGTCCAATTTGGAATCAGCCCAATAACTGGCTTCATCCAGTACGGTTCTCTGGCGTTTGAGGCTGAGAGAATCCAGGGATTCCAGCTCGCTGAGGGTTTTGGGCCGTTGGGTGAAACGGCCGTGATAGCGGGCCCAACCGCGCACCAGCGGCTGCAGGTAAAAGAGGAAGGCAATCAAAGGCCGTGACCAGGCACGGGTTTTCCGGATGGGCAAGTGCGCTTGCCAGGCGGCGGCAATGGATACTCCCACGGGCGCGAGCAGGGCCAGGAGGGCCAGCGGCAGCAGCGGTTTGAAAATGACCGACAGGATGCAAAGAGGCAGGGCGATTAAAGACTGGTATTCCAGGCTGGTGAAAAAGAAGGCCACCGAGTCGGGCTGGGAGGCATAGAGGCTTTGGAAAAATCCGCTGCCGAACAAGCCGTGGTATATTTGGGGTGGCCGAAAAAACAAACCCATGGGGGCGCCGGAATAAATCCGGCCCCGCCACACCGCACCGCCCAAGCCGCTGAAATGGTCTGGATGCTTCCTCACCAGGACGGCCTCCGCTTCGCCGTATCCCCGCTGCTGCTTCAGGTAATCGCGCAGGCGGGAGCGGCGGTAATGCCAGACCAGCGCTGCCGGGGCGAAACCGATCGGGAAACCCTGATGCTGGATGCGCCAGCAAATATCCACATCGTCCCCCGCCTTGCGGAATACAGGATCAAAAAGGCCAACTTCCTCCAGCGCCCATTTGAAAAAGGCCATGTTGCATCCCGGGATATGTTCGGCCAGGCGATCCGTCAGCATGACATGCTTGGGGCCGCCCGGCGAAGCCATCACGGCCGCCGCCAGGCAGGAATCATCGGTGGGCAACAGGTTGGGGCCGCCAATGCCAATGAAGCCCTCTTTCAGCATTTGCTGCACCAGGTGATACAGCCAATCCTCATCGACCCGGCAATCCGCGTCGGTGAAAGCCACGATTTCCCCCTGCGCTGAAACAATTCCGGTATTGCGGGCGGCGGACAACCCCAGGTTCACTTCATGCTTGAGGTATCGGACTTGGGGAAATCGTCGGACGATTTGCGTGGTGTGATCGGCGGACCCGTCATCGACGAGGATGATCTCATAGTCAGGGTAACGCAATTTGCAGAGAGACTCCAGGCAGGCCGGCAAAGTGGATTCCGCGTTATAGCTGGCCACCACCACGGAGACTTTAGGCGCCGATGGGAGCGGGAAATAGGGGGCCTCTGCAAAAACCGATCGCACCCGTTCCAGCGCCGGTTTGGGTTCCCGGAACCGGTTGGTAAGCCCGAATCCCCAGTCCTCGATCTCACACCCATCCTTGAACCACTCGTCCGTGAAACTGTAAACAACGATTCCCGCCAAGCCGTTCCGGAAACCGGCCTCAATCTGCCAGGATAAAATCGACGCCTGTGGCCGCTCGCCTTCACGGATGGAATCGATGCCGGTTTCACCCAAAACCAGTGGCTTATCCTCGGAGATCATCTGGAGGCGGGCGAGGTAATTTTCAAACGGTTTGGGATGGTGCAGGTAAACGTTGAAACAATGAAAATCGATGCCTCGCGGCTGCAGAAACTCGGTGGGAGGATAATTGCCAAAAGTGCAGAGGCACTCGGGGCAGATCCTTTTGATCAACCCAACCAATTCATCCAAAAAATGGGCTACCGCGCCCGGCCCGCTCCAGCGCACGATGTCGGGCGGCAATTCGTTGGCCACGCTCAGCCCCAATACCGCCGGGTGGCTGGCGCAGGATTCAGCAGCCCGCGTGATTATTTCCCGGATCTCCTGCCGAGATCGCTCAACATCAAGAAAACATACCTGCTTGGTCCAGGGAACATCGATGAGCAACTTTAAATCGTGATCCTGTGCCAGATCCAGCAGCCAGCCTGGCGGCACATCGTAAAGGCGCAGCAAGTTAGCTCCGGTGGACTTGATGATTTCAAAGTCTTTTTGGGTTCGCCCAGGCCCGGCAAAAGGAAAACCTTCAGAATTGGGGGAAAATGGGCCATAGGTTAGACCCTTGGCATGAAAGCGCTCGGAACCCCGGCGGAAAAACTTTCCGTCGGTGGTTATGCGGCCTTCATTCCCAACCTGGTTGTCCATTCCTGCTTAGACGACAGCGAACCTGCTCATCATCAGTACTTTTAACTACTGCCGCCAATAAACCAATGCAATTCCGCAGGAAGGCCAAACGGATTCCATCCGGACCCATTGGGGCAGGGTTTGCCAATGCCGAATCAGGACTTGGCGACGCGTTTGGGCCATGGTGGACCGCCTCCGAGATGCCACACCTGCCGGCTATGGCTTTAAACATGCAGCTTGAGGCATTCATCACCGTCGGAGTTGACGCGCTGGCCTGAAAAAAATTTTCCGCGGACCCGTTTTTCCAACTGATTCCAGGCGTAATTCTTCTGCCTACCCATGGGGAAACGGCGGAATTTGTGGTTGTTTTCCGGGCCGAACCGGGCATGCTGATTCCATGATCCGAAACGTATTTCACGCATACAAAATTGGGCGGTTAACCGCCATGGGAGCAGCCTTCTTGTCCGCTGCCATTCTATCCAATCCGGTTTTCGGGGCCAATTCGGAAACCATTTCGCTCCGGGACAATGGCTCCATCCCGGCTTGGTTGGTGGCTGGCCCGTTTGCCAGTGACACGAATCACTCCGGTTTGCGGCAGGATTTCCTATCCGCCAAGGGTGGAGAAGCTACTGCGGTGGGCGAGGAAGGCCCAACTGGCGGATCGGAAAATAGCCCGCTTCACTGGAAGCTCGCCTTCAGCGACGGCGATGGGATGATGAATTTCCACGAGGCATTAGCCATTTCCCGTTATGCGCCCAGAACGGCTTACGCCTTTTGCCAGCTTCAAAGCGCGGCGGAAAAGAAGGTGGTGTTTGCCATCCGTCACAATGAAGGCTGCCGGTTGTGGCTCAATGGCGATCTGATCGTGGACCGCCCGGACCGGGGCGGGCCGGATCCGGTGACCCGGAATTATCCGGCGACTTTAAAAGCCGGCGCCAACCGTTTGCTGTGCAAGGTGGAGCAGGTGGCGGGAGATTGGGGCTTCCACCTGGCGGTGCGGGATGACCAGAAAAAGGCGGCGCCCGGCGTCTCAGCGTCCTTGAACACCCCTTTGGGGATTAAAGGCCGGATCGTTTCCATCACCTATGACACCCTGCCTTTGGTAAAGAAAACCAGCCAGGGTGATCGTTGGTTGCTACAGGCCACCGTTCAGTCAGGCGGCCTGAAAGGGGTTTTCATGGAGGCCCGCTGTCCGGGTTGGAAGGATAAACCTTTCAACAAGGTTGGCGACCTTCCCCTGGGCATCCACAAGGTGCAATTGGAAATCCCCCCCGTGAATGCGGGAGATACGGTCCAGATCGAAACCCAGTCTTCCGGCATGGCCCTCGTGTCACCCCAGACAAAAATACCTCCACCACGGCAGTGGACCATTTACCTCGTGCAGCATACCCACACCGATATCGGCTACACGCGGCCGCAAACGGAAATCCTGCCCGAGCATTTGCGCTATATCGATTACGCCCTGGATTATTGCGATTTGACCGACAATTACCCTGACGATGCCCGCTTTCGCTGGACCTGTGAAACCTCCTGGGCGCCGCGGGAATACCTGAAACGCCGTCCGGCGGCCCAGGTGGCGCGCTTGAAGAAACGGGTGCAGGAGGGCCGCATCGAAATCGCCGGCATGTTGCTGAACATGGCGGAAACCGCCACCGAAAGCTCCCTGGCGGCCTCCTTCCAATCCCTGCGCGAGGTGAAACAGGAATTGGGCGCTTCCATTGTCACGGCCATGCAAAACGATGTCAACGGCGCCGGGTGGTGCCTGGTGGATTATTTCAGCGACTTGGGAATCCGCTACCTGACCATGGGCATCAATAAAACCCGCTCCCTCCTGCCGTTTGACCGGCCCACTACGTTCTGGTGGGAATCCCCCTCCGGGAAACGCGTGCTGGCTTACCGGTCGGATCATTACATGACCGCCAATTTCTGGCAGATCAACCAGGGGACGCTGGATAAATTCCGCCCCGGCGTCGTGGGCTACCTGCGCTCTTTGGCTGAGCGGGAATATCCCTTTCCCAGGGTGGCGGTGCAATATTCAGGTTATTTCACCGATAATTCCCCCCCTTCCACCGTGGGCAGCGACGTGGTGAAACAATGGAACGATACCTATGCCTGGCCGCGCCTGCGCCAGGCCACCGCCCACGAATTCCTGGAGTATGTCGCCCAGGAAGAAGCCCAAAAACTCCCGGTTTACCGTGCCGCCTGGCCGGATTGGTGGACGGATGGTTTCGGCTCCGCCGCCCGCGAAACCGCCGCCAGCCGGGACACCCACGTGGCCACCCAGATCAGCTCCGGCCTGCTGGCCATGTCCGCGCTGCTGGGCGCCCCAGGAACTCCCCAGGCCATCCGGCGGATCAACGAGATCCAGGATGATTTGATGTTTTACGACGAACACACCTACGGCGCAGCCGAAAGCGTGGACGATCCGCTGGCGGAAAACACCCAGGTGCAGTGGGGTGAAAAAGGCTCTTATGCTTGGAACGCTGTGAAAAACTCCAACTTGCTGCGGGAGGAAGCTTTCGGTTTGGTCCAGGATTATGTGCCTCGCTCGACGGTGCCGGTCATCGCGGTTTTCAACACCCTGAACTGGGAGCGTTCCGGGTTGGTTCGGATATTCATCGACCACGAAATCCTGCCCGCGGACAAGGCCTTTGAAATAATCGACGCGGAGAGTGGCAAGCCGGTGCCGGCCCAACCGTTGACCAGCCGTGCCGAGGGTGGTTATTGGGCCATTTGGTGCCCGTCCGTTCCACCCATGGGATGCAAGACCTTCCAGGTGCGGCTGAAAAACGAAAAACGCGCTCCCATTCCGGCCCTGGAAGCCACCACCCGGATCCTGGAAAACGGATATTATCGGCTGGCGATCGACCCCGATAAAGCGGCCATCAAGAGCTTGGTGGACAAGGAAACCGGGCGGGACTTGGTGGATTCCGCTGCGCCCTGGCAACTGGGCCAATGCCTCTATGAGACCCTGCCTACCCGCGAGTTCAACCGGGAGGCATTCAAGCGCACACCGGTCCGGCAGGTGAAAGTGCAGGCTGGCGCCCAGGGAGCCATCTGGAAAAGCCTGAACTTTACAGGCGAACTGGATGGTTGCGCAGATAAGAATGGTTTCAAAATGGAGATCCGTCTTTATGAAACCGAAAAGCGGATCGAATTGAATTTCAGTTTGCGCAAAAAGCCTGTTACCACGCCCGAGGCCGTGTATGTGGCTTTCCCTTTCCAAGGTTCGCCAAGCCAGCTGGTTTACGAGGGGCAAGGCGGTTTGGTGGTCCCCGGTGCCGGGCAAATCCCCGGCTCGGCCACCGATTGGCAAACGGTGCAAAATTTCCTGGCCGTCCGGCAGGCGGGCAGCCAGGTGATCCTGGTGTGCAACGAAGTCCCGCTGGTGCAATTGGGCGGCTTGAACCTCGGATTGTGGCAGCCGTATACCCGCATTAACCAGCCCCATGTCTATTCCTGGGTAATGAACAACTATTGGTTCACCAATTTCCGGGCCAGCCAGGAAGGTGAATTCCGATGGCAATATTTCCTCACTTCCACGCAGGATTCGGGAAACCGTCCCCCGGTTCAGTTTGGCTGGGGCTCGCGGGTGCCCTTGGCAGCGCGGGTTTTTCCGCCCGGCCCGAATACCCCCAACCGCCAGGCTGCATCGTTCTCAACTTTGAGCACCTCCCTTCCGAACCTCCTGCTGGTGGAGGCTCGACCCGCCCTGTCCGGCCAGGGTGTGGTCCTGCATATCCGTGAAATGGAAGGCCAGGACACAACTGTACGCCCGAAACATGTGCAATGCCTGAGAGCCATTCAGGGGGCCGATGAAGTCAATGCCATTGAAGAGGTGCTGCATGAAGACATCGATGGTCTCACTCTGAAGCCCTTTGAAACCAAGTTCATCCGGCTGAAATTTTAACCGGCCAGGTTAACTTGGCCAGTAGCGGGCGGCTGGATCGTGGCCGCCTGCGGCTGGATGCTTCGCCAGCCCAGCCGAAAATGGAGGCGTGGGGTGGCGCTCATCCGCGGCTTGATTGGCCAAACGGCTTCAACCTTCAATCTCGATATCGAATTCGCCGGCCTCCAGGCGGGAAGGCTCCTGGATTTGGATGTCATACTGCCGCCGCCGACGCATGAGAGCGGCGGTGAATTCCAGCCATTGCCGCTCACGCCCGTTTAATTCGGCATTGCGGAGCGCTTGATCCGCCAGATTTAAATCGTCCCAGGTGCAAAGGCTCACCGGGTGCTGGCCTAGCCGGGATAATTCGGACCGCCATACCCGCACTGTACCATCCCACGAACTGCTGGCCAGGGCGCCATCAGCCAGAAATGCGAGCGCGGAAATACGCTCTGTGTGGCCTTCCAAAACTGCCAGGGGACGGCCGTCGGGCACGGTCCAGAGGCGGATGGTTTGATCCAGGCTGCCACTGGCCAGCACCGAGCCATCCGGGCTTAACGCCAGGCAGGTGACCCACCCGGAATGGCCGTCCAAGGTGCCGGTGGATCCCAGCAGGGCCGCCAAACTGCCATCCGACATATCCCAAATGCGAATGGTATCGTCCCAACTGCCGCTGGCCAGGTAACGGCTGTCTGGGGTGGCCACCAGGCAGCTCACATCATCCCGATGGCCCGGCAGGCGAAATTTTTGCTGCCCGGCGGGCAGAGCCCATACGAGGATACTGCGATCCTTGCTGCCGCTGGCCAGCCAGGTGCCATCCGGGCTGGCGCAGAGGCACCCCACGAGTGCCTGATGGCCGGTGAGAACTCCCGCCGGCCGCCCGTCCGCCAGGCGCCAAAGCCTTACCTGGTGGTCATAGCTGCCGCTGGCAACCAGGCGGTGCCGGGCCATCATGGCCAGGCAGCTCACCACATCCCGGTGTCCGGCCAACACGAGGTGCGCCTGGTTTCCCGCCAGGCTCCATAGGCGGACGGAGTGATCCTCTCCGCCGGAAGCCAACTGGCTGCCATTCGGCGCGAACTGCAGGCAGCGGATAGGGGCGGAATGCCCCACCAACCGTTCCACTGGCCTGGCTTGGGTGGCCTGCCAAAGGCGCACCGAGTGGTCGGCGCTGGCACTGGCCAGCAGGCCTGGATGGGCGCCAAACGCCAGGCTGGACACGTCATCGGAGTGTCCGGGGAATTGGCAGCGTGGCCTTCCTACGGCAACATCCCAAACGAACACGGTGCGATCCTTGCCACCGGAGGCGAGGGTGGCGCCATCCTCCGCCACCGCCAGGCAGACAATGGCGTCCTGGTGCCCAGCCAGAACCTGCTGGCAGCGGGCCAGGCAGCCCAGACCTGGCGGCGGCAGCAATTCGGGATGGTTGGGATCGCATTCCAGGCCGTCCCGCAGCAAAGGCTCCGCGAGCTGATTCAACTGTTCCTGGAACTGGTTCTCGCTTTCCGAAGAAGGCCGCCAGCCAGCCTGGCGCAGACGATAAAGTATCCGCACGCTCCACTTGGGAGGGGCTGCTTTGGCCAGCCGCCAAAGCTCCGGCCAGGCCGCGTTTTCCTGGAGGGCAAAGCAAGTGTTGTCCCACTCTTCTTCGGTCATCTCCACCAACCGCCGCTCATGCCGGTGCAGCGTGATGGCCGAAATCCAATCCACCCGCCCCGATCGTCTCGCCTTGGCGGCCAGGCGGGCGCGCAAACGGGATGGTGCCGTGGCGTAGGCCTCGCCCAGCAGCCGATGATCGAAGTCCACCGCTTCGTATTCACCCCACTGTTCCGTCAGAAAATAAAAAAGCGCGCGGTCCAGGCTGGACCGGGGGGCAAAGCGATGGGCCACCGCAATCTCGCGCGCCACAGGATCTTCGCGGTCGATGGCCTGCCGGCAAAGCGTATCCTGGGCGTCTGGATTCCGCAGGGCGCTCAAAGCCTGCTGCGCCCGGGCCGCCAAACCAGGATCGCGGCCACGGGCCGCCTGCAGCAATGGCGCCACATAATCGGCCGCCTCCAGCAGGGATTCCCGGCCCGCCAGCAGCGCGCTCCACGCCCGGGCTGCGGGAGGCGCTTGGGCCACATAACCCGCCGCGCTGATGATGCGGCCCAACTCGCCTTCCCGCCAGTCCACCCAACGCTGGCAAAGGGCATCAATGGTCTCCTGGTTCTTAAGGGCGGCCAGGCCTTGGCGCGCGCCACGGGCAATCTCCGGATCACCATCTTTCATGGCGTTAACCAGGGGTTCCAATACCTCCGGTCCTTCCTTGGCAATATCGTCACCGCGTCCCAATTTAAGATTGGCCAGCAGCCGCACTTCAACCGGATTTTGAACCGCCCATTGCCACTGGCGCAGCCAGCCTTCCAGTTGCGGATTCCGGGTGGCCGCCCAAACCTGGCAAACCGCCTCGATCGCACTGGCGGTGGCGTTTGCCAGGGCGGCGCTGACGATCTCCAGGATGGCGGAATCCACCCCTCCGGCTACCGCCGTCGCGAGGATGGCGGCCGCTTCCGGCGCCAAATCTTTCGCCAGGCTCCGGGCGGCGCGGCGGCGCAGCCAGCTTCCCAGGATGGGGATCCGGCTGCCCAACCGCTGCCGGCATTGTTCCAGTTCCGCCGCTGTCATATCAATCGGTTTCCACTTCTGGTATTGGTTGTTTTTGCCGGCTGCCGCCTTCGAGCAACCGCTGCGCATACGCATCCAGCAGCCACCAATGGCCCGCCTTCAGGCACAAGGTGACGGAGCCAGCATCGCTAGTATAAACCACCGGGATGCCGCGCCGTTCCAAACGGTGCCGCAGGGGAGCTTTGGCCTGCTCCTGGCTGGGGAATTGCGCGGTGCATAAAATGATCAACGACGGCCGCACCGCCGCCAGGAAATCTTCCCCCAAGGGCTGGCCCTTGACGGGAAGCCCGCTTACCACCACGTCAGCCGACACCTCCAAGCCGGAGGACAACACCTCCTGCTGGCCGCCCGGTCCCAGGTCGGAACAAAGCAAAACAACCAATCCCTCGACGGAAGCGCGCAGCACGACGGCCTGATCGTCCGCAGCCGTCAAGCGGATTCCATTGGGTGGGTGCAACACTTGCCAGTCGCCAATCCAATCCCCGCGTTGGACGACGCGGATTGATCCGCCGAGGGCCGCGCGGCCATCAACCAGTTTTCGCCAGACAGTCGATCGCGGCCGGCCCGGCCCGGTCAGGAGTTCACGAATTTTATAATATTCCAACAAGCCATCAGTTCCCCCCACATGATTGGCATCCCCATGCGACACCAGCAGGCGATTGAGCCGGTTCCAACCTTGCGCAGCCAAAGCAGACCGGGTGGTTTCCGCCCCTCTTTTGGACCCTCCATCGATCAGCAAATCCGAGTCACGGCCGGAAAGATCTGCCCAGATGGCATCCCCTCCCCCCGCCACCAGGACCATTATTTTGGCGGGGTTCCCCCCCCACCAGGCGCTCCCGGCCCAAACCAGCAGGCTCAGTCCCAAAACCAGGCCGCCTGCCAGACGCATCCGGACGGAGAACCGGGCCGGAAGCACCAGGCCGAATACGGCGCAGTAAAACCAGGCGAATTCGCCAGGCGTGGGAGTTCGAACGTGAAACCAAGCCCCCGGCCAGTTGGCCATCCAACGGCTCAAATCGATCATCAAACGCATGCTCAACCAACCGGTGTGATTGAACAAGCTCGTCAAATAGGGCGCCCATCCGGCGCAGGCCAGGGCCCCGGCATTGGCCACCAGCGTCAGGCTGCTCAAGGGCACAATCAACAAGTTGGCTGGCAAATTGACGGGGGTGATCATGTGAAAATAGTAAGCGATCAACGGCAGCGAGCCCAACCATGCGGCCATGGTCGTGGCCAGGCTAAACAATACCGCCCGGATAACCGCCACCCCTCCCTGCCGCCATTTGGGGACCAGTGGCGGCGGCAGTAGCGGATCCGGTTCCAGCCACGCGGTTACCCATTGCTGCAGGGGCGGGCAGAAAAGCGCCAGGCTGAGTACCACGAAGAAGGATAGCTGGAAACTGGCCTGGAAAAGCTGGCTCGGATCCCAGGCCAGGATGATGAGGCCGGCGGAAGCCAGTGAGTTAAGCAGGTTGCCAGGCCGGCGCAAAGCCCAGCCACCGATGACCACCGTCATCATCAGCGCCGAGCGGATGGCCGGGGATTGCCAGCCTGAGGCAGCCGTGTAAAACCATAGCAAGGGGATGGACAGAGCGCCCGCCGCCGGGCGCGGAATGCGCAGGACACGCAGCAATTGGATCAGCACCCCGGCGATCAAGGCGATATGCAGGCCGCTAATGGCGAACACATGCATCGTTCCGGTTTGGATAAAAGGCGCGGTCACCTGGCTGGTCAGGGCCGTTTTCCAGCCCAAGGTCAGCGCCCGGATCAGCCGATATGGCTCATCCGCCTCGGGCAAACCGGTCGCTAAAACTCCCGTGGCCCAGTCGCAAAACCGATCGGTCAGGGGACGCACCGGCAACGGCGGCCCGGCCAGCACCCAATCGTTGGTGGACTGGGCCACCAATTGGTGGTAAATGCCCAGCCAGCGCAGATAGGCGCGGTAATCAAACAAACCTTCCGCCGCGGCCCCGCGGGGACTTTGCAGCACTCCCGACACCTCCACGCGCTGGCCCCCAAAATACATGGCCGGCAGGACCCCAGGGGTGCTGACCACCACCTGGCCGCAAGCGGGTTGCCAGTCCGAGTCCCGCAGAATGGATTCGACTTCCACGCAGGCAATAGTCCGGAACTTTGGAAGCGCGCCGAGTTCATAAAGGCGCTCATAAGGCGTCTCAACCAACCGCCCGCGCAAGGTGGCCAGTTCCGGCTGTGGGCTGGCCAACACCCGCAGATCATACGGTGACCATACCGCCAGGCGTGTCGTCAAGTTGGTCCAGCCAGCCAGGGCCAGCAGCAACGGAATCAATGCCCAACGCTGATCCGGCAACCCCAGCGACAAAGCCAAAACCAAAGCCGTGCTGGCGAACAGCCAGACTGGCGGAGGCGCCCATAAGTAGGCCGCCACCAACCCGGCGATATAAAATAACAGGGCTTTAAGGAGGGGGAATTTCATGGCTCCCCTTCCCTGCTGCCGGACGCCGGTACCAAATCCATCCCAAAACCAGGGCCGCCCCGGCGGAATCAATGGCTACATCACCCCACGAAGCATAGCGGGAGGGATAAAAAGATTGGTGATACTCGTCGGAGCAGGCATAAAGCACGCACAAGGCGAACGCCAGCCCATAACGTGATGCCGCCCGGCTGGGGTAAGGGATTCCCTTTGGCTGCAGGGCCCGCCAACCCAAAGCTGCCAGCACGCCATACTCCGTTAAGTGCCCGGCTTTGCGCACCAGCAAATGCCCCCACTCCAAGCCGGCCCGGGAAATACCGGGCACCAGCCAGCGCAGGAACGGTTCCAGGAAACGGGAAGTATGGGCCCCCGAAAGCAAGTCAGTGGACCCTGTAAAAATAATGCTCATCCAAAGGAGCACCCATGCCCATGTCCATTTGCGTTTCATTGACCCTTGAAAAAAACCAGGCTAACCGTCCCAACCACCGATGCCAAGCCAGGGGATTGCCGCTGCGGGGTAATCCAGGCCGGCGATCAGGGCTGGGGTTGGCCAATCACCACGCTGGACCGTCGATCCCGCGGCTGGATGTCCCAGGTGGTCAGCTTGCCCTCCTTGACGATCCCTGTGATCACGGCGCCTTTCGCCAGGCGCAATTTGAAATCCGCATCCCAACTGGCGGGCCACGCTGGCAGGAGCCATATTTTTTCCCCCGCTTCCTGGACCAGCATCCGTTGCAGGGCCGTGGCGCCAGCCCCAAAATGGTCGAAATCGGGGCAGGAATCCGGCCCTTCGCGGCCGTAAAGCGGAAACCGGCACATGGTGGAAGCGATGCGGAAACGCCGCACCAAGCCGTCGCGCGCCTCGGCGGCGCGGCCGGCATAGGCCCAGTGGATCTGGTCCTGGGTCCAGCAGGCATTGCCGAAAGCATCGGGATTGGTTCGGTGCCGCATGGTCCAGTCCACGATGTCTCCCGAACCCAGGCCCAGGCCGAAACAGGGGAAAGGGAATACGGGATAAAGCTCACCATTCTCCGCGTTGCTTCGCTTTTCCCAACGGTCGGCTGGCGCAATCAACTGGCGGCCTTCCACTACCCGCAGCGGAACATCCGGGATTTCGCTGCGGAACTGGAGCCAATTCGCCAGGTCATCGCGGTCACCTGCTTTCAGCGCCAAAAGTTCATCCAGGCAGACGCGCAAACCAGCCACATCCGGGGCCGGATTTACCGCAATCCAGAAGGTTTCCAGCACCTGCGCCGGTTCGAGCCGGAGCTTGCCATCCCCATTCCGGGGATAATGCCGGTCGAAAAAGAGCAGCACCTGGCGGGCGAACGGAATCAGCACCCGGTTGCGGAAATCCTCTTCGCCCGTGTATTTCGCATATTCAATCATCATCGCCAGGGTTTCGAGACCGGAGGTGAAGTAATAATCGTGATACCACCCTTCATAGGATTCGCCCGGCTTGGTTTTAGGAGGGCGGCCACCGTGGTCGCAATCCCGTTCGGCCCCTGTGGGTTCAATGTTCTCGCGGTAGTAGGCCCCGTCGTGGCCGAACCAGGCCTTGGTGATGGCGGTGCGCATGGGCAGCAAATCCCGGTAATAATTGAAGAACGGCTGGAGCAGGTCAAAATCGCCGCTGGCCAGCAAGGGCCAATAAAGGAGCCGCTGATTTTGGAACGTGAATCGCCGTCCCCAAAGCCGGTCATCTTCATGCGTAAGCCAGGTTCCGTCCTTTTGGCGCACCGCACCGGGGTGGCCATCAGGGGAGCCGGTGCGCAATTGCTGCGTGAAAAGCCCGCCATTGAATTTGGCCTGAATTCGGCCGCGACTCTGGCAGGCCATGAGGAACCGGAAAACATTGTAGCTTTGGGAAGCCAGAGCGCCCCCATCTGCTTCCGCCCGCTTGCCCGAGGGTTCAGCCTCGCCCCGCAACTGTTCACGGGAACCGGCTGGCGCCGTGCGGTCCGCAGCCAAAATCCAACTACGGTCCCAGAAATCGGCCCACCAGCGGCAGTGCCGCTCCCAATCGGTTGGTGTATCCAGGCGTTGAGCTGCTTGCTGCTCGATCTGCTGAATCCACTGATCCGTCGTCGGGATTTGTTTGGCACAGGCGTGAATGCGAACGTCGAAGGTCTTCCCCGCACCGGCCAGCAGACCATGGTCGAGTTTCATTTGGGGGCATTCCAGGAGATTGCCAAACGTGTTAAAGCGGTATGGGTCAGGCTGTTTCGCCGCCATATGTTCCACCTGGTAAAACTTGAGATCCTCAGGGTAAACACTGCGGTCTCCCACCGTATAATACCACAGCAGTTTCCCGTCCCTTTCCAGGCGCACATCCCGGGTTTTGTCGGGGCGGGCCCAGAATTCCGGTTGGGCTGTGACGCTGACTTCGGTGGGGGATTTGATTTCCACATGATACACCGCGCGGCTGGCATCGGCCCAGATCAATACCACGACTTCCGCCGCGGTGATGCGGATGGAGCCCGTCGCCAGGTCCAACTCCTGGCGGAATGACTTTCCCTTTTGAAAAGGGTTTGGCTTCAGCGACACACGCACCCGTCCGGTTTTATAAATTTCGCCGGAATAGTTGAAGGCGTCGTTCTTGGCCAGGAGCAGATATAAATCGCCATCCTCGATCGCATAAACGCCCGCCGCAATGTCCCCATTGCCCAGCGGCATCACTCCCGAGGCATCCCGCGAGGGAGTATTCCAGACGACATTGTAGCGCGCAATACGATCGGTCACGGAGCTGCCGGCCAGGGCTGGCATGGCCTGCAGGCCCATCAGGAAAGTGGTGAGACCGCAAATGATGTTTTTGGTCATAGGATTAAGTGCTAATCAGGATTGGTGGTTAGGGCGGTTTTTGCCTGGTGGGTGGTTAGGGCCTGGGAATGACCGGCGCGGTTTTCAAGCGGGGCCGGACCGGCAGTTTTTCGATGCCTGCAAATTGGGGATCGGCCATGGAGCGGATTTCCTCCTCGCCCAGGAATGGGCAATTGGCATCCACCCAGGCAATGAGGCGGAGCAATTCGCCCGGTGCCATGCGCACGTCATAATGTTTTCCGCTGCCAGCCAGATCGACTAGATGGCTGCGGGGGGAAAGGTAGCGCAACGGTCTTAACGACCGGTGAATGGTTGAGGGGCCATCAGTGCCGGGATCTTGTGGATAAACGTCTTCCGGTTTCAGGCCGTAAACAGGGATGGCCGCCGCAATTCCCCACCCTGCTTGGCCCCGATTGGGAACCGGTTCCGGCCAGGCCGCCGGGCCCAGGAACGTCAAATAAGGCTCCTTGAACAGTTGGAAAGCGCCCTGAGCCGGGCGCAAGGTCAGATCCAGTTTTTCACGTGCCAGGCCCTCGCCCTGGTGGCACTGGCCGCAATGGCGGTCCAGCAGGGGCTGCACAAACCGCTCGTAGCTGATGCTTTCCGAACCCCACAGCGGCGGACTCAAAGGCGTGGGCGGATGTTTCGCGGCCAGCCCGGCCTGATTTGGCGGAGCCAGGCTGTGCATGCGGTGGCAGCCAACACAACCGCGGCGCTCGCCCGGCAGCACGCCGGTGAAAGATCGCATGGTGTGCACCGCCCGTTGCTGGGCGTCCAGCAGTTGAAAGAATAGGGCCTGGCCAGGGGGCGCCTCGAAATAAACCGAGCCATCCGGCTCCACCGGAACCGTGGTGACGATGCGTTTGACCGCTTCCGATTGCACCGCGGAAACGGCCGGGCCCGAGTAAGCGAAGACTTTTTGCCAGGTGGAATAGGTTTTGGCGTCCTGCTGGAATACGCGCAAATACTTGACCGCCCCGCGTGGCAATTCCGGCACTCCCTGCAGCACATCGCCACTATAAAAAACCCCCGGCTGCGCCGGCTTCCGGTCCTGGCCCGTCCCCGGCCAGGCCACCAAGTCCGGGTGGTGGGGCGGCACTGGGCGCGGCCGGATGGGCATGGCATACCAGGCGTTGTGGGTGCCCTCGTGGATCAGTTCGCGGTTTCCATGCACATCCATCAGGTAAATGCGGAATTTGTCTGACGGCCCGCGGGCAGACACCAGGAAGTCTTCCCCGGAAAGTGGATAAGGCCCCAGGTAGCCATTATAGCGCCCCGAGGAGTGAAAGTCAGAGGCAAAGGGGCGGTCCAGCGGGGAATTGCCGACTTCGGCCCATGGCTGATCAAAGGTGACCCGGGTTAAACCGTGGGGAAAATTGGAACCTTGGTCCGGATCGATGATGCCGATGGTCCCATGGAACCAATCATGATGGCCCACCGAGGTGAACATCACCCGGCCGCTGCCGGGCATGGGCCGCGGCTCCGCGGGGTGATCGGGCCACACGCTTTGGTTTCCCCAAAAAACCGCAGTCTGGGTTCCATCCTGGCGGGTGGTCCACAGGCTTTGCACCCGGTTTTGATCCTTGTCGGAATATTCCCAGCGCGAATAAACCACCCGCCCGTCGTTGAGCAAAGCGGGAACAAAATCCGGTTCGCTGTTCATGCTCAGCAGATAGAGATTGCTGCCATCGGCATCACAGCGTGCCAGCACATAGGAATAGATATATGGGCCGCAGCGAACGTAAGTATTACCCCGGGTGGTGGTGAACAGGATTTGCCCGCTGGGCAGGCAGACCGGGTCGATGTCGTCATAATCACTGTCCGTGATCTGCCTTAACCCGGTGCCGTCGAGGTTGATCTCATAAAGATGAAAGCTTTTCTGATCCTGGGGTTTGAAGCAAAAGACCACTTTCCGGGCGTCGAAGGATAATTCCGGGCGCCAATAACTGCCGGACTGCCCAGTTGGCAAAACCCGAACCGGACGGTCCGGATGCAAACCGTCCAATACCAGTAAGCGTCCCCCCGGGACGGCCATAATCCCCATGCGATGGACCGCTTCGTGGGTGGATTCGGATCCTTGAGGGTAAGGTTGATCGATGAAAAGTAACTGCTGGAAATCCACGGCTGGGTTTTTTAGCAGGATGGCATGTTTGGCCCGGCGAACCGCCAGGTAAAGTTCTTTGCCAACTTTCCCGCGCACGGCCTTCCCGCCGAGTTGCCGGGCTTGCTGTTCCAGCGCATCGAGCACCGCCAGTTCAGCATTCAGGTTGGGAGTCTTGGGGTTCCGGGCCAGGCGCGTCGCCAGGTCTCGTGCCCAGCCAATTTCCCGGATGGCACGCGGCAGCAACGGTTGTCCCTCGGCTTGGAATAACCAGTCCACAACCTGCGGTGAATCGCCGGGTTCGACCCAAGTCACCGGCAGATCGTATTTTTCCAGCAAATAACGACGTGTTTGTTCCCGCTCGCGCGCATCCAAGGCGCGCCGGTAGAGGAGGATTTCGGCGATGTCTCCCTGTAGGAATTGGGTTCCGAGGGCGCCGATGTTCAAAACCTCCTGGTTGGCGGCTATCCGTCCCGCCACTGTCTGCTGCCGCTCGAGGCCCGCTTCCATGAATCCGCGGGCATCCCGTCCATCGTAAACCAACTCGACCAACCGGAATCCCGCTCCCAGGCTCCCGCCAAATTGAAAATACCCATGGTCCCCGGAGGCAAGGCCCAAGTGTGGCCAGGCTTTTTGAGCATCGCCGCTTACCGCAATGCCGTAACCGGTCCAAGGCGGTCCCCATTGGTTTTTGCTGAACAGCCACATATCCCCTCCGGAATGCCCAACCCGGGCCACCACATAGGCGGTGATGGATTCCAAATCCAGCGCCGGCGAATGGCCGGCGGAAAAACACTGCCGCCGGGATGCCTCAAAATGCACCACTGGAAAGGCGCCCTCGGACGCTTTAAGATAGGTGGGTTGTTTTTCCAACGTGGCTTGCCGGGCATCATGGTGGTATTGGCTTTTATCGGTCCAGGCGGCCAATCCTCCCCCGGTGGCCAGTGGGGTTCCCAGCCTCCCTCGGCCATCGATATCCTGGGCATCCAGCCACAAGACCAAATCGGGTCCGGAGGCCGGCACCTGGGCCGGCACGGAGGCTACCGCTGCTGGCAAAGCGCCAGTGGCTCCTGCCAAAGCTGTGGCCAAAACCAACGATTGGACCGACCGGCGATAGGTATTCATTATTTTGTGAGCGACACCGCTTTTTCTTTTTGGAGCTGATCCATCACCTGCTGGCGATACCGTTCCACCGGCAGGTTCCATTCGTTGAACATGAGCAATCCGGCGCGCTGCGCGGTGGCAAACAAGCGCTGGGCATCCCGCAACCGGTCATCCACGCTGCCGTAACCAAGTTGGAGCTGAACATAAAATAGCGGCAACCGGGCCATTTGCACCCGGGCCAGGCATTCCGGATCCTCCTGCGTGCGCTGTTCCGCGTCATCGAACAGTTGTTGGTAGCGCTGGACCAATTCCCGCGATAGATACCCTTGCCGATGGTCCGCCGGACCGCCAAAAATCTGCAGCCTGGCTCCCGACTTGGCCAAAACATCATGCTGCAGATCAATACATTGGCGCAAGGGCCCGGCGGCGGCCCCATAAAAGCCTTTCAGGAAATCGTTAATGATCCGATCCACGTTGCAGGTGGGATTCCAAAGCAACTTTGCCAGCAGGTAAGCCCTCAATTCGGCCCACTCCCCGTGTGCCTCCCGGTTGCCTTGCGAAAACACTCCGCGAGCGTGGTTGTTGACAAAGAATTGAATATCCGGTTGCAAAATCCGCAGGTTCGGAAATGGGCTGACCAAGTGGCTGAATTGAACCACGTAATCCCAAACGAAAACCTGGTTGCAGATTTTCGACCAATTTACCACGTCTTCGCGGAACGAAGCGGAACTGGGTTCCAAGGCGATGGGCTGCCGGCGGTCACACTCAATGCTGCAAAGCATGATTAGAACATTGGTGGCAGGCCGCAAATTCTTGGGCGGCCGACGGCTATATTGGTAGGACAAGGTGGAAATGGTTTTTTCCGGGAATTCCGCCGCCACACGGTTGATGAACTCCAGCAGCGAACCCATCGGGGTTCCTTCCCGGACATCAATGGCTTGGCAAGCCGGACACTGGCAATTTCCGCCCGTGTCATTTTGGCTCACCGACCAATAATGGGCTTCGGGATTTTTCTGCATCCGCTGGCGTAAATCAGCCACCACGAGGGCGAGAACCTCCGGATGCGTCAGACATAGCTGTTTATCCGTACGGCGCCGGCCATCCACCAAGGCGAAATATTCGGGGTGCGATTGGAAATATTTCGCCGCCGGCACATGGGTTCCGAAAGTGTGGCACCAATAGCCCCAACCGCGATGCTGCTCCCGCCGGAGCCGGCCATCTTGAATGATGCTGGCGTTTCCGTTGAGTTTATTCCGCCTGGCAAACCGGGCATCCATGGCATCGCTATAATAAACCTCACGATAGGCAAGCGCTGGTTTTTGAGTGTCCAGGATTTGGCCCAGCATAATATGATTCCGTTTGGGAATCTGACTCACTTTTGAGCTTAGCCAGCGGCAGCCGAGATAATCCTCCAAAAAGGCATAAACCCCATAACAGGTGCCCTGGTCCGTCCCCCCTGTAATCACCAACCGGTTGCCCACCGTCTGGATTGTGAAACCTTCTTCACCCAAGGCTTCGGTGCCAGCAGATATCTTCAGGCCACGCAAACGGCGGCTCGCCCCCAGGACGATTTCATATTCCGCAGGCGGTTGGTCATCGTTGATAATCGGCAGTTCCGCTTGCGAGACCTGCCGGATGAAAGCCTGCAATTCCGTGGCGGCCTCCGTTTCCTTTTCCGAAGCGGCGGCGGGGATGACAATCCGGTAGCGGCTGGCGCCATCCCGTGCCAATTCCCATTCCTCCGCCAACGTCGTGGTGGACAAAAACAAGGGGCCAGCCAGCGACAGCCTTAAAAGAGCGCTGATCACTACCTGAAATTTTGTAATTGGTTGCATGCCATTTTTTGTGCCCCGCCACCCAGGTGAATGGCGACCCTCTCCCATCCCGAGTTTTGCCTGCTACCTGAAGCGGCCCTGCCCCCGATCAAGGACCCAGGGTTGCTGCGCGGCGATTTACTGAAATTCTACGGGGGGCCACGGGTAACCGCAAGTGCCTAATGGCAAAGAATCCGGCAGGAAAAGGTTGGAATACCGTTGGGCCGGTTAAACCTTCAAACCCTTGGTTTTCATAAAAAAGCCGTTGCGCATCGCACGCAACGGCATTTTAAGGCCTGCGAACTCGCGGGAATTCTCAGGTCTCGTAAGCGTGACCGCAATCGCACCCTTGGCATGACTTGGGGTTTGATATACGGAAACCGGATCCTTCAGGGCCAGTCCCATAATCAATGATAGCCCCATGCAAATGTTCCAAGCTGTCAGGATCCATGAGAATCGAAAATCCATTACAGTGCTGAATCACATCATCGCTCTGCTGGTCATCAAAAACCATGCCATAACTCATTCCAGAACAACAACCACCTTCCACGTAAAGCCGCAGGGATTTGCCATTGGTTTCCGGGTCTGAGGTGCGGATGGATTGAATTTCCCGCTCCGCGGCCGGGGTAATGGTCACCGTTGCAACTTGATTCAGACTATCAGTTTTATTCATCTATCTTAACCTAATCCCGGGGCGATGAGCTGTCAAGCGACAGGCCTGCAGCGAGCCTTCTGCCAGGGCGGAACGGACCTGGAGGCCTTATCTTTTCTTCAACGCGGCATCGAGGCGGCGCTGGAGGCTGGCCCGCAGGCCACCGGGCAGTTCGGCGAGCAAACGGCTGTATAATTCAACCGCTTCTTTCCACTGTTGGTTCAGTTCCAGGATAAGTCCGGCAGCCAAGCCTGCCCGGGCCTTCCAAAAAGCATTGGATTGCTCACCGTCGCGCAGGTTTTTTTCATACACTACATTGAGGTAATGGCTCAAGGCGCCCTGCATACAAGCCGTCTTTTCGGTCGGGGAGCGATCGGCCAATTTTTCCAGGACGGCGCCCAAACCCACCTCGGCGTTGCTGCGGCATTCGATATCGGCCAGCGGCGATTCAATTATTTTAAGGTAATAATTGGTGGCCTGTTCGTAACGGGCCGGTTCCCGGGCTGCGAGCTGGAAATAACAATCGGCCAACCGTCCCCAAGCTCTGGGAGCCAGCGGATCTCCCTCCGGCACTTTGCCAAATGCCACAATGGCCTTTCCATACTGAGTGCTCGAGTTGAGCGCCGGCAAATCCGCCGAGGTCAGGGCGATCAAGGTATCCCCAAAAGCCAGGTAAGCTTCGGATAGCAGGGCTTGGGAGCTGTTGGTGTCGGTGATCAGCAGGTTGATCAATTCGGTGAAGTATTTATGGGCGTTGTTGTAGCCCTGGCGGGCAAAAGCGGCCCGGCCAGCAGCCAACCGTGCCCGCGCCGCGAGTGGGTGAGTCCGCCATTCCTTGTTTTCATACAGGGCCTGGTAGCGTTGTTCCGCTTCCGCAAACTGGCCCTGGTTGTAAAAAAAATCTCCCACCCAAAGCTGGGCCGCCGGAGCCAGCTGGCTTTGGGGAAACCGGGTGACGTAATTGGTGAACAAAACCAACGCATTGGTCTCCCGGCCGGCCTGATCCTGAATCCAAGCCCGGTCAAACTCGACTTTCGGCAATGCGGTGTGATTGGTGTAAAGCGTCACCCAGTGGTCGAGGATTTTGGCAGCCTCGGCCCATTTGGATTCCCGGATGAAGCTGCGGGCAATGGCCAGCCGGTTTTCCGGGATCAAGTCGCAATGAGGATAGCGATTGAGCAATTCAGCGTACTTGCTGCGCGCCTGCTCCATTTGGCCGAGCTTCGCATAGGCCTGACCCGCTTGCAGGAGCGCGGGTGGGCAATTGGAACTGGTTGGATATTGCGTCAGCAGCTGGTCCAGCGCGGTTTCGAGTGCCACCGTGTCGCTGGTGGCTATGCTGGCCTTGGTCACCTGGTACAAAGCATGTTCCAGCCAATTGGATGGGGTTGATGCCTGGCTGCCGTATTGCGCCAGGAATAGCTGGTAATGCCGCAAGGCGTTCGTGGCTTCGCCCTGTTCAAACGAGGCATCCGCTAATTTCATCCGTGCCAGGGCGTGCATGGGTGAAGTTCGCAGTTTTTGCACCGCTTCCGCGAAAGCCGCCGCCGATTCCTTCCATTGGCGGGCTTCCCAGCAGCACCAACCCCGGTGGTAATATGCCTGGCCGAGCAGCCCGCTCTGCGGCAGATTAGTGATCACAAAATCGAGGTTGGTCAGCGCCTGCCACAGCGGGCCCTGGTTCAAATTGGTGAGGTTGATGCCGGCGGGCAACCCCGCTTTCATCAGGCCATGCTCATTCAAGCGTAATTCCCCCAGATTGATGCGGGCCCGGTCTTGCTCCGGATCCTGGGGGAAACTTTTTATGAATAACTCCAGGTATTGGATCGCCCCGGTGGCATTAGCCGTTTTTAAATTCAGGTTGATCAGCCGCCAAATGGCCTCGCGGCGCTCGGCGACGGGGAGGTCCGCCAAATTTTGTTCGTAAATTTGCCGGGCGCGGACGGCATCGTTTAATGCCACCCAGATTTGCCCCTGCAAAAGGATGGTCTTGGCGCGGGAAACCGGGGACCCCGCCGCGGTGGCGGCGGTCAGCAAATTAGTCAATCCCGCGGCGGCGGCGGCGGCGCGCTGGTCGGCCAATTGCACACTAGCGAGGAGGAAAAGCCGCTCCCAAGCCAGTTGGGGAGGCAGTTTACGGGCCGCCAGGTCTTGGAGCACCGTCTCGGCGGTGCGATATTGTTTTTGCGCCAGACAGGCTTCGGCCAGCAGGAGAAAACCGCGCTGGATATATTCATCTTCCGGCTGTTTGAGCGCCATTTTTTGAAACGCCCCATTGGTCCGAACCAACCGTTCCACGGCATTCGAGGAGTTGCCCAGCTTGAACCACGAATAGGCTTCCGAATAACAGGCCCGGGTACGCAGGGTGGAGGTCGGGAAATCAGCCAGCAATTGGGCATACAGGGCGGCCGCCGCCGCGGGATTGCCGTTTTTCAATTGGCACTCACCCATCCACAGGCGGTACTGATCCGCCCATTTTCCGGCAGCTGCATAATTGGCATTCAACAGGTTGATGGCCGTCTCAAATTGCCCCAGGAAATAGCGGGTTTGGGCCTGCATCAGGATGGCTTCCGGCAGGCGTGCGGAATCCGGATGTTGCGCGGCGAACTCGTCCAGTTCCCGGGCCGCCCGATCATAAAAGCCGTCCTGAAACGCCTTGGCAGCGGCTTCGAATTGGGTGCCGTCGAGGCCGGCCTCAGCCGCGATTAACCGGCCGGCAGCCAGGAACAAAATCCAACAAAAAACCAATATTCTCATCATGATCGGTCGAATATAGCTCCTTCATTATGCCAGAGGCGCCTCGCTGGTCAAAACTAAAGCCCGCCCATTCGCCGCTTGCTCTTGGGCGCCACCGCAGGCAAAGTGCCCCAGAATGCGCGAACAATTTCGTGCCTGGATAGAAAACCTTGAGACTTTTGTCCTGGAGGTGATCTTTGAGGAGCGGCGGGGAAAAAGGGCTGCGTTACTGCGCGCCGGATTGTTCCTCCTGAGCAAAATCTTTGCCGTCGCCATCAAAGTCCGCCGTTTCCTGTACAATGTCAGAATCCTGCGTGACTCCACGCTGGGTGTGCAAGTTATTGCCATAGGCAATCTTACCGTGGGTGGGACGGGCAAAACCCCGGTGGTGGAAAAATTCGCCCGCGAACTCCAAAACCAAGGGCGCAAAGTGGCCATCCTTTCACGCGGCTATCGCTCCAAGCCACCCCCGCTTTGGAAGCGCTTATGGAAGAAGTTCCTGCTCCGCGAAGAGACTACCCCGCCGCGGGTGGTTTCCGATGGTAAATCCCTGCTGCTGGATTCCGAATCGGCCGGGGATGAGCCTTTCATGCTGGCCTCCAACCTGAAAGAAGTGGTCGTGCTGGTTGATAAGGATCGCGTTAAAAGCGGCCGTTATGCCATTGAAAAATTCGGCTGCGATACCCTGCTGCTGGACGACGGTTTTCAGTATTGGAAGTTGCGGGGCCGCCGCCGGGACATCGTCTTGATTGATTGCCAGGAACCGTTCGGCAACCAGCACTTGCTGCCGCGGGGCACCTTGCGGGAGCCTCCTTCGCACCTGGCCCGGGCCAATACCATTTTCATCACCAAGAGCAACGGAAACACCGCCGCGTTGCGGGCCCAGATCACCCAGTTGAATCCCCATGCGGGCATCATTGAATGCATCCACCACCCCCTTTACCTGGAGGATATTTTCACCGGGGACCGGCATGAACTCAACGAATTGGTCGGCCAGAAAGTGGCCGCGCTCAGCGGCATAGCCCAGCCGGAGAGCTTCGAGGAAAGCTTGAGCAAGCTCGGCGCCGAACTGGTTTATACCAAGCGCTTTGCCGACCACCACCGGTTCACCCAGCAGGAGGTGCTCAACGCCATCAACCGCAGCAAAAAACGCCAGGCCCGCTTCATCATAACCACCCAGAAAGACGCCGTGCGTTTCCCCCGTCTCGACCGCCGGGATCTCCGCATCTATTTCATGCGCGTGGAGATCCAGATCATCAGTGGCGCCAGTGATTTCCACGATTGCGTGCGCCAAATCTGCTTCCGTTAAGCCATGTTTTCCCCGCTCTACTGGATCGCCCGTCTGCTCCTGGCCGGCCTGCAAATCCTGCCCATGCAACTGGTGGCCAGACTCGGCCGCGCCTGCGGCGCTCTGGCCTACTGGCTCGATCCCCGCCACCGGCGCGTGGCCATGGAGAATCTCACTGCCTGTTTTGGCACCGAGAAAAGCCCGGCGGAAATCCGGGCCATCGCCCGCGAGAATTTCCGGCGCATCGGAGAGAATTTTGCCTCGGCCGCTAAAACCGCCTCTTTCTCCACCGCGCAGATCCGCGCCTGTGTGGAATGGACCGGCGCGGAGCATCTGGCCCGGCACCTGCCTGGCGACCACAACGCCGTGGTTGCGATCGGACATTTCGGAAATTTCGAGCTGTATGCCCACACGAGCCTGGCCGTCCCCGGTTTCCAATGCGCCACCACATACCGCGCCTTGCCACACCCGGCCCTGGATGCCTTGATCCAGCAATTCCGCCTAAAATCCGGCTGCCTCTTTTTTGAACGCCGCCGAGATAAAATGGCCTTGCGCCAGGCGCTCAACCAGCAACGCCTCCTGCTGGGCCTGTTGGTGGACCAGCATGCGGGCGGCAAAGGGCTGCCGGTGCCTTTCTTCGGCCGCACCTGCTCCACCAGCGCGGCGCCCGTGCTCTTCGCGCAGCGTTACCACGCCCCGTTGCACATCGCCATCTGCCACCGGCTTGCGGTGGGCCGCTGGCAGATCGAGATCAGCCCGGAAATCCCCGTCCGCCACGAGGGGCATCTGCGTCCGGTGGAGGAGGTTTGTGCCGAAATCAACCGCGCCTATGAAGCCGCCATCCGGCGCGATCCAGCCAATTGGTTTTGGGTTCACCGCCGCTGGAAAACCTCCTGGCGCCACCATAACCCGGTGGCTCCCGGGATGGGCACTGGCTCACCGGCCATTTCCAGCCCATGAAACCGGACCTAGATGGCATCTCCCGAATCCTCATCCGGGGTGTTAACTGGCTCGGGGATGCGATCATGACCACCACTGCCCTGCTTCGCCTGCGCGAGGCCTGCCCGCAAGCAAGGCTCGTTTTGGCCACACCGGCCAAGCTCGCGGATCTTTACCTCCGGCATCCCGCCCTCGACGAGGTGATTCCCCTGGTCCCCCGCGACAGCTTATGGGCCGCCTCCCGCCGGTTGAAAACCCAAAGCTTTGACCTGGCTGTTTTATTCCCCAACTCGCCCCGCTCCGCCTTGGAGGTCTGGCTGGCGCGCATCCCCCGCCGCTTAGGCTATGCGCACCCCTGGCGCACCTGGTTGCTGTCCCACCCCGTGCCCCGGCCGGCGGCGTTCCATCCCATGGCCAAAAAAACTCCCGGCCAAATCCGCCGGTTGCTGAGCCGGAACCAGGCCGGAGCCAGGCCGGTGGTCCCCGAAAAGGCGCACCATCTTTATCACTACCTTCACTTGGTGGCCGCTTTGGGAGCCAATCCGGAACCTTTGGCACCGCGGATTGAGGTGGGCACCGAAGAAATCGAAGCCTGCAACAAGAAATTCGGCTTTGCTGCTGATCCAGCCATCTCCTGGCTCGGCATCAATCCCGGAGCGGAATACGGCCCCGCCAAACGCTGGCCTTGGGAACGCTTCGCGGAGACTATGAGCATGGTGGCCGCCCAGACCGCCTGCGGTTGGCTGCTCCTGGGTGGGGGGGGCGATGCGGAACTCTGCGCCCGGATCGAGCGCGCCTTTCGGGAAGGCTTGGCTCGTAACTCCACCCACCCGCCGCACCTGCTCAACCTGGCCGGCCGCACCACCCTGCGGGAACTCTGCGCCGTGCTGAAAAAATGCCGCCTCCTGATCACCAACGATACCGGTCCCATGCATGTGGCGGCCGCCGTTGGCACGCCCGTGGCGGCCATTTTCGGCAGCACCTCCCCAGAGTTGACCGGCCCGGGTTTGCCCAACGATCCCCACCACCGGATCATCCGCCACACCCCAGCCTGTGCGCCCTGTTTTTTGCGCCAATGTCCGGCCGATAACCGATGCCTCTCCGGGATCACTCCCGCGCAGTTGGTTCCGGTGCTTTTAGGCCTGCTTCGGCAGCCGAGCGCGCCCTAATCGGGGCGTCCTCGTCAATTTCCCTATTGCGGGTTTCCCGAGACGTCGTTAAATAAACCCATGTTGACATCAAAACTTGCATCATTAGCGCTGGGCGCGATTTCCGCCTCGGCCTTAATCCCATTATCATTAACGGCGGCCCAGGCGGATCCTCCCGCTGGCTTTACCGCTCTTTTCAATGGCAAAGACCTTGCCGGATGGTGGGGCGCCTCAACCGAGGATCCCCGCAAATACATGGCCATGAGCCAGGATGAATTCTCCAAGAAACGGACCTCCAGCCTCGATGATATCCAGAAACATTGGCGCGCCGAGGCCGGCATCCTGATCAATGACGGCAATGGCCTGTATCTGACCACCGACAAAAATTATGGTGATATCGAATTGATGATCGACTACAAGACGGTGCCGAAAGCCGACAGCGGCATCTACCTGCGTGGCATACCGCAGGTGCAGATTTGGGATTATACCGAGGAAGCCAAATTCAACATCGGCGCCAACAAAGGCTCCGGCGGCTTGTGGAACAACAGCCCCGGCGCCCCCGGCAAGGATCCGCTGGTGCTGGCCGACAAGCCTTTTGGCGAATGGAATCATTTCCACATCTGCCAACTGGGCGCCCGCACGACCGTCTATCTGAACGACAAGTTGGTGGTGGACCACGCCACCATGGAGAATTACTTCGATCGCAAATTGGCCATTCCGGCCAAAGGCCCCGTCCAACTGCAAACCCACGGCGGCGAGATCAGTTGGCGAAACCTGTTTGTCCGCGAGATCTCCGCGGAGGAGGCCAATAAGACTTTGCGCCAAAAGAGCGGCGCCGGATTCACCCCGGTTTTCAACGGCCGTGATTTTGAGGGATGGGCCGGCCCCATCGATAATTACGAGGTGCAGGACGGAGCCATCGTCTGCAAGCCCGGAAAAGGCGGCACCATCTTTACCAAGGAAGAGTATGCCGACTTCATCGTCCGCCTCGAATTCAAACTGCCCCCGGGCGGCAACAACGGCCTGGCCATCCGCTACCCCGGCCAGGGCGACACCGCCTACGCCGGCATGTGCGAACTGCAGGTGCTGGACGACGACGCCAGCCAATACGCCACCTTGGATCCCCGCCAATACCACGGCTCCATTTATGGCATCGTCGCGGCCCGTCGCGGCTATCAACGGCCCGTGGGCCAGTGGAATTACGAGGAAGTCACCGTTAAAGGCTCGCACATCAAAGTGGAATTGAACGGTACCGTCACCGTCGACGCCGACGTGAGCAAAGTGAACTCCTACATGGCCAACAGCGCCCATCCTGGCAAAAACCGTACCAGCGGCTATTTCGGCTTCGCGGGCCACAGCGATCCTGTGATGTTCCGCAACATTGAAATCAAGAAATTGAATTAAGTGAATCTTCCCTGGCCGCCCCGGTGGATGTTCCATTCACTGGGGCGCCAGTCTTATCCTCGGCCTTTCCGGCCCGCCACGTCAAAAAACAGTACCTCGCCCCGCAGCAATTCAAGCGGTCGGATCCTGAAAGCCTCCTGGCTGGGTTTCTGGATTTGTTGCCGCGCCTATTGGGCGCCAGACAAGAGCGATCTGTGGGCTTTTCTTAAAAGTACTGCCAGCGGTGAATAACGAGCGTCTTGCCCAAAAACACCGATTTAGCATTATTGCCCCAATTGCCTGGACACGGCTGAGGCCGTTATTTGGCGGCGGGCAAATTCGTGGAAACGGAATTAGTGGCGCCAGCAGGAGGCGCGTTAGTTCCGGACGGCATATCCGCTTCGATTTCGGGTATTTTCAGCAGTTCCCCCGCCGTCCAGGATCCAGTGGCGGGCCGTGTTTTGGTTTTTTGGCGCACGGCGGCCACCTGTTCCGCCGAAATCGCTGAAGCGTTGTTGCCCCACCCTTTCTCGCCCCGCACATAAGTGATCACCGAAGCAATCTGCTGATCGGTCAAAACATCGCGCCAGGGAACCATTTGATTGTTGAAATCCGCTCCTTTGACCTTGATCGGACCCTGCAATCCATCCAACACGATGCGGATGATCCGCGCCGCGCCTTCGGCTTTGACCCATTCGGAACCGGCCAACGGCGGATATTGCCCTGCCAATCCCTGGCCATCGGCTTGATGGCACTTGGCACAGGTATCCACGAACAACCGCTTGCCTTCAGCAAAAGGATCCAAAGGTTTGGCCGGCGCATTGGTTGCCCCCCCGCCCAAGGTATTTTCGTTATAGCTGAAGGGTTGGTATCCGCCGCTGAACCGTTGCAAATAAAAACCACCCCAAAAAAACAAGACCGCCACGAAAGTGACGAACAACAAGGACATCGGATGGTTGCCTTCCAGTGGTTCCGGGCGCTCCCGCTGGATGGCGGGAGGCAAATCATCCGGTAAACTGAAGGCGCTTGACGGCGCGGCTTGCCGGGCGATCGCGCCCGGTGCCGGATCTTGGGGATTTGAGGAATCGAAACTCATTTCGCTTCGGGCAGCGGAACATTAGCCTTCAAACTGAGCAGGTAATCCACCAAGTCGTTGGCGGCCTGAGTGGGAACCACTTCAAACCCCGGAGGCGGATTAAACGGGGCCGGCAATTGCAGCGCATCGGGCGCTGGCCGCTGGCCGGCTTTCCGGGTCTCAAACAAGAATCCGAAAGGTGGCATGACGGATCCCGCCGAAGTGCTTTGCGGATTAAATAGGTGCGTTAACTGCCAGGAGCGGCTGGGATTGCGCACGCCAATGTTGGAAAGGTCCGGCCCGGTGCGCATCGTGCCCAGCATTACTGGCTTATCGCGGATGTAGTCCAAGGCCACGGTGCGGCGGGTGCCCCAGTTGCGCTTGATATCGGCGCCGAACTCGGCCGCGCGAACCTGCTGGCTGTGGCAGTAAATGCAGCCGTTGGCGCGATAAACCGCCTCTCCCCGCTGGGCGCCGCCGGGTCGCACCGGCGGATATTGTTCACCGGATTCCAGCTTCACCGCCTGCTGACCGCCGAATTGCAGCTGCGGAATCAAAACCAAGCCGCACCAGGAACTGGCTATGGTTAAAAAAATGCCAAAAAACAAGAGTGGGCCGTAATTCATGGCAAGGCGGGGTTGATCGCGTTCCGGGTGGCGGCAATGATCATTCGCGTGGGCTGGCGATAAGGCTGTAACTGGCGGAGGATGATCCAGGTGAGGTTGATGAAAAAGGCCGTGTGTCCAATGGCTATAATGATTCCCGCCACGGTCCGTATCTTCAGGTAAGGAACCGTGAGCTTAACTACATCAAGGAATGGCACATCGGGGTTCAACATGGCATAACCTTGCAGGATCCCCCCCAGGGTCAAGGGCCCCATATAAAGGATTATACCCAGGGCAGTGAACCAGAAATGAACGCGGATCAACATGGCCGATGGCCACTCCCGCAAAGTGAGCCGCGGGATGATGTAATACATGGATCCGAACATCACCATCGTGAAAAACGCATACATGCCAGTATGGGCGTGGGAAATGGTATGGTGGGTGAAATGGGTCACTTCACTCACTGACCGCAAGGCGCTCAACACCCCATGCAGGCTGGCCACTGTGTAATTCATCCCGCCAAAGACCATGAACCGGAGCGTGGGACTATGCCGCAACATATGAAAACTGCCCTTCATGGTGAGGTGGTGGTTGATCCCAACTGTCACCACCGGAATCGTCATCATGACGCTGGCCACAATGCTGACCGTCACCAGCCAGGCCGGCATCGGCCCCCCCACCAGGTGGTGGCCGCCATTCCAATTATAAAAAAGCGCCAGGGACCAGAATCCCAGCGCGGAAAGATAATAACTATGAATCGGTTTGCCCGTGACTTTGGGAATGAAGTAGTAGATGGCCGCGAGGCCGATCGGCGTGAACCACAAGCCCAGCACATTATGAGCGAACCACCAGTTGACCGCGGATTGCACCGTCCCGCGCACGGGATCCATGATCAGCATGATGTTGGCCGAAGAGTATAGCCAGGGAAACCACAGCAGGGCCGCGAGCAAATACCACTGGGACACGTAAAGGTGCTTCTCCCGCCGGAAGCGGAAAGTGATGATGCCCCACACGGCGATCAGCGCGTAGGAAAAAAACAAGATGGGGGAGGCATACGGGGGAAACTCCAGCCATTCAATACCCGTATTGTCACCTGCCAGAATGCCCAGCACCCCCACCACCACACCCACGTTCCAAAATACCGCCGCCATGATAATGATCCATTTGTGCATCAAGGTCACCCGGCACAAGCGGCACATGAGCCAGAGCGATACCCCGATGGCCACCTCCGAGGCAAACCCGAAAATAACCGTGTTCAAATGCACCGGGCGCACCCGCCCAAAGGTCAGCCAGGCTATATTGCCCAGCAAATCCGGATGGTGCATTTTCCAGGAGGTGATCAGCGCAAACAAGGTTCCCACCAGCAGCCACAAAGTGCCGCAGATAAAAAACAGCAGCACCGGCAACCGGCAGGAGGCGTCGATTTCGGCCAGCAGGGCCTTCCGCTGCACCAGATCCTCGTCGTGGTCCGAAGGCGATAGCGCCTTGAGCAGCGATGTTGAGGGAGTGGAACTCATGGCTGGCTCACCCCATGGGTGGCGGGGCTCGGCCCCGTGTTCAAAACAATTTTACCGGTGGGAAAGGAGTCCGTCACCAACCCCACAGGCTCCTCCTCGTCAAAAACCAGCAAAGAGGCCTTCTTGAAGTCGCGGAATTCCCCATTCCGAATGGCCCAGCGCATGGCCAGCAAGGCCGAGCCTGGCAAAACGACAAAACCTCCCAAAAACAGTATCCAGAGCAAGATCATGCAAACCTCCTATTCGTATGGATTGGGCGGTGGTGAGGTGGCTTTTTGCAAACGCACCAGCAAGTTGGACTTGGCTGCCGCTGGATTTTGCCAATCACGCAGTGCCAGTTCCATGGCCCGATCCAAAGGGAGGCGGACAATGCCGCGCGCCTTATCCACCCAGCCATAGGTTTCCAATTGCTCCTTGGATTGGGCCGTCACATCCTGCAGGTTCTTCCGGCGCTCGGCGGCGCGGGCGAGGTCAATGCCGGGTGGACGCGTATAGTGATACATCGTCCACACCAATGCCGCCAGCACCATGAAGGTGCCCAAAATCCCCAAAAAATAAACCGCCACAGTGGTTCTGGCATTTTCGTTGTGATTCATCAGTGGCCTCCTTCCTGGACTGTCCCGCTCTCGCCCGCCGGAGGAATTTCATGCTCAGTCAGCGACTCTTTCAGGCGCGGATCCCGGACCGGAAAAGGCGGATGGCTTTCCCAAAAGCGCAGGAACGCGAAAGCCAGAGAACCGCCGATAAAGGCCCAGCAGGCAATATCCATCCAGTGCAGGCTGAACCCATCCGGATTCAAAACCGGTTTGATGGCGAAAGACATATCCAGGTAATGCATCAACCAGCTCCATGCCGCCAGCGGCGCCATCACCAAAATGTTCAGCTTGGCATCGATCCGCAGCAGGGCGAGGAAGGGTAGCAAAAAATGCCCAAAGATGATCAACAGGCCAATGTCATACCAGCTGCCTTTTTCCCGCGCCACATACCAGAAGGTTTCCTCCGGCAGGTTGGCGTTCCAGATGATGAAATACTGGGAAAAATGAATGTAGGAATAGAACACCGTGAAGGCCAGCAGCATGGTCCCGAGGTAATAAAAATGGGTCGGAAATAACACCTGCTTGAGCGCCCCGGTTCTGCGGAAAACCAGGCCTAGAACATAAACCGTGGCGATCAGCACCCAGACACTGCCCGCGAAGTAATAAACACCGAACATGGTGGAAAACCACTGATGCTGCAGAGATTTGACCCAATCGATGGCCGCCATGGTCAGGGTGAAGGCGAAGAGAAAAATGCCCACTGCTGAAAAGCGCCTCATCCGGTGGGTGCAATCGGCGTCGCCCGTCAAATCCTGGCGGAGGGACCAGAAACGCAGCCGCTCGGATAAATAAATCCAAGTCCCGAAATAAAAGAGAACCCGCAGGTAAAAAAACGGCTTGTTCAAAAAACCGGCCTTGGCATGCAGGGCATGGTCGGGGACTGCGGCACTCATCCACGCATACAGCTTGGGCGAAAGGCAAAGGATCGGCACGAATAGCACCGCCAGCCAGGGTGCCAGAAACGCCAAGTGCTCCAGTATCCGCCGGAAGGGCACCGACCAACTGGCGTCAAATAAATGATGCATGATCACCAGGAACATCGATCCCAGGCAAAAACTCAAAAAGAACATGAACGCCGTCAGGTAGGAAAAGCCCAACTGGCGGCTATCCTGCCAGAGTCCGGCCAAAACCCCCAGCCCACCCAGCACCAGCACCACCAGG